>CANISR010000141.1 GCA_947470105.1 Fidelibacterota bacterium | reverse complement strand
CTCGTAGTATTCGAACGCCGGCGGCGCATCCTTGGGGTACATCTTCAGGGCTTCACGGGCGAGCTGGGTCTTCTCGACGGGACCCAGGTTCGGATACAGCGTCTTGAAGATCTCGCGCGGGCCGTTGGGCGAGGTGCCGCGGGGGCATTCCGCCTTGCCGTCGGCGGTCTGGTAAACCGTCCAGTGCAACTGGGTGGTCACATAGCCGATGCGGCGGTCCTTGATCGGTGACTCGCCTTCGATGGCCTGGGCCGAACCGTAGCTCAGGGCCAGGGCGCAAAGCGCGCCGGCAGCGCCGAGCATCTTCTTGGAAACGAATGTCATGAAGTCCTCCACTTTAGTGCGTTTGGTTCAGCGGCCAAATTCGTCGCGGATATAGAACGCCCGGAAGCCGTTGCGCCGGCCCTGCCACTCGCCGGTCGCGTTGCCTTCCATGTCTCCCGGAGCCTTGTCGCCGGCGTAGGTGTAAAGCGGCCGGTCGCGGTAGGCCCACACATGAACTGAACCGGGCTGCCCCGCGGTCGCGCGGCGGCCGGTCTTGGGATCGATATCCATCACCGACCACACCTTGTTCGTGCTCTTGGCGTTGGCGGGGGCGGTGACGTAGGGCCACATCTTCAGGGCGCGGTCCCAGTTGCCGCCGCCGGCAATGGCGATGCGGTAGACCTGCGGGCTCTCCGGGGTGTCGCAGGACATCTGGTCCTGGGAGTCATCGCCGCAGGTGTAATAGTAGATGGTCTTGCCGTTGGCGTCGGCCAGCACGTCACCGGCGTAGGTAAGCTGCTGGGTGAATTCCGCCGGCGGCTTGGGCGCAAGCTGGGTGTAGACGTTGTGCCAGCCGGGCATGTCGCTGCCGCCCTGGCTCGCGGGCGATTGGTCTTCGGCAAACGTATAGACCGGCTTCTTGCGGAACGCCCACTGACGTACCGACGGCGAACGCTCGATCACCGACCAGTCACCCTGGGGCTGCGCCGACGCCGGCGCGATCATGGGGATCCAGGTGTTGGCGCATGTGCCCGTGCAGTTGGACTTGTTGGGCTGGTCCTTGTCGTAGGTGTAGACCGAGTAACGCTTCTCGTTCACCAGCATGCGGCCGCGCACCGTGGTGACGACGTTGAAGCCTGGCGGCACGTTGGGGGGCGGGCCCACGGGCTCGCGCTCCGCCGGGGTGTCGCCGCCGCCGCGCCGGCCGCTGGTGCCGGCATTCACCTCACCAGGCGTCTTGTCGAGGATGGACGTATAGACGGCGTGATTGTCGTAGGCCCACTGCTTTTTGCCGTCGGTGCGGGTGATGACGGTCCACTTGCCCACAGGCTTGGCGTTATCGGGCGCATACACCGGCGGCCAGGTGGCGGCGCAGGACAGGCGCTTGTCCGCTTCCGGCAGGTCAAGGCCCGGCGGATAGGGGCTCATCATGCCGGCGGTCTTGAGGGTGGGCTTGTCTTCGCAGGCGGACTTGTCCTTGGGATCGCCGGAGAAGCCCGAACGCATAGCCTGCTGCGGCCACACATAAAGGGTGAGACCCTTCTCGTTGGCGAACACCGGACCTTCATGCTCGGTGACGACTACCTGGATGCCCGGCGGCGTGGGCACCTTGGCGTAGTCCTCGACCATGCGCTGTTCGGCGGCGCTCGCGGCGCCGCCGAATGCGAGACCCATCACAAGGGCGATTTTGAACGAATGCTTCATCCGACCCATCCCTAAAACGAGAGACCGTTATACGACGATCTCGCCGATTTCCTTGTTGGTCTGGTTGCTCTGGTTACCCCAGTGCGGGATGTCCAGGCCGACCGCACGCATGGCGGTGTAACCCAGGCGGCAGCCGGTGGTGCCTTTGCCGTCGATGTGCAGGCCGGTCTTGATCTTGCCGCCGGCGCGCCCGGCCGAGAACATGGGCAGGCCGTCGATGGAGTGGATCTTGGCGAACGACTGATCGGTCGAGGCGTAGATGAACACGTTGTCGAGCAGGGTGCCGTCGCCTTCCTTCACCTTGGCGAAGGCGTCGACGAAGTAGGCCCAATTCTCGAACGACCGGCGCAGGAACCACGACACCATCGGCTGGTAGCCGAGCTTCTCGTCGATGGGCTCTTCATGGCTGGCGGTGTGGTGCGGCTTCTCGTAGCCGACCTTGGTCGTGGACGCGAACGACTTGGAGTACAGCATGTTGAACACACGGGTCTGGTCGCAGGCCACCGCCATGACCAGGAGGTTGGTCATGAGTTCGTGGCGCTGCTTGACTTGCTCCACGTCCACACCCGTGCGCACGTCGTCACGGAGCGCCTTGGGCGCCACGCAGGCGGCGCGGGGCTCGGGCTTGGTGAGCTGCATGTCGAACTGACGCTCCAGCTCGCGCAGGCCGGTGAAGTACTGGTCGAGGCGCGCCTTGTCTTCGGCGCCTACCTTGGCGGACAGGCTCTTGGTGTCGTCGAGCACGCTGGACATGACGCTCTTGCGCACCATGATCTTGGGGTTCGGCTTGAACTCCTTGGCGTTCGGGTCCTGGAAGTCCGGTCCGAAGATGGTGGTGTAGAGGGCCAGCGGAGAACCTTCGGCGGTGTTGACCGAGTTGGCGCTCTCGTAGGACTGCGTGTCACGCGGGTCGCCGGTGGCCGACAGGGTGAGATTGGCGAAGCGGGTCGCCGTGCCGATCTTCTTGGCCACGGTCACGTCGATGGTTTCGCCCGGACGGTCGTTGCCATTGAGGGGCGCAGCGCCGGTGCGCAGGATCATCCAGCCCGTCGTGTGGCACAGGTTGGGGGCCGCGTCGCGGAAGCCGTTGAAGTTGGTGTAGAGGTTGATGTGCTTCTGGACGTTCTTGAGGGATTCGATTTCCTCAGGCAGCTCCCAGTTGGCGCCGAAGGTCTTGGGCACGAAGATCGACTTGCTCATGCCGAGACCCCAGCCCCAGGTGCCGAAGCGCACCGGCATGGCCGAACCATCGGCCATGGCCGTGCCGTTGCCGTTGAGGAAGACGTTCAGGAGCGGCAGACCCAAGGTCACCGCGCTGCCGTTGAGCATGCCGCGCAACACGCGCCGGCGGCCGAGCTTTTCCAACAAATTGATCATGATGTGCTCTCCTCTGGATTACTGGGCCGCGGGCGCATGAGCTGCCGGCACGGAGGCCGACTTCCCAGGCGCTTGCGGGGCGGGTGTTTCGATGATGCGCGTGAAGGTGTCGCTGACGGCAATGGCGCGCATGAGTTCCGGCACGCGATAACCGGAACTTGCGAAGGCCTTGTCCAGCGCAACCACGGTGGCGTCGTCGGCGCTCGTGAGCACGCCGCCGGTGCTGTAGCTGTAGACGCGCTTGACCAGGCAGGTCGGGAGCTGGGGATGGTCATGCAGCACCACGCCAAGCCCGGCCAGGTCGCTGAAGGTCTTGCCGTCGAGAACGCCGGACGTGTCGATCGGCGCGCCCTTCTCGTCAGCGCGGTACTGACCGCCGCCGTCGAAATTCTCGAGCGCCAATCCCATCGGGTCCATGATCTTGTGGCAGCCGGCGCAGACCGGGTTCTTCAAGTGGAAGTTGACGCGCTCGCGCGCGGTCTTGAACGGCGATTTAGGATCTTCGAGCGCCGAGAAGTCGACGTTGGGCGGCGGCGGCGGCACCTTCTGGCACAGGAACACTTCGCGCAGCGCCTTGCCGCGCAAGGTGACGGAGCTGCGCGCCGGGTGCGAATGCACGGCGAGGAAGCTGACCTGGGTGAGGAGGCCCTTGCGGGGGCTGTTCTCGGGAAATTCGTAGGGCGTCCAGCCCGGCTTGGTCGGGACCTGGTAGACCGCCGCCAACGCCGGAGACATGAACGTCTGCCGGGTGGTGAACAGGTCGCGGTAGTCCTTATGCTGCGTGACCAGGTGGTCTGCGACGGTGCGCAGGGTCTGCTCGCGGGCTTCCTTCAACGCAGTGCCGGTGACGACCGGGTAGATGGTCGAATCTTTAGACAAGTTGTCGAAGTCGTAGAAGGCGAACATGTCATCGAAGAAGGCGCGCACGCCGTTCTGCAGGCGCGGGCTGGCCAGCATCATGTCGACCACGCGGGCGCGGCCTTTGGGCGTCAGGATCTCGCCGGTCTCGGCGGCCTTCAGCACCGCGTCATCGGGCACCGTGTTCCACAGGAAGAACGACAGGCGCGAGGCCAGGCTATAGGCGTCCAGACGCTTCTGATCCTTGTTCTTCGGATCGGCTTCGGTGGTGTCGGCGATCATCAGCACCATGGGATCCACCAGCCAGCCTTCGAGCACACCGGCCAGGCCAACGTAGAAGTCCTTGTTGTTGTTGGCGGCGGTGCGGGCTTTCTCCACGTACTCGGCGACCTTGGCGTCGCTGAGCGGCTTGCGGAACAGCAGGCGGCCTGTGGCCTTGATGAACTTAGCGGCGCAGACGTCGTCGGCCGCTTCGAGGACCTTGGGCTTGCACGGCACCAGAGAGTCGCGGTGCGACGGAATCTCGCGCTCGAGATTGCCGTTGTCGACCACCTGGGTCGCCACCACGGCGGCGGCGCGCTGGAATTTCATCAGATCGCCGGCGGTGACGCCCGCGGTCGAGGCCCCGGCGGCAAGCAGGCCTTCGGTCCGGCGCAGGGGCGCGAACGGCGTGGCCGCCTTGATGTCGGCGCCGAACACGTCGGCGATCATGTTGGAATACTGGACGCCGGTCATCAGGCGCACGCGCGCCTGGGTGCCGGCATCGGCCGGCAGAGCCGGGGCGGAGGATGCAACTTTAGGAGAGGCGGAATTCGCGCCCGGTTGCGAGCAGGATGCCAGGGCCAGCGCGGCAACTGCCGCGACGCCGGAGAGCAAAGACCAACGCTTAGAAACGTGACCAGCCGATCGCACTTTATTCCTCCCGTGGGGGCGCCTGGGACCCGACGCCGCGTGGGTCCCTAAGCTGCTTATTTCTATTCTAAATGTGAGGCCTTTTGATGCCCAAACATAGTTCTGAAATTACCGAATCTGCGTCACATTATTAATAGCATGACCGGTCGGTCATCAGAAGCGTCCTAAAGTAACCCGATGGTGACGGGGACCGTAACCTCCAGGGTCCCAAAAGGAGCGCTTGGCTGCCCTTGCCAGAGGATCGCATCTGACCAAATATTTCTAAAAATATTCATATAATTCAGATGATTGTATGATCTTTGTGAATCAGCCTTCCGCCACTGTCCTCCGCGCCAAGTTCAACTTATCATTGCGAGGTATATAAATTGCGCGCCTAATTTCCGCGCCGCTTAGTCTGGGAGGCCTCCCGTGCACGCATTTATCCTGTTCTGCCTTGCCGCGGTTCTGAC
Organism: Fidelibacterota bacterium; assembly: GCA_947470105.1. Classification (GTDB taxonomy): domain Bacteria; phylum Pseudomonadota; class Alphaproteobacteria; order Rhodospirillales; family Rhodospirillaceae; genus SHVO01. The sequence continues at coordinate 4,575 of CANISR010000141.1, read as the reverse complement.
GCTGGCTCCCCAGGCAGGTCGCGCCGCCGATCCGACTCCCTATGGCAAGCTCCCGGCCATCGACGACATGCGCCTGTCGCCCTCCGGCGCCCGCTTCGCCTTCATAGGCATGGTCAACGACAAGCGCATGCTGATCGCGGTCCAGGATGGCAAGGCGGTGTTTGGCACCGCCATTGGCGACGTGAAAGTTCGCAGCCTGAGGTGGGCGAGCGAGGACAACCTCCTCGTAAGCATAACCAAGACCGAAAACCTGATGGTCGAGTTCGGCACGGTGATGGAACTGGCCTCGGTCCTTCGCATCAACCTCAAGGACAAGTCGCTGGCCGCCATCTTCCAGGGCGTGCCGAGCGTCGCGCCACGCATCTTCGGCATGTTCGGCACTGCCATCGACGACGGCAAGCCCTACGGCTACTTCGGCGGCATCACGCTCGAAACAGTCACCGGCGCCAGGGCGGCCTACAGGATGGGCGCGAATCCAAAAGTGGACCTGTACAAAATCGACCTTGATACCGGCAAAGCCCGCATCGAAACCCAAGGCGTTGCCGATGGGTCAAGCGACTGGCTTGTGACGCCGCAGGGCAAAGTCGCGGGCACCGCCATTTATGATTCGAAGACCGGCGCGTGGCGGCTGCATGCCGGCGAAGGGCGCAATAAGCCATTGATGGAAAAAGTCACGCCGCTGCGCGAGATCGGACTGCTGGGCCTCGGCCGCACCGTCGGTACGTTGCTGGTGCTCGACAACTCCGGCGAACGCGACCAGGTGCTGGAAGTAAAGCCGGACGGATCGAAGGAAGAACTGTTCAAGGAATTCGGCATCAGCGAATACCTGTTCGACCCCGCCAGCGGCTTCCTTATCGGCGCGAAGACCACTGGCCGCGAGAGCGCGACATTTTTCGATCCTGCATTGAACGCGCGCTGGCAAAGCCTAATCAAGACCTTCCCGGGACGGCACGTCACGCTGCAATCCGCCAGCCGTAACCTCGATAAGGTCATCATCAAATCCGAAGGCGGGCGTGACTCGGGTACGTTCTGGATTGCTGAGCCGGCCACAGGAAAGACCACGCCGGTGGGCAGTTCATATCCAGCGCTCCGCCCGCCTCAGGTCGGTGAGGCCCAACTGGTGCAATACAAAGCCGAGGACGGCCTTGAACTCGAGGCCGTGCTGACGCTGCCCCCCGCGGGCGGAAAAAATCTTCCGGTCGTGGTCATGCCGCACGGTGGTCCCATCGGCGTTCACGACGAGATTGGCTTCGACTGGTGGGCACAGGCTTTTGCCGCCAACGGCTACGCCGTGCTGCAGCCGAACTACCGTGGCTCGTCGGGCTACACCACGCGGCTCCAGGACGCCGGCTACGGCGAATGGGGCAAGAAGATGCTGTCGGATATTAAAGACGGATTGGCGGCGGTGGCCGCACAGGGGACTGTCGATCCCAAGCGCGCCTGCATCGTCGGCGCAAGCTACGGCGGCTATGCGGCGATGGCGGGTGTCACGCTGCAGCAGGGGCTCTACAAATGCGCCGTGGCGGTGTCCGGCATTTCCGATCTGCGCAGTTTCGTGCAATGGCGCAATGAGCGGTACGGCACCCGAAATGACGGCTTTCGTTTTTATCGCGCGGCCCTTGGGATCGACAAAGGCGGCGCCGGCGTGATGGACGAGATCTCGCCCATCACCTATGCGAAACGCGCCGACGCGCCCTTGCTCCTGATTCACGGCAAGGACGACACTGTGGTGCCCATTGCGCAGAGCGGGGCCATGGAAAGCGCGCTGGAGAGCGCCGGTAAGCCGGTCGTCCTAGTCCGGATGGAGGGCGAGGATCATTGGATGTCGCGTGAGGCGACCCGTATGACGATGGTCAAGGAATCCCTCGACTTCGTGCTGAAGCATAACCCTCCGAACTAAGCGGGCGACACTGAGACCAGTCCGTTTCGCTGCGCTCAGATTACACATTCGTGTCTGGCGGGTGCGGCGGCGGTCCCGTATGTAACCGCTACCGCGCGGAATCACGGCCGCCGGATCTCCTGATCATATGAAACCGAACGAGTTCCGCCCCGGCGGAACTCGCGGCACTTGTCCCATCCACGGGGCAAGGTCTCCCGGCCTGCGCCGCTAAGAGGGCTCCGCATCAACCCGCTGGAGACTGCTGTGAAAACCCTGCGTGCCGGCCTGATCGCCCTGACGTTTCTTTCGTCCGTCCCCCTTTCCCTCGCGCCCATGTCTCAAGCCCAGGCTGCCGACCCGGCGCCGTACGGCCGCCTGCCGGCGGCTCAGGACATGAGCCTGTCGCCCTCGGGTGCGCGGTATGCCTTCATCGGCACCATCAGCGATAAGCGCATGCTGGTGGTGGCCGACGCCAACACCAATAAGGCGCTGTTCGCCAGCGCTGTCGGCGACATCAAGGTGCGCAACATCCAGTGGGCCAGCGAAGACAACCTGCTGGTGATGGTCACCGCCACCGAAAACCTGATGACCGAGTTCGGTGCGGTCATGGAACTCGCCTTCGTCCTGCGCATCAGCCTCAAGGACAAGTCCATGGGCGCGATCTTTAAGGACGTGCCCAGCGTGGCGCCGCGCGTGTTCGGCGTGTACGGCACAGCGGTGTCGGACGGAAAGGCCTACGGTTATTTCGGCGGTATCACCCTGGAGCCCGTCACCGGCGCCCGCGCCTCCTACCGCATGGGCGCAAACCCGCAGGTGGATCTGTACAGGGTCGATCTCGACACCGGTAAAACCCGCATCCAGGCGGAAGGCATGCGCCAGACCGACAGCAACTGGCATGTGGCGCACGACGGCAAGATTGTCGCTACCTCCCTGTATGACGAGCGCACCGGCGAATGGCGTTTGCATCCCGGCGAGGCGCGCAACAAGTCGCTGATGGAGAAGACCTCGGCCTTGCATAAGATCGGCCTGGTCGGCCAGGGGCGTACGCCTGACACTGTCCTGGTGGTCGACAAGACCGGCGAGACCGACCGGCTGCTGGAAGTGAAGCTCACCGGCGGCGCGCCGGAGGAATTGTTCAAGGACGTGGGCGTCCTCGAATACCTGTTCGATCCGGAGACCGGCCTGCTCATCGGCGCCCGCACCACCGACCGCGAGAGCGCCATGTTCTTCGACCCGGACCTGGAAAAGCGCTGGGATAGCATGCTCAAGACATTTCCGGGCCGGCGCGTGTTGTTCCAGTCCGGCAGCCGCAACCTGGAGCGGGTAATCCTGCGCTCCGAGGGCGGCCAGGACTCCGGCACCTATTGGTTGGCGGAAACCGCCACCGGCAAAACCACACCGCTCGCCAATCCGTATCCCACCATCCGTCCGCCGCAAGTCGGTGAGACGTCGCTCGTGCGCTACAAGGCCGAGGACGGCCTCGATCTTGAAGGCGTGCTGACGATGCCGCCGAAGGCGCTGGTTCCGGCGGCCCAGGCCAAGAACCTGCCCATGGTGATGATGCCCCATGGCGGCCCCATCGGCGTACACGACGAAACCGGATTCGACTGGTGGGCGCAGGCGTTCGCGGCTAACGGCTATGTGGTGTTCCAACCCAACTACCGTGGCTCCTCGGGCTATTCGCTGGCATTCCAGGAAGCCGGCTACGGCGAGTGGGGCAAGAAGATGCTCTCCGACATGAAGGACGGCATCAAAGCCCTGACCGATAAAGGCATCGTCGATCCGAAGCGCGTCTGCATCGTCGGCGGCAGCTACGGCGGATACGCCGCCATGGCTGGCATCACCGTGCAGCAGGGCCTGTACAAATGCGCCGTCGCGCTGGCGGGGGTTTCCGACGTGGAGTCCTTCCATCATTGGTGGAACGATCGTCACGGGACGATCAACTCCGGCTTCCGGTTTTATAAAAAGGCGCTGGGCATCGAAAAGGGCACCGCCGTATTGGACACGATTTCGCCCATCACCTTTGCCAAGCGCGCCGACGCGCCGTTGCTCCTGATCCATGGCAAGGACGACACCGTGGTGCCCATCGCGCAGAGCGGCATGATGGAAAGCGCCCTCAAATCCGCCGGTAGACCGGTGGAGATGATCCGCATGGAAGGCGAGGACCACTGGCTGTCGCACGAAGAGACCCGGACGACTCTGGCCAAAGAGTCGGTGGCCTTCGTGCTCAAGCACAACCCGCCCAACCAGGCGGCGGCCGCGAACTAGAGCTGAGCACCGCCGCGCCGGACCAAAACTCCGGCGCGGCGCCGTCACGATTCCTCACCACTTGCCTTCGCAGAATCTTCCGCGCTGACCCCGCGAGGATCAACAGGGCGCTCAATACCGTGGCAATCCTGAAAGAAGTCTGCAATTTGCGGGCGCGCTTCACACGCGTGGCGCGAAACGAAATGCGGCTCCTCTCGTCCGTCGCGGCGCTTTTCAATCTTCCCTCTGGCTTTGTGACGAGAGGTTCCCTAGCGTCTCCCGTGCCGCGTGGAGTCACGTCCGCGTGGTTCCTGATCAGCGATGCACTGCAGAGTTTGGTCTGCCCTTGGGCGGGCTGACCTCATCTTTGCTTTGCCGCCGGCGACCGCCGGTGAGGGTGTTTGCATGCGCCCGTTAGGCAGCGCGGTTGCGTATGGCCTGGAAAATTT
>CANISR010000140.1 GCA_947470105.1 Fidelibacterota bacterium | reverse complement strand
AGGAATGGATCGCCGCGCGCATCAAGGAGGTGCTCGCCAGCGGCCGCCTGACCCTCGGCGCTTTCGGCGAACAGTTCGAAAACGAATTCGCCGTGCTCAGCGGCTCCAAACATGCCATTGCGGTCAACAGCGGTACCGCGTCGCTGGAAATCATGCTGCGGGCCATGGATGTGGCGGGCAAGGACGTGCTCGTGCCCGCGAACACCTTCTTCGCCACGGCGTCGGCCGTGATCGGCGCCGGCGGCCGGCCGGTACTGATGGATACCGATATCGTGACGCTGTCCACCAGCCTCGACGAGATCAAGCGTCGCCTCACGCCGAACACGGCGGGCATCATGATCGTGCATATCGCCGGCATCATCACCGCCGAGATGCCGGCCATCGCCGCCTTCGCGCAATCCAAAGGCCTATGGCTGATGGAAGACGCGGCTCATGCGCAAGGCGCCACACTCGACGGCAAGCACGCAGGCACCTTCGGCCTCGCGGGATCGTTCTCGTTCTACCCGACCAAGGTCATGACCTCGGCGGAAGGCGGCATGATCGTCACCGACGATGACCGCATGGCCACCGAGGCAAGGCTTTACCGCGACCAGGGCAAGGCGAGCTTCCTCCAGAACACGCATATCCGCATGGGCTACAACTGGCGCATGTCCGAACCCCATGCTGTGATCGGGCTGCGTCACCTGCAAGGGTTCGCCGGCTTACTGGCGGGCCGGCGCAAAATCGCGAAGATCTATGAAGCGGCCTTCAGCGACGGCAACGGCGTGCGCCCGATCATGGTGCCGAAAGGCTGTGCGGCGAATTACTACAAATACGTGGTGATGCTGCCTGAAGGTGTCGACCGCGCCGGCCTCAAAACCTGGCTCAAGGATAATCACAACGTCCACTGCAGCGGCGAAGTCTACGAGGTGCCGCTGCACAAAAACGAAGTGCTCCGGTATCTGGACCCCGGCGACTTGGTCAATTCGGAAATCGCCTGCGGCCGGCAGCTCTGCCTACCCATCTTCGCGAGCATGACCGTGGCCCAGGGCCACCAGGTTGTGGCGGCTTTCACGGATGCGAAAAACCGGGGCCTTTTCTAAAGGCCTGTCACGCGATTTTCATACCCCGTTAAGCAATTTTAAAGCGTCTCCAGCGTTATCATCGGCCTCTCCAGGAAGGACCGATCATGCGCACGCCCATTTCACATTTAACTGCCGGATTTATCACGCTTTTTGGCCTCGCTCTGGTGAGCGGCCCTTCGGCCTCCGCGCCCGTAAGGCCGAACATCGAGAAGGCCTCAGATCTCGCGTCGCTCGACGGCGCCTTTTATGTGCAGGTATTTCCGGTTTTCCCGGCGGGCAGCGCGAACCTCAGCTTCCTGCGCTTGGGCAACACCAACAACGCCGCCGCCGTATTTCACGTGACGGCCATCGGTGCGCAGACCGGGGAATTCTATGGCGAGGGCGACATCACCGTGCCCGGCCATGCCTCGCTCCAATATGACGCCGGCGCCCTCATCGCCCTGCTCGGCGCACTGCCTTTCGCTTCGCCCGACACCGGCTATTCGTTCTATCTGAACAGTGAAGGCCCCAATACGTTCTTTCAGAACGTGATCTATAGCGGGGGCAACGGCTTCTTCGAGGACACGACCATCTGTGCGTCCGGCGGCAACATTCAGGGCGACAAGAACGTCAACAACGTCCACACCTCGAAGCTGGCGGGCAACCAGTATCCTTCTACGGTCTATATCCACAACCTGCTTTACGTGGACGCCGAATTCCGCGCGACCGTGCGCGACGCCGCCACCGGCACCGTCCTCGGCACCGTGGCCAGCATCCCGGTCAAGGCCAACAGCACGGTTACTCTGCCGTTCTCGTTTTTCGAGTCCCGGGTTACCGTTCCCAACAACGTCGTCCACGCCAACATCGACTTCAAACCGACCGCGGCCTATGCGGCAATTCTCGATCCCACGGGCGCGCCGCCGAATCCCGATCCGGAAGACATTGGCGCCATCTTCGGCAATACCGTGTACAGCGCGCCCTTCAACGCTTTCCTTAATCTCTCGAACAAGTGCCGGATTAACCGCTGATCCAGGCGGTGAATCTTGCGTGACAGGATCTTCCAGGGGCGCGGCTGGCCTGCGCCCCTGCTAAGATAGGGGTCCCGACCCCTTCGAGGATTCTCCGTCCATGCGCGTGTTTGCTTCCGCCGTTTTCAGCCTGCTCACAATCTGCGCCGTTGCATGGGATGCAACGCCCGCGCGCGCCTGGGGATGGGATGGGCACCGCATCGTCTGCGCGCTGGCGTGGGATGAGCTGACGCCGCCACTGCGGGCCAAGATATCGAATATTCTGGACGGCGGCGGGCGCGACGTCTTCGCCGAGAGCTGTCTATGGGCCGACGACGTGATCCGCTGGCGCAAGGAGACGGCCACCTGGCATTACCTCAACGTGCCTGAGGGCACCACCAAGGTGGACTTGGCGCGCGATTGTGCGGCACCCAATAGCTGCGCAGTGGAGCAAATCGGCCTCCACGCGGCTGGGCTACGGTCCCCTCACGCGCTCGACGAATTGCGGTTCGCCGCGCATTTCGTCGGCGACATTCACCAGCCGCTGCATGTGAGCTATGCCGCCGATCGGGGCGGGAATCAGATCAAGGGTACGTTCGACGGGCTGGACAGCAATATGCATGCGGTGTGGGACTACAATATGCTGGATTCCACCCACCGCACCTGGCCGGAGATCGCCACCGACCTGCATGGCCGCATCACCGACGCCCAGCGTGCGGCCTGGGCAGCGGGAACGCCCATCGACTGGGCCAATGAAAGCCTCGCCATCACCCTGAGCGCGCCGGTGGGCTACCACGCCTATGAACCGCCGTTTGTCTTCGGCGCCGATTACGCCAAAACCAACCTGCCCACGGTCTATCAGCAGATCGAGAAGGCGGGTGTTCGCTTGGCAAAGGTGCTGACGGACGCTCTGAAGTAGAGCCCAGGGCAAGGGAAACCCGGCCTTCCGGGCTACAACCCTGAATCTATAAAAAGTCACAATTGCCGCCGAAATGCCTTGGCGATGTCCAAGGGTCATCTCATTTCCGGAGTTCTATGTGTGTGCTGGTTCTTCCAGTACGCACACAAAGACTTAGGGAGGATGCCCCTGTGGAAAATCTCGACCGCTTCTTCGAAGGCTATGACCGCATGATGCCGCGCTACTTCAGTGAAGTGGCTGTAGCGGCCCTTTTGTTCGGTTCTGTGGCGTTCTTCAGCCTTTAAGGCCCTAAAAAGGGGCGGCCTTGCGCCGCAGCTCCTGCTATCCTGTTCGCATGAAAAGGGCCCATTTTCTCCATAAAATCTCCCTCGCGGTTGTTTTTGCATTTTCGCTGCTCGCTGCCGGCGGGGAGGCGGTCGCTGCGTCCGCCCTGCCACGGCTGGCAGCGTTAGGTCCGGATCTTGAAGGCGCCTGGGACGGATTGCTTCAGACCAACAGCGGCAGCATGCCGGTGAGCTTCTCGATCACGACGGTCGACGGCAAATCCACCGTGGCGCTCGACATCCTTGAGCAGAATGCCCGTGACATCCCGGTTACAGGCGCGACGCGTGAGGGCGCCAAAGTCCATTTCGACATCGCCGCCGTGGACGGCGCATTCGACGGGGCGCTCACGCCAGACGGACTTCAAGGAACCTGGGCGCAGGCCGGAAAGCGCGTTCCGCTGACTTTGAAACGCCGCAGCGCCGAAAGCGTCGCGCGTTAGCACCGGCGCTCGAAAGCGAGAACAAGCCCGGGCTTTTTCGCGCGTCTCGCCTCCGCCCTCGCAGTGCCCGGAAGGCTCTCCTATACTCCCCTGATATTTCGTTGAAATTCCAGAGAGGAGCTGGTTCTGGAGCATCGTCCAGACGCGGGTCCCGTAGGGATCGGCGTACCCCAGACATCCCCGCCGGCGCGCATCCTGACCGCGGGCTATGGCCTGCGCCTGGTGTTCGTTGCCGCGGCCTATTTTGTGCTGGCGAAAGCCGGCCTCGGACTCGCGTCGGTTCATCCCGCGGCGTCGCCGGTGTGGGCGCCCAGCGGCATCGCTCTCGCGGCGATGTTGCTGATGAACCTCACGGCCTGGCCAGCCGTCTTCGCTGGTGCGTTCCTCGCCAACCTCGACATTCTGGGTGCGCCGCTCGCCGCCGTGGTCGCGACCGGCAATACCATCGAGTGCGGTATCATGGCCTGGCTGCTCATCCGCTTTTCCGGCGGGGCCGACACCTTCGCCTCTCCCGGCCGCATCGCCCGCTTCTCGGCGGCCAGCCTGATCTCGGGCACGGTGGTAGGCGCGTCCATCGGGGCCACCGCGCTCTGTGCCTTCGGCGCCGCGCCTTGGGACGACTTTCCGTCCATCTGGGCGACCTGGTGGCTGGGGGATTCCGCCGGCGCCCTGGCGGTGACGCCGGTCGCGGTGCTGTGGGTGCTGAGTCGGCGTCAACGGGATTCACAGGTTTTCACGCGTGAGAACATCGTCGTTTTCGCCAGCGCCGCCGTCGTCGGTCTACTCGCCTTCAGCCCGATCTTCGAGCACAGCTTTGTCCGGGTGCCGATCGCGTTTCTGACCATCGCGCCGTTATTCGTGGCAGCACTGCGCCTCGGTCCACGCGATACCGCGACGGTCGCATTGATCGTTTCAGTATTCGCCATCTGGGGCACCATCAGCGGCGACGGCCCTTTCGTTCAACCCGGAACCAGCGGCCTCAACCTCAACAGCTCTTTCCTGCTGCTGCTCACGTTCATGACCAGCGTCATGGTGCCATCCCTGGCTTTGTCGGTCGAGGTCACGCAGCGCCGCCGCGCTGAAACCGACCTCCGGCGCCAGGAAGGCGAGCTGCGCGATGTCTTTCGCCAGGCCCTGGTCGGGATCGCCGAATGCGATACCAATGGCCGGTTCATTTCCGTCAATGATAAGCTCTGTGACATGACGCGCCGGACGGAGAGTGAGCTGGTCGGCCGCAGCCTTCATGAGCTAACCGACGGCGAGGATGTTGAACGCGAGGCCGGATTGTTCGCCGCGGCCTTAGAGCGCGGCGAAGGCTATGCCATCGAAAAGCGCATTGTCTGGCCGGATTCGACGCGGCGCTGGATGCGGGGAACCGTCACCCCCGTGGTGGATCAGGCAGGCGCTGTGCGCCGCCTGGCGATGATGTGCGAGGACATCACCCAGCGGCACAATGATGATGAGCGTCAACGGCTGCTGATGCTGGAGCTCAACCACCGTGTGCGTAACAATCTCGCGACGATCCAAGCCATCGCCCGCCTGACCGCGCGCGGAAATTCCACCAAAGCGGAATACGTTGAGTCGCTGCAGGGCCGCATCTCCGCCATGTCGCGGATTCACAGCCTTTTGACGCGGGAACGCTGGCAGGGCGCCAACCTCCAGGACATCGTCCGCGACGAGCTCAGCACCTATTCACGGCTGAGCGGCGTCGCCTTCGACGGGCCGGGGATCACCCTCGGCACGCGCCATGCGCTCGATCTGGCCTTGGTCATCCATGAACTGGCGACCAATGCCGTGAAACACGGCGCGCTCTCGAACGCCGAAGGCCGTCTGGCGATCAATTGGCACTACGAGGTGATCAACGGTGCTCCGCACCTGATGCTGCGGTGGGAAGAGAGCGGCGGGCCTAAGGTCACCGCTCCCGCCAAGAAGGGCTTCGGCATCTACATGATCGAAAGCGCCCTGGCCGGCGGCGGCACAAAAGTGTCGCTGACCTTCCCGGAAACAGGCGCGATCTGCACGATCGATATGCCCATGGTCCGCACCGAAGCCGAGGCCTTGTCCGCGCCCGAAACCCAACCGGCGCCCGCTCCGGCGGCCCCCGCGCCGGTGTTCGCCGCCAAGTCCTCCGCCTTCCGCAAGCCCGATCGTCGCCGTGTTCTGCTGGTGGAGGACGACCTGGTCCTGGGCTTCGAGCTGCAAACCGCGCTTTCGGACTCAGGTCTGGATGTGATCGGGCCTGCGCGCACGCTTCAGGAGGCGCTCACCTTGGCCGCAGATAAGCAGCTCGCTGCGGCGGTGTTGGATATCCACCTCGGGGGCGTCATGGTGTTCCCCGTGGCGGAATTCCTGCGCTCCCGCGGGCTGCCGATTCTCTTTATCACCGGCTATGACATCGCGTCGGTGGCCCCGGAACCCTTGCGCGACGCCCCGGTCATGCAGAAGCCGGTACAGGCCAACGTCCTCGTGGGCCGGATCCGCGCCTTGATGGACGCGGCGTAAGTTCAGGCCTCAGCCGGCTTGCGAATTGAGAACCACCCGCCGATCCCCAGCCCGATCAAGCTCCAGCCGATCTCCCGCGCCCGGCGCGCGAGCGCTACGGCGATGCCCACGTCCGGGGCGCCCGTGAGGGCGCCCGCCAACAGCGCAATGGCGCCGTCCTGGATGCCGAGGTGGGCGGGGATGAAGAAGCTCACCGAGCGGGCGATGGACACGATCCCTTCCACCATCCAGGCGTCGGTGAAGCTGATGGGGTGCCCCAGGACATGGAAGATGATCATCATCTCCACGGCTCCGGCCATCCAGGTGGAGAAGGCCAGGGCGAACGACACCGCAAAGCGCTTCGGGCTTTCGCGCACGAAAAAGAATAGCCGGCCTTCGATATCCTCGAGCACCCGTAGGGCGGAGTCGAAGCGGCTCCACCGGCTGCGTTCCAACCGGGCGTGCAAGGCGGCCAGGAGGCGGCTGTGCAATGCCACCAGTACCAGGACCATGAATCCGGAGATTACCAGGCTCGCGGCCAGGATGACCTGTTCAAGGGTTGCGGGCAGCAGATGCCGGTGGACCAGCAGTCCGACCGCCACCAGCAGGAAGGGCACCTGCGCCAGGCTGTTGACGGTCTGGATCAGCAGCAAGGATGCCGACCCTTCGGTGTAGGACACGCCGTAATGGCGTTTCAGCAGCAGCGCTTTGAAGGGTTCGCCGCCGAAAGAGCCGAAAGGCGTGAGCACATTCAGCGCCTCGCCGACCATCTGCACCAGCCAGATGCGCCACAGCCACAAGCCCGTGGCAGGAAGGGTACGGAACATCAGCAGCCAGGACACCACATCGGCGGCAAAGCCCGCGCCGAAGACCGCCAGGATCGCGGCGACGCCCGGCCAGCCGATGCGGGACAGGATCGCGGTGACCGCAGCGAGATCGCTGTCGTGCAGGATCCAGGCGAAGAGGGCTGCCCCGCCAACCAAGGAAAGCAGCTTGAACAGCCACATCGGCTTCAGGTGGATTTTGCGGTGCGCACCCAGGCCAGGGTGTGGTCGAGGCCCTCGCGCAGGTTGATGTGGGCCTGGAAGCCCAGCAGCGCCGTCGCCTTGTCCATGGTGGTGACCGAGCGGCGGATATCGCCGGCGCGGGCCGGCGCGTATTGCACGGCCGAGCGCGACTTGGCCAGCGTCAGGATGGTGCGGGTAATTTCGTTGATCGTGACTTCGACGCCGGTGCCGATATTGATGATGGCGCCGTCACCCGCATTTCCCAGCAGCGCCGTAGCGACCGCATTGGCCACATCGGTGACGTAGACAAAGTCGCGAGTCTGTTCGCCGTCGTCAAAAATGGTGATCTGCTCGCCGGCCGCGGCGCGGTCGAGGAAGATCGAGATGACGCCGGAATACCAGCTCGAAGGGTCCTGGCGCGGGCCGTAGACATTCATGAACCGCAGAGCGGTGAATTTAACGCCGTAAAGACGGGCGTAGTAGTCGAGATAAATTTCGGCGGCGAGCTTGTCTATGCCGTAGGGAGATGACGGGCGTGCGGAAGACTCCTCGGACACCGGCACCGGCGCGTCATCGTCGTAGACCGCGGAAGACGACGCAAACACGACTTTGGCGACGGCGTTGCGGCGGGCGTATTCCAGCACCCGCGTCGTGCCGCAGAGATTGACTTCGATATCGGTGACCGGATTGTCTATGGAGATCGGCACCGCGGTCTGGGCCGCAAAATGCGCAATGCGGTGAATGGGCCCGTGCCTTGCGACCGCGGCGGCCATGGCTTCGGTGATGTCCTGGGTGACATCGCCGCCGACGAAGGCGAACCGGGGATGATTCTCCCAGGACGCGAGATTGGCGAGCGTGCCGGAACTCAGATTATCCAGCACCGAGACCTTGCAGCCCTTGGCCATGAGCAGGTCGACCGTATGGCTGCCGATGAATCCGGCGCCGCCCGTGACCAGGACATGAGTATCTGAAAACGTCATACGGCCTTCGCGGTGAGGGGCAGTTCGGCGCCGTCCCGGGGGACGATCCTGCCACTCTTGGTAAGGCCGAAACGGTGCCCGCGCCAGACGAATGTGCGCCGCGTCAGGGCGATGTACCAGGAGGCCAACGCCAACACATCGCGCAAGGGCAGCAGCCACAGGGCCCTCAGGCCCTCGCGGTCGTGGAGATAGCGCCCTGCGATGATGGCGGCTGTGCCGAGCCGGATGGCAAGGGCCGCGCCGAAGACTTGAAGGCCCGCAACGTCGAAACCGCGCAGGGCCGCGAAGATCAGGGCGAACGGTACGGCGCGCGTGAGGATCGTCAGCGCGAAACCCACCGGGTTCGCCGCCCAGGTGTTCTGATCCCAGTAGATCTGATGGTGCCACCAGACGGAGAAGGAGCCGTAGTCGGCCAGCACTTCGACGATATGCGGCGACAGTACCATGCGTTTGCCGAGGGCCAGCAGGCGCCGGCCCATTTCATGATCCTCCACCAGATAGTCGCCCAGCGCTGCCATGCCGCCGATGGCCTTGAGGTCGCTGTTGCGGAACGCGACCGAAGCGCCGAGGCAGAACGTGGCCGCACCCGTGACCGCGGAGAAGATGATGCTGGGAACGAAGTCGGCGTTGAGGCTCAAGAGCTCGAATTTCTCGAACCAGCGGTCGGCGGCCACGCTGCGATACAGCGTGCAGACATAGCCGACATCCGGATCCGCCAGAGGGCCAACGATGGTCTGGAGGTAATCCGGCGCCAGGCGCACATCGCTGTCGCTGATGATCAGGATGTCGTGGCGGGCGTGGGCGAGGGCGTTGACCAGGTTCTGGACCTTGCCGTTGACTACCGGCTCACTCGGTTTGACCACCAGGGTGATGCGGTCGGCGAATTCGCGCTCCAGCCGTCGCAACAGCGGCAGGGCGGGATCGTCCAGGCGCTGCACGCCGATGACGATCTGGTAGTCGGGGTAGTCCTGGCGGCACAGGCTGAGGAGGTTGTCTTCCAGCCCCTTATCCAGGCCGTAAACCGGCTTCAGCACCGTGATGGGCGGAAGGTAGGTTGCCGCCGACCGCGGCGCGGACATGAATCGCCCTGCCGCCCAGACGCACAGCAGGCAAAACACACTGCCGCCGGCGACGGGGATCAGGAGAAGGATTTGGATGATGTCCGTGAGCGTCACAACGCCCCCATCATTGTCATCGCCCGGCTCCTATGGATTGCCCGGTCGCGCCGGAGGCGCGCCTACATAAAATGCGCGCTTCGCGCGCGGGCCGGACAATGACGGGGTTGTTTGAACTACGCCGCGTTCTGTTCGCGGTTCTCGCGCTTGCCGAGGAACTTCACGAACTCGACGCCCTCACGCAGGCGGCGCTTCATCATGTCCCAGTCGGTCAGCATCTCGGAGGTGATCTCCCAGATCTTGCCGGGGCGGAAGTAGTACTGCTTGTAGAATTCGCCGAGGCTTTCAAAGATCTCTTCGTGGGAGAGGTGCGGGTAGCTGATGGAGCTGACCTGGATGCCTTCCTCGGCCACCAGGCGGCCGCCCTTGTCCTCCTCCATCAACCAGCCGTTCTGCTTGGCCTGATTGTAGAGGTAGGTGCCGGGATAGGCCGCGGCCAATGAAACCTGCAGCGTGTAGGGATTCACTTCCTTGGCGAAGGCGATGGTTTCCTTGATGGTTTCCTTGGTCTCGCCGGGCAGGCCGACGATGAAGGTGCCGTGGATCTTGAGGCCGAGCT
>CANISR010000139.1 GCA_947470105.1 Fidelibacterota bacterium | reverse complement strand
GTCACGCATTCCGGTGTCGCGGGGTTCCGGCCTCCATTCGCGGCAAGCCCACGCCGATCTCCCCGACGGCACGTTTGAGCGCGAAATCAGCAAAGAGGGCTTCTTCGGGCCCGCTGCGTTCTTTCACCACACCCATCCGCCCACAGGCTGGACCAATTTCACCGGCCCGTTGCGTCCGCGCGCCTTTGATCTCACCAAAGCCAATAGCCGCGGCAACTCGCCCTGGGACGCCGCCGATATCCTCCGCAACGCTCATGTAAAATTGAGGTTCTGGCGCCTCGACAAATCCATGGCCCAGCTCGCCCGCAATGCCGACGGCGACGATCTCATGTTTATCCACAGCGGCAGCGGCGATTTGTACTGCGACTACGGCCACCTCGCCTTCACCGCTGGCGATTACATTACGCTGCCGCGCGGCACTATGTGGCGGATCGCCTGCACGGCGCCGGTGGATGCGCTGCTGATCGAATGCACCAATGGCAGCTATGGCCTGCCGGACCGCGGCTCCCTGGGACCCACAGCGGTATTCGACCCTGCCGTGCTCGACGTTCCCGCCATCAACGACACCTTCAAGGCCCAGCAAGGGGAAACCGCCTGGACCGTGCGGGTAAAGAAGCGCGGCCTCGTGAGCGAAATAAGCTACCCGTTCAATCCCCTCGATGCGGTGGGCTGGCATGGTGATCTGGCGCCCGTACGCCTGAACGTGAAAGACATCCGTCCCGTGCTGAGTGCGCGCTACCACCTGCCGCCCTCAGCCCACACCACTTTTGTCGCCGAACGCTTCGTGGTGTGTACCTTCGCGCCGCGGCCGTTCGAGACCGATCCCGGCGCCCTCAAGATTCCGTTCTTCCACAATAACGACGACTACGATGAGGTGCTGTTCTATCACGCCGGCGATTTCTTCAGCCGCGACGGCATCGCGCCGGGGATGATGACCTTCCATCCCGCCGGCTTCACCCACGGTCCCCACCCCAAGGCGCTCAAGAACATGCTGACCCAGAGCAAGCCCGCCACGGATGAGTATGCGGTGATGATCGATACCCGCGATCCGCTGGATGTGGGCGACGGCGCCACCGCCGCGGAACGTACCGAATATGTAGATAGCTGGAAGGCCAAGCCGTGAAACTCGCAACCTTCAAGAACGGCACGCGCGACGGCGCCCTCGTCGTCGTGTCCAAGGACCTGTCCCAGGCCATAGCCGTGCCGGAGATCGCCGCGACCTTGCAGGATGCGCTCGACGACTGGTGGGATGCCGAACCCAAGCTGAAGGCGGTCTATAAGCGCCTCAACGCCGGCGACATCGCCGATGCCGTGCCGTTCTCGCCCCAGGCCGCGGCCTCTCCCTTACCGCGCGCTTATCATTGGGTCGACGGCAGCGCCTACCTCGTGCATGTGGAACTGGTGCGCAAGGCCCGCGGCGCCGAAGTGCCGACGAGTTTTTACTCCGACCCGCTGGTCTACCAGGGCGGCAGCGACGATTTTCTCGGCCCCACGGATCCCATCCCCCTGCCGGCAGAAGATATGGGCCTCGACCTGGAAGCTGAAGTGGCGGTGATCACTAATGACGTGCCGCTGGGCACATCCGCGGACGACGCGGGCAAATACATCAAGCTGGTGATGCTGGTGAACGATGTCACCTTACGCAACCTGATCCCCAATGAACTGGCCAAGGGCTTCGGCTTTTATGTGGGCAAGCCCTCCACCGCCTTTTCGCCCGTCGCCGTGACCCCTGACGAGCTGGGCGACGCCTGGGACGGCGGCAAAGTCAGCCTTCCCCTGCTGAGTTTCGTCAACGGCCAGCCGTTAGGCAGACCGAACGCCGGCGAAGACCTGACCTTCGATTTCCGTCAACTGATCGCCCACGTCACCAAGACCCGCCGCCTCGGCGCCGGCGCCATCATCGGCTCGGGCACCGTGGCCAACCGCGGCTTCGCCGACGTGGGCTCGTCCTGCCTGGCGGAGAAGCGCACCATCGAGACCTTAAGGGACGGCAAGCCCACGACCCCGTTCCTCACCTATGGCGACACCGTCCGGATTGAGATGCGGGACGCCAAAGGGGTGTCTATATTCGGCGCCATCGATCAAAAGGTGGCCCGGATAAATGCTGAAGCTATATGACTACCCGCGCTCCTCGGCGGCCTACCGTGTCCGTATCGCCCTCGCCCTCAAGGGACTGACCCCGGAGACGGCCGAGGTCCATCTGCTGCGGGACGGCGGTGAGCAACATATGGCCGCCTACCGGGCCGTAAATCCCCAAGAGCTGGTGCCGGCCCTGGATTTCGACGGCCGGGTGCTCACCCAGTCCCTGGCCATCATCGAATATCTGAACGAAATCCACCCTGCCCCGCCGCTGCTGCCGTCGGCTGCGTTTGAGCGGGCCCAGGTCAGGGCCATCACCCTGGCTATTGCGGCCGACCTGCATCCCCTGCAAAACCTGCGGGTCGGCAATGCCCTACGAAAGGATTTTGCCGCCACGGACGACCAGGTGTTAGCTTGGCACCGCCGCTGGATCGAGACCGGATTCGCGGCCTTTCAGGCCATGCTGCCGGCTGGAAAGTATTGTTGGGGGGACACTGTGACGCTGGCGGACGTGGTGCTGGCGCCGCAGATGGTGAATGCGCGGCGTTATGCGTGCGATCTGACGCCCTTCTCTCGCCTGGTGGACATCGACGCGGCGCTCCGTGATTTGCCGGCCTTCGCGCTCACCGCGCCGCCGCCAGCTTAAATAGAAAGTTTGGGAATTGAGTGATGAGCGCCCACGCCGACATCAATCCTGACTTCACCATCCCGCAGAATTGGGATGGCTACACGGCCGATGAGCATGCGCGCTGGAACATGCTCTATGAACGCCAGGCGAAGCTGCTGCCGGGGCGCGCCTGCGATGAATTCGTGGCGGGCCTCGATGCCTTGAACCTCAACGAGGGCGGCATCCCCGACTTCCGGCGCATGAACGAAAAGCTGCACGCCCTCACCGGCTGGACCGTGGTGGCGGTGCCGCATCTGGTGCCCGACGAGATCTTTTTTGAGCATCTGGCGAACCGGCGTTTCCCCGCCGGGCGCTTCATCCGCGGCGCCGACCAGATCGATTACATCCAGGAACCCGATGTGTTCCACGACGTTTTCGGCCATGTACCGATGCTGGCGCTGCCGGTGTTCGCCGATCACATGCAGGACTACGGCAAGGCCGGCATCCGCGCGCTGCAATACGACGGCCTCAAACTGGTGGCCCGCCTGTATTGGTACACGGTGGAATTCGGCCTGGTGAATTCGCCGCAGGGCCTGAGAGTCTACGGATCGGGGATCGTATCCTCGCGCACCGAGACCCTGTTCGCGCTGGAGAGCCCGTCCCCCAATCGCATCGCCTTCAATCTGCAGCGGGTGATGAACACCGATTACCGCATCGACGATTTTCAGGAGACCTACTTCGTCCTGGAAAGCTTCGACGCCCTGCGCGCGGACTCGTTCCAGGATTTCCGCGACATCCACCGGGCGCTGGCAGGAACGCCCCCATTCGCCCCCGGGCACATCGACAGGACCGACCGGGTCATCCATCGCGGCACGCAGGAATACGCCCGCAGCAAGCTACGGGTCGCTTAAAAAGCTAGTTGGGTTTCGGCGCTTCCGGGTTGGCGGTGTTATCGAAGGCTTCCAGCTTGCCGCCCATCTTCACGCAAGATCCAGAGTCCACGTTCTTGAACTCGAAGCCGCTGTAGTCGGTCTTGGCCAGGCCGCCGCAGGTATGCGCACCGTTGGAGGCGGCGCAGTCGTTCTCGCCGGCCTTGGCCACGCCGAAGCATTCTTCTTTGCCCTCAACCACCGGCATCGCCGCAGCTTCGCCAGCCGGCGCGGCCGCCGGAATGGCCTCCGTCGGGGCCTTGGGCATGAGGGCGATGGCTGCAGCTCCTGCCGCGGCCGCGACGACAGCGGCCAGGACCGCCGGACTGGGTTTAGCCATGCAATTCCTCCCCTTTTATTCCGCAGGACTCTTCACGGCCGGGGGTGCAACCCCGTCCGCTGGAAACAGCACTTGGTAGCAGGCCTGGACCCGCCAGAGATTGCCGATCAACGCCGCCACCACCGAGATCACCGCCACGCCTTCGATGCCGTAAGAATCCTCTATCACCGCGATGGCTGCAAGATAGGCCAGCAGTGTGACAATGCCGGCGCCCGGATTGACCATGGGCCGCGCTACCACCAGGGGCAGGCCGGCAATGGAGAAGATGTCGTTGACCAGGACGCCTACTGCCAGGATCGCCAGCACCGGGGCAGCCGCCTCGAACTGATCGCCGCCGAAGAATTTGAGTAGAAAGCCGCCGAACGCCACAAAGGCGAGGACCAGAATACCCTCCAGCGCCGCCTGACGGGGCGCCATGGCGGCCAGGGCGCTGCGGGCGCGCTTGAGATCGCCTTCGTGCAGCGCCTGCGACAGCACTGGCATCACCACGGGTGCGAAGCTCTTGCCGACTTTGTCGGGCAAAGTCAGGAACTGCTGCGCCATGCCATAGAGGCCGACGCCTTGGGCGGAGAAGAAGTGGCCGACCACGAACATGTCGATGCGGCTCATGAGCATGGACAGGATGTCGAAGGCGCCGGTACTGGCCGAGCGCCGGGTCATATCGACCACGCGCGCCGCCTCGATGCGACCCCACAATGACTTCAGACCGAACTGCTCGTTATAGCCCCATAAGGCGGTCAGGCAGGCCGCCGTCAAGGCTGCGGCGTAGGACGCCAGCAGACCAACCTGGATCAGGCCGAGCATATAAAACGCGCCGGCGACCACGGTCTGGGTGCCGGGCTCGGCGACGCAACGCGCCCAGACATCATAGCGCAGGCGGCGATTGAAGAAGGTCGCGGTCAGCAGGATTTCGGTGGCGACGATCACCGGCACGATCCAGGCGAACACCGCGATCCGGTCCGCCGCCTCCGGCACGCCGAACAACGGCGCCAGGATGGGCGCCAGGAGCATAAGGATTCCGCTGAAGACGCAGCCCAGCCCCAGGCCAAGAGCAAGGCTGTGGCGCACCGCCCGGCCGGCCTCCTCCGCGGCTTCTTCGTTCATGAAGGTGAATAGGGTGCGCTTGAAACCCAACGTGGCGATGGCGGCAGCCGTCTCCGCCAGCCCGGCCGCGATCATGAACTCGCCGTAGAGCGCGGGGCCATAGGCGCGTCCGGCAATGAACAGCAGGGGAATCCGCGCGCCGAGGCGGACCAGGAGGCCGGTCAGATAGATCCAGGTGCCGCGATTGATGTAGCGGCGGTCGAGCAGCTTCGGCGTGTCCACCATACCCCCGGTTGCGCCCACAATTGCCTTTGGGATAAACCATTTCGCCCTAGAAATCGATCCGATATCATGGCCGACATCAGGGGATTTCCGGTGGGTTTTCGGGTGCCGGCGGTGGTATGCAGGGGCTCTCAAGCCGGGTTCCGGTCCGCCCCGGTCCATCCTGAAACCTTTCTGTAGTCCAAAACGCAAATTGGCCGAAACTCAATTACCAGAAATTCAATTGGCTGCCTCACCTCCCCCCAACGGCGTTCGCCGCAATACCGAAATAGAAGAAGCGACAAATCTCTATTTTATCCACCCCATCAGCGGGTGGCTGGTGCCTCTGTTCGCCAAGGCCGGCATCCACCCCAATACCGTGTCCCTGGCCGGCGCAGCCTGTGGCCTTCTGGCGGCGGCCGCCTACTACTTCCATCAGACCAGCGGCATGGTGTTCGTCGGTCTGGGGCTGATGATCGTCTGGCACATCCTGGACGGCGCCGACGGCCAGCTCGCCCGGCTCACGGGTAAAGTTACCCCCTCGGGCTTCGTCATCGACGGCATCTGCGACTATGCCACCTTCGGCGCAATCTACCTCTCCATCGGCCTGCAGCTTGCACAACTGGAAGGCAGCGGCGGCTGGCTGCTGGTGGCATTGGCCGCTGTGAGCCACGCGCTGCAGGCGGCGGCGTTCGAACGCCAGCGCCAAAGCTACATCTACTGGACGTCGAAAGTGCCGGCCATGACGCCGGAAGAGCTCGCCCGCGCCTGCGACGGCAAACAAGACGCGCCCGGGTCATCTACCGTGCGCGGCTTTATGTCCATCTACGAAGCCATGCAGCGCCCGTTCCTGCCCATCCCGGCGGACACCGAGCGCTGGCTGCGCGCGGAAGCGCTGGCGGGCCGCAGCCTGGAGGTTGCGGCACTGTACCGTGCGCTCTACCGCCCTGCTGTGCTGATGTGGTCGCTGCTGAGCGCCAACAACCGCACCATCGTGATCTTCATCACATTCCTGGTGGGCTTGCCCCAGGGATACCCCTGGTTCGAACTGTTCGCCCTCAACATTATCCTGGCCGCCCTGGTCAGCATGAACGCGGCCTTGGGCCGCCGGCTCGGGCGCAAAGAGCTGCTCCCGGGCTAAAGAAAAAAGCGAGGCCCTTGCGGACCGCGCCTTTCTTTTTCGGACCGGCAGTCGGCTTTAAGCCGTGGCCGCCTTCACCATTTTCTTCGAATGCCCGAACGCTTTCGGGTCATCGATATCGATCCATTCCAGGGAGCCGATATCCAGGGCTTCGGCCGCGCCCTGACGCGCCAGTTCGCGCATGCCGCCCGAGAGCGAGTCATCGCCATGATCCCGGATCGACCGTTCGATCGCCTTGAACAACGACGGCGAGCAATAGAAGAAGCCGGTGTCGAAGGCGTTGTAGTTCGGGATGGCCTTGCCGATATCGATGATGTGGTGACCGCGGAGTTGGGTCTTGGTGACGTCGTCCAGATCCACCAGCGGGTTCTTGAGGTTGCTGTCGACCGCGAGGCGCACATGGCCGTCGGCCAGGGGCTGCTCGCGCAGCATGCGCAGGATGGCCGGCTCGAAGATGTGGTCGGCCATCATCAGGTGGAACGGCGCGCCGCCCAGAAGATGTTTGGCCGCCAGGACCGAGCGGCCGTTGCCCTTGTTCCAGGCGTCGTTGACCACGCACTTGATGGACACGCCAAGACGGCTTGCGAGGTCGTCCATGAAGGCTGTGACGGCATCGCCCATATAGCCGACGACCACCACGAATTCGCCCACGCCGGCGTCCTTGGCCGAAGCGATAATGCGTTCAATGAGCGGCACGCCTTCAAGCTCGGTCAGCGGCTTGCTGTTGCCGAGCTCGCGCAGGCGAGATCCCAAACCGGCAGCGAGGATCAGCGCTTTGATCGGCACCGGGCCGCTGCCGTCGGCAGCGATGAACGATTCGGTCAGTTCGTGGCAGATGTCGTCCGGATGCTGGATCGCGGGGTGCTTGCAGAAGTAGGACGACGGGCCTTCGAGAGAGCCGCCGATGCCGCGGTCGAGGCCGAGCTTACAGCAGCGGATCATGTCGATGGCGACGCCGGCGGAGTTCGGCGAATCTTCCACCGACAGGCGCAGCTCGATGTTCATGGGCACATCGCCGAACAGGCGGCCTTCCATGCGCAGGAAGCAGAGCTTGTTGTCCTTCTGCCACGGCACATAATCGCTGGGGCCGATGTGGATGTTCTCGTCGTCGAGCGTTTCCGCGGTCACCGACTGCACGGCCTGGGTCTTGGAGATTTTCTTGGACAGCAACCGCGAACGGTTGAGCATGTTCAGGAAGTCCGTGTTACCGCCGGTGTTGAGCTGGTAGGCGCGGTTGAGCGCCACGCCGCGCTTGGCGAACAGGTCGGTCAGCACGCGGTGGACGATGGTGGCGCCCACTTGCGATTTGATGTCGTCACCGACCACCGGCAGGCCCTTCTCTTCGAAGCGCGCTGCCCAGGCCGGATTGCTGCCGATGAACACCGGGATGCAGTTGACGAAGCCGAGGCCGGCCTCAAGGCAACATTCGGCGTAGAATTCCGTGGCCTTCTGGGACCCGACCGGGAGGTAGTTCACCATCACTTCGGCTCTGGTCTCCTTCAGGATGCGCACGACCTCTTCCTTGGTCGGCTGCGGCAGGTCGGCCGGCTTGAAGGTGCGCTTTTCGTCGTAGTTGGCCATGTGCTCGGAATAGCCGTCGAGGATATTGCCCATGCGCACTTTGACGCCGGTGGGGGCCACATTCGGCTCGAACACGGTCGTGCAGTTGGGCAACTGGTAGATGGCCTCAGCTACGTCTTTGCCGACCTTGCGGGCGTCGATGTCGAACGCCACCGCGATGTCGATGTCGGTCACACTGTACGGGCCGATATTCCAGTGCATGACGCCGATGGCGTCTTTGGGGTTTTTAGAACGATAATAATGAAGCCCCTGAATCAGCGAGCTCGCGCAGTTACCAACCCCAACAATCGCTACCCGTACTTTAGCCATGCCTAACCCCTGTTTTAACCGCCGTGGCGGGCGGTTCCCTACCCCAAGCCGGTATTATGGTGATTTATCTGTGGGAATATCACAGCAGCGTCATAAATGCATCAGGAGAAGGCTTCTAACAGCTTGATTTGGGCTGTGGCAATGACGCCCTCCGGGCCGCATTTTTCACGGGCGGCCAGCCTATTTCTCACCCCTAGGGCGATGGCCCTCAGGCGATATAGACGCTCTTTATATTCACGAATTCCCGGATCCCGTAGGCCGAGAGCTCCCGCCCATAGCCGCTGTCTTTGACACCGCCGAAGGGCAGCCTCTGGTCCGAGCGCACGGCTGCATTGACGAAAACGCAACCGCTGTCGATGAACTGGCTGGCGATAACCTCGGCCCGCTCCAAATCCCGGCTCAACACCGCCGCCCCCAGGCCGAAGACCGAATCATTGGCCGCGGCGATGGCCTCCGCTTCGCCGGCCACGGGGATGATGGCAGCCACGGGACCGAACAGCTCCTCGTCATAGCCCGGCATACCCGGCTTCACATCCGTGAGCACCGTCGGCGGATAGAACGCCCCGGGTCCGCTGGGGATCTTGCCCCCCAGCAGCAACCGCGCACCCTTGGCGATGCTGCCCTCCACCTGGACGTGGAGTTCATCGCGCAGGTCGTGCCGGGCCTGGGGGCCGAGTTGGGTGCCCTCGGCCATGGGATCGCCCATTGTCACCGTCGCCATTTCGGCCAGGAACCGGGCTTCGAAATCTTTGCGCACGCTCTCGACAACGATGAAGCGCTTGGCGGCGATACAACTCTGCCCGCCGTTGACCATACGCCCCTTGGTGCAGACCTTGGCGGCGAGGTCGAGGTCGGCGTCGCCCAAGACCAGGTAAGGATCACTGCCGCCGAGTTCGAGCACAGTCTTTTTGAGCATCTCGCCGGCCTTACTGGCTACGGCGCGACCGGCGCCGGTGCTGCCGGTGAGGGTCACAGCGGCGACGCGGGGGTGCGCAATCACGGCCTCCACCCCGCGGCTCTCGATCATCAGGGTCCGGAACAGGTGCTCCGGGAACTCGGCCTGTTTGAAGACCTCTTCGATCGCCAGCGCCGACCCGGGCACATTGGACGCGTGCTTCAGTACGCCGGCGTTGCCGGCCATTAGGGCGGGTGCGGCGAACCGGAACACCTGCCAGAACGGGAAATTCCACGGCATGACCGCGAGCACCACGCCCAACGGCTGAAACGTCACGAAACTCTTGCGGGCGTCGGTCTTGACCGGCTCCGGGCTCAGAAACGCCGGCGCGTGTTCGGCGAAGAATTCGCAGGCGTCGGCGCATTTGCCGATCTCGGCCATACCGTCCTTGACCGGCTTGCCCATCTCCCGGGCCATGAGCGCGGCATAGTCATATGAATTCCTACGCAGGATGGCGGCCGCCGCCCGCATCGGGGTGGCGCGCTCGGCAAAGCTCAGGCGTCGCCAGGCGGTGAAAGCCCCATGGGCCTTATCAACAATTACGGCCACAACCTCGGGCGCCATCGCCGTATAGCTGGCGATGACGTCGCCCGTCATCGGGTTTACCGCTTGAATTGTCATGAACCTGCTCCGCAAAGCCTGAGGGTATTCCCATCAGGCTTAGCACAAGACGCGGCTCAGGACGCAGGGGGCTTGGGCGGGGTGGCCTGAAGCGCCGGCGCCGCCTTCTCGATGG
>CANISR010000138.1 GCA_947470105.1 Fidelibacterota bacterium | reverse complement strand
TGAACTTCTCAGGACCAACCTTTCCCGAGTCAAGCCGCGCCAGCTGGCTGGCGGTGGCGATGCGCGCCGGATCGGCGAGCGGCGTGAACAGCGCCGCGATCACGCCAAGGGCCACGAACGATGTGGCGATATTGCTGGTCTCCAGGCCATGGAGCCAGCCGTCCCCCCGCAGCGCCGCTCCCAGGTAGCCGAGCGCATAGCACGCCGCGACCAGCACACAGGCGGCACGATGATGCGGTCGTTGGTCCATCCGTATTGGCCGACGCGCAGCGCCACCCCATAGGCCGCGATGGCCACCAGCGGGAATAAAAGCGCCGCCGCGAGCGAGCCGATATAGCGCATGACGCGGGGCATGGCGCGTTCGGGCGCCCCGTCCTGGTAGCCGGCGTTAAGCAGGATCACGAGGCCGGCGGAACACCCCAGCAGAATGGGCGTCGCGGCCTTGGTGGCCCACAAAGCGCTGAGGCCTGTGAATGGAAGGCTGGCGAGGAAGCCCGCGGCGATCACCGTCGCCAGCGGCAGCAGCCACGACAACAGGGTCAGGATCAACGTCTTGATGCTGCGGATGATCTGCGGACGCACATCGGTGACGTGGAGCGCCGCCCCGAACGCCAGGGTGGTCGCGGGGAAAATGAACCATGTGTGTTGAATCAGGCGCGAGAGGAAATCCAGCGTGATGAGTTTGAACAACGCGCCGCCCAGCGCCAGCACGATCCAGAACACAACTGTAAAGCCGACGCCGGCTACGGCCTGGACACCTTGCTTCCACGCGACTTCGAAATATGTGGCGTAAGTCGCGATCCGGCGCCGGTCCGTTGCGGCGGCGACAATGAGGGCCTGGGCGATGAACAGGCCGGCGGCGAGAAACACCACGGCGGGAGGGTCGGGTATGAGGCGGTCGAAGCTGTCGGTCGGCACCATGTCCCTCGGCGCGCGCCGCAGCACGCTGTGGGCGCCGACGACGGCTGCCAGCACACCTGCGGTTGCCGCCCAGGTCGCCAGGTGACGTCTGGGAATTTGGCCGGCGGACTGAATGACCAGGGGCGGCACGAAGAGCAGAACCAGCAAGGTGCCCGCGAAGACCGCGGGTTGGGTCGAGGGCCAGGCATTGAATGTTTGAGACGCCGCCAGCAGATGCAGCAGCACGGCCTGGGCCAGGGCGATGCCGAGCTTCACTGTTGAGAGCGGCGTCAGGCCGCGCCAGCCCTTAGCGGACGGATCGATGGTTTC
The DNA here is from genome assembly GCA_947470105.1 of Fidelibacterota bacterium. Taxonomy (GTDB): domain Bacteria; phylum Pseudomonadota; class Alphaproteobacteria; order Rhodospirillales; family Rhodospirillaceae; genus SHVO01. Next base: position 8,765 of record CANISR010000138.1, on the reverse strand, counting down.
GGTCGTGGCTTCCAAGAGGCACTCCCCCGGGGCAAGCCCCCGTCTGCACCTGACTATAGATCAATTTTGCGCTCGCACATTGGGCCGGAAATCGGGCAAATTATTAAGTGAATTTAAGCGCCTACCGGGTATTTCCCGACAGTCAGCGGATTGCCCTGGACCTCCGCCTTACAAACGCCGGTCTCATGAAGGACCTTAGAGCGATGCTGCCCCGCGATCCGCGCCATCCGTCGCTGCTGTCCATCGTCGTTCCCCTGTTCAACGAACAGGCGTCCATCGACGCGCTGATTCCCCGCGTCATGCAGGTGCTTGAGTCCGAAGGTTTGAACGCCGAGATCATCCTGGTGGACGACGGCAGCGCCGACGACACCTGGGATAAGATGGTGGCGTGGCGCGCCAACCACGAGAACCTCACCCTGGTCGCACTGTCGCGCAATTTCGGCAAGGAGATCGCCATCACCGCCGGCCTCGACGTGACCGAGGGCGACGCGGTGATCATCATGGACGGCGACCTGCAGCACCCGCCTGAGACCATCCCCGCATTCCTGCGCCGCTGGCGCGAGGGCTATGACATCGTCTACGGCGTGCGTCGGGACCGCAGCGAAGACGGCGCCGCGCGCCGCGCCGCCACCAAAGCGTTCTACCGGGTGTTCAATCGCCTCTCCAACACTCCAATCACGCCAGACGCCGGCGACTTCCGCCTTATGGACCGCAAGGTGGTCGAGGCCATCCGGCGCATGCGTGAGCGCGCGCGGTTTATGAAGGGCATTTATTCCTGGGTCGGCTTCAAGTCGACCCCCGTGGAGTTCGACGTGGTGTCGCGGGAGGGCGGCCGCAGTTCGTTCTCGCGCTCGCGTCTGTTCGCCTTGGCCTTCGACGGCATTCTGTCGTTCTCCACCGCGCCCCTGCGCATGGCGGTGGTATTGGGCGCCATCTTCGCCGGGATCTCCATCTCCGCAGGGCTCTATTTCCTGGGGCGTACGTTGCTGCTCGGGGTCGATACGCCGGGCTTCGCCACCATCATCGTGTCTACGCTGGCACTCTCAGGCTTGATTCTGCTGCAGCTCGGCCTCATGGGCCTGTACCTGGGGCGCATCTACGAAGAGGTCAAAGGCCGGCCGTTGTACCTGGTGCGAGACCTGGTCGGCCGCGCGGCCGCGGAGAATGCGGAGCCGGGCGCCGCCGCCCGCAGACACATCAAGGATCTGGTCCGCCCCCCGGCATGACCAAGCTCTCCGGCAATTCCATTATCCTCTGCGCCGACGACTACGGTCTGAGCGCGCCCGTCAGTCGCGCCATTCTGGCGCTCGCGGATGCGGGGCGCATCTCCGCCCTGAGCTGCATGACCGCATCTCCGTTCTGGCCCGAGCATGGGGCGTGGCTGAAGGCGGTCGCCGGCCGGGTGGACATCGGCCTGCATCTGACCTTGGTGGATGAGAAGCCCCTCACCGCCATGCCGCGTATGGCTCCGGACGGGCGCTTGCCTTCCATTGGGCGGCTCATTGCCAATAGCTATGCCCGCACCCTGGACCTGGGCGAGATCGCCGCTGAGATGGACGCACAGCTTGAGGCCTTCATCCGGGTCGTGGGCCGCCCACCGGACCATATCGACGGCCACCTCCATACCCATGTGCTGCCAGGCATTCGGGACGTGGTCCTGGCGCGCGCGCGCGCACTCAGGCCCCGCCCCTGGCTGCGCAATGTTCACGACCGCTTCGGCGCCATATCTGCCCGCGGTGTGGCCCGGCCCAAGGCCGCCTTCATCGCCGGCCTTGGGCGCGGATTCTTTGCAGCGGCCAGCGACATGCGCGATCACTTGAATTCCAGCTTCAGCGGCGTCTATGCCTTCTCCAACACGCCGGTGGATTACGGCGCGTTGTTCTCACGGTTTGTGGAAGAGCGTGGTGACCGGCATCTGATTCTGTGCCATCCCGGCGAAGCTGGCGACGCCATTGCCGCCTGGGACAGGCAGCGCGCCGAGGAGTATGAATTCCTGGCCGGACCGCGGTTCGAGAATTTCCTCAGCGCGCGCGGGCTAAGGGTCGCCCGCTTCGCCGCGGCCTGAGGGGGAAACGCGTGGCACTCGCGGGAGAGACGACCAGCGTCGCCGTCGGGGAGCACGCTGCGCCCCTGGACTGGATCGCCATCGCCGGCTGGAGCGTGCTTGCCGTCGTCACGCTGCTGGTGGCGGCGACCTTCCGCGACTACGGCATCTCCTGGGACGAGATGCTGCAAAACACCTACGGTGAAAAGCTGATCGCGCTCTACACCAGCGGCTTTCGCGACCAGTCCGCGTTTTCCTACGTCAATCTGTACCTCTACGGCGGCCTGTTCGACATGGTGGCGGCCGTTGTGACCATGATCTCGCCCTTCGGCGAATATGAGACCCGCCATCTGCTCGGCGGCCTGGTGTTCGTGAGCGGCCTGCTGGGGGGCTGGAAGCTCGCCGAATTGCTGGCGGGGCGGCGTGCAGGCCTTGTGGCGCTTATCTGCCTCGCCTCAACGCCGCTGCTCTACGGCCACAGCTTCATCAACCCCAAGGACAGCCCGTTCGCCTGGCTCACTCTGTGGGCGGTCTATTACGCCTGTCGCATCCTGGAAAACCCCGACGCCCCGCCCCGGCGCGCCCTCATCGGCTTTGCCATTGCGTTGGGCCTGGCACTCGGCACACGGGTCATGGCCTTCGCGCTGATCGGCTACCTCGGCCTGATTTTCCTGACGCTGGCCTGGGCGCGCGACCATAGCGCGGCATCGGCGCTGGTGCGGACGACATACCGCCTCTGCCTGCCGGTGGCCGCGGTTTTGCCGCTCGCCCTGGTGGTGATGGCGTTCTTCTGGCCGTGGGCCGTAACCGCGCCGTTCAATGTGATCGCGGCGCTCGAGACCTTTTCCCACTTCACCTGGCAACCCAAAGTCCTGTGGGACGGCGAGTTGGTGCCCTCGGCCCACTTGCCGCCGCTCTACCTGACCCAGCTCCTGATCCTGCAATTGCCCGAGCATGTGCTTGCCGGCCTGGTCCTGGCCGGCGGGTGGTGCGCCGTGCACCTGCGCCGCGCCGGCGCCGACCCGCGCGAGGCCCGGGTGCGGCAATACGGACTGGTGATCCTGGCCATCGTCGTGCCGCTGATCGGTTTCGCCGTGCTGCGGCCGGTGGTCTACAATGGCGTGCGGCACTTTCTGTTTGTGGTGCCGCCTATTGTCATTCTGGGCGCCATTGGCCTCGATCAGCTCCTGACCGCCGCCGGCGCGCGCGGCAAAGCCTTAGCGGCCGTAGCCGCCGGCGTCATCGTCGCCGGCGTGGCCTGGCAAGGGGCGGAGATGGTGGAACTGCACCCTTATGAATACGTGTCCTACAACGCCTTCGAGGGCGGCATCAAAGGGGCGGAGAGGAACTTTGAACTCGACTACTGGGGAACGTCGCTGGGCGAGGCCACGCGGGGTCTGGTCGCGCATATAGCCCAAAATCCACAGACCGCACAGCCGGTGAAGGTCCCGGTGAAGATCTACGTCTGCGGCGACCGCATGTCGGTGGCCTACTTCCTGCCCGAAGGAATTGAAATCACCGAAGACCGGAAGGACGCCGACTATTTCATCGGCATCAACGACCCGCCCTGCCGCGACCATTTCGAGAACCCCAAAGACGCGGTGTTCTCAGTCCAGCGCAACGGCGTAACCCTCGGTTACGCCCTGGACCTGCGCAAGGAGGCTGCGCGCTAAGGTCGGACGCCTAAGGGTTGCCGATACGCGGCGGGCCGCCCTTTGCCGCCGATCCGAACGCCCTATCCAGCACCCGGGTCGAATCCTCGGCCAGCGCGATCGCGTCGCTGAGCAGATCCAGAATGCGCATGTTGTTCTTCATGACATGCAGGGCTTCGATGCGGCGGTCATCGGCAATCTTGACCGCGCGGTTCAGGATATCCTTGCGGAGCAACATCAAGATGTCTTCCAGCCGGTGGCCGGATGGATTTTCTTCGGTTACCAGGAAATGACTCAACTAACCCCCATTTATCGCATTTACGCGCCCAGGGTCGCCCCGAGCGCTTCCGCCAGTTCCTTACGCGAATATGGCTTCGCCAGGAAGCGCACCCCTGCAGGCAGGGTCACTTTGCCCAAAAGCGCGCTCTCCGTATAGCCCGAGGTGGCGATAAGCTTGGTGGCCGGCCACCTGTCCAGGACCTCGCGCGCGAGGTCGCCGCCGTTCATGCGCCCCGGCATGATGACATCGGTCATCACCAGGTCAAAGGCGCGGCCGCCGAGGGTCGTGAGGGCGTCGGCGGCTGTCGGCACCGCGGTCACGGCGTAGCCCATGTAGGCCAGCCGCCCGGCCACGTCCTCGCGCACCAGGCGATCGTCCTCGACCAGCAGGATGGTGCCCTTGGCCGGCACATCGGCAGGGGCGGCGATGTTCAGCGGCCCGGACGCGGAAGCCTCGGGGGCGTCGAACGTTGCCGTTACGCCGCGGGCTGCCGGCAGGAACAACTTGACCGTCGTACCGCGGCCGGGCTCGCTGAGTATCTGGGCATGTCCGCCGCTCTGGGTCACGAAGCCGTAGACCATCGATAGTCCCAGCCCCGTCCCCTTGCCGACCTCTTTGGTGGTGAAGAAGGGATCGAAAGCCCGGGTGGCCACCTCTTTGTCCATGCCGGTGCCGGTGTCTGTCACTGCGACCGTGACATAGCGCCCTGGCCTGATGGCGGCGCCGCGAATCTCGCCGCCCGACAGTTTCACCGCGGCGGTGGAGATAGTGATGGTGCCGCCCGACGGCATGGCGTCGCGAGCGTTGATGGTCAGGTTCAACAACGCGTTCTCGAGGCTGCCTGGATCGGCGAACACCGGCGGCAGCGCCGCGCCGGGGACCAGCCGCAGGCTGATATCCTCGGCCACCGTGCGGCGCACCAGTTTGAGGAATGAGCCCAATTGAGCGTTGAGGTCGACCACTTCCGGCTTGAGTTCCTGCTTGCGCGCAAAAGCCAGCAGGCGGCGCACCAGGTCCGCGCCACGGTCGCTGGCTTCTTCGATCAGGCGCACCTGGTTGCGCAAGGACTGGTCCTGCAACACCTCGCCCAGATGCTCCGCGTTGCCCTTGATGACGGTCAGCAGGTTGTTGAAGTCGTGAGCGATGCCGCCGGTGAGTTGACCGACGGCTTCCATCTTGCGCGCCTGGGCGAGTTGGTCCTCGCGCGACCTGATCTCGTCCTCGGCCTTTTCGCGTCGGGTGATTTCGATCTGCAGCTTGGTGGCGTGATGCTGCAACAGGTCAAACACGGTGGTGTTGGCATAGGACACCGCCAACTGGGTAGCGAGGGTCGCGAGAAGGCGCTCATCCTCGTCGTCGAAGTCGCCGTCGATCTTGTCGGCGAAATAGATCCACCCTTGGACACGATTATCCACCACCACCCCGGTGCCCATGAACGAGGCGGGGATGGATGGGCGATGGGGAAATCGTCAGGGGCCCAGTGTGAGTCCGCGCGCGCGACGCGAAATACGCCCTTCCGGCTCAGGAACGAGCCCGGCACACCCGACAGCGCGTCGGTGGCGTCGAGGTACACATCACCTTCGAAGCCGTCGGTGACGAGATGCCTGAGTTCCTTGGTGGTCTCATCGAACACCGCCACCGCCGCATGGCGGGCGGCGAAAATCTTGCGCCCCGCGCCGGCGAAGGTCCGGAGCAGATGGACGGAACCGCGCTCGGGGTTCACGTCCAGCATGACCTCGATCAAGGTGGAGAGCCGGGCAGCGAACCGCCGGATATCGGAAAACTGCTGTGAAAGCCGCACCGATAGTTTGCGCATCTCATCGCGCGCGGCCTGCACGTCCTGTGCCTGATCGAGAATCCCGAGGAAGGTTGCTTCGACCGCATGCGCGTCTTCGGCGTAGCGCAACAGTTGCTCGTCGATGCGGTTGATGGGGATGGCATCGCCGGGCCTGATCACGGGGGCCGGCGCGACCGGCGGCGTGTCCGTCGTGGCGTAGCGGCCAAGCTCGGACTCCACCGCCGCCAGGATCACGTCGGGATCGCTCGGCTTGGGCAGGACCGTGCGCACGCCGCAGGCCTCGGCCAGTTCGCGCGCCTCCGGCTCGCGGTAGGTGGCGGTGTAGAAGATGATCGCGGTGGCCGCGATCGCCGGCTCCGCCCGAAGCTGCCGCGCGAACTGGAAGCCGTCCATGGTCGGCATCAGGATGTCGGAGATGACCAGCTCCGGCCGTTCGGCGCGCACGATCTCGAGCGCGGCGGCGCCATCGGCGGCCTCCATCAATGTGTGCCCGGTATGGCTGAGCAACGTCAGCAGGAACTGACGATTGAAGGGCCGATCATCGACAATGAGAATTTTTGCCATCGGCTCTGGGCCCTCCACAGAGGCCCGCTCGCTGCAGATCCCGATCCGGATATTCTAGCATTGCGATTATCCCGGGCAAGGAAATCGCCCTGCAATTCATAGGGACGCAGTGGGTGCACGGGGAGGGCAACGCTCCGGATTCTGACCGTACAACGCGAGTGTCAGCGCTCCAGCCACATCCAGCGAGTGCGGTGGATGTCCTCGATATTGTCGGCGAAGCCCTTCACGTAGGGCGCCAGCAGCTCCTTCGAGGTGCTGAAATCCAGAGTGACGATGGCGACATCGTCGAGGGCAATCTGCTCCGCCCGGCCCAACAGCACAGCGCGCTGCGCGAGGTCCAGCGTGACCTTGGCCTCATCCATCAGGCGGTCGTATTCCGGATTGTTGTAGGCGCCGTAGTTGAAGGCGCCGGAACGGGAATCCAGCAGGTAGAGAAAATTCTGCGGATCGTTGTAGTCCCCGACCCAGCCACCCCACCCTGCGGTGAAGTCGCCCTGCTGCATGAGCGAGTAGTGCACCTTGAGCTCATTGGCGACGGGGCGCGCGATGATGCCGCAATCCTTGAGCATCGCCGACTCAGCGACCGTGGCGCGGCGCTGGTCGACGCTGACGTTGTAGAGATATTCGTAGGTGAGCGGCTTTTTCTCGCTATAGCCCGCGTCCGCCAGGAGGCGCCGCGCCTCCTGGCGCCGCTGATCCATGGACCAGCCGGCGAAATCATGTTTGGCGGTATTGTTGTAATTGGCGATACCCGGCGGCACGAAGGCATAGGCCGCGACTCGCTTATCCTTCACCACTTTCTGCGCCAGGATTTCCCGGTCGATGCAGAGAGACACCGCGCGGCGCAGGCGTTTGTCGTTGAACGGCGGGCGGCGTGTATTGAGAGCCATATAGGATGAGGAGAGCATCGGCACCACTCGGGCCTCGCCGGGCATATTCGCGTCCATCCACGCGAGTTGCTGAGTGGGCGCACCGCGCGTGCCGAGATTGGCGTCGATATCCCTCGCGCGGAAACGCGTAAGGGCCACGTTCTCGTCGTCGATGGGATAGTAGATAACTTCATCAATGCGCACGTTCTTGGCGTCGAAGAAGTGCGGGTTCTTGATCACCTTCACATGGTCGTGGGCTTTCCATTCCACCAGCATGTAGGGCCCATTGGACACCATATTGCCGGGCTTCACCCAATCGGCGCCAAACTTGCGCACCGCATGCTCGGGGATGGGATAGACGATGTAGTGCTTCATCAGGCCGGCGAGGAACGGCGTCGGCGCATCCAGGGTAATCTCAACCGTAAGATCATCGGGAGCCCGCACGCCAAGCTGTTCGACCGGCAATTTGCCCGTGTTGACGGCGTCGGCGTTCTTGATGACATAGGCCAGCGAGGCATAGCGCGCGGCGGTCTTGGGATCGAGCAGGCGGCGCAGGCCGAAGACGAAATTACCGGCCTTGAGCGGCGCCCCGTCGGACCACTTGAGTCCGGCGCGCAGTTTGAAGGTCCAGACCAGGCCGTCGGGCGACGTGCTCCAGCTTTCGGCCATGCCGGGGATGACGTGTGAGTTCACATCCTCGGTGGTCAGGCCCATGAACATGTCGCCAACGATATTGTTCTCGATCGTGGTGGTGGCCTGGCTGGGATCGAGGGTATCGGGCTCAGTGAGATTGCCGCGGTGAAAAACCATTGGCTCCGCGGCCAGGGCCGGGACGGATCCCAGCGCGTTCATGGCGATCGCCCACGCAATGTATAGAACCTTCGGCGACACAAAATTCTCCCGTCCGAGGCGACCAGCATGACCGCGCGACGACGCCCCTTCAAGCGGCCTTTCTTAAAGGAAGACAATGGCTAAGATGGGGGGTAAGAGGGGCTTATGACCGTTACATTGGCCGATATTGAAGGCGCCGCCGGACGTATTGCCGGGCAGATCGTGGCGACCCCGTGCCTGCCCTCGCGCACCCTGTCCCAGATCGCGGGGGCCGAGGTCTATCTCAAGTTCGAGAACCTGCAGTTCACCGCCGCCTTCAAGGAGCGCGGCGCGCTCAATAAAATGCTGCAGCTCTCGCCCGAACAACGCCGTGCCGGGGTCTCCACCATGTCGGCTGGCAACCACGGCCAGGCCGTGGCCTATCATGCCAAGCGGCTCGGCATGCAGGCGGTCATCGTCATGCCACGGCGCACGCCCTTTGTGAAAGTGGAACACACCAAGGGCCACGGCGCCGAGGTCATTCTCCACGGCGAGACCTTGAGCGAAGCCCAGGCGCATATGGAAGAGGTCACCGCCGCCCGCGGGCTGACACTGGTGCATCCCTATGATGACCCGGCCGTCATCGCCGGCCAGGGCACGTTGGGCCTGGAGATCATGCGCGCCGTACCGCAGCTCGACACCATCGTGGTGCCCGTGGGCGGCGGCGGACTGATCTCCGGCATCGCTA
>CANISR010000137.1 GCA_947470105.1 Fidelibacterota bacterium | reverse complement strand
TCATGTCCTTACGCGAGATACTGTCGATCTTGCGGTGCCCGAAATCCGGCTTGACGTGCAGTCGCCAGGCAATCGAGTAGTTCCGCTGCGTGGCCGCCTTACGTTTGGGCGCGTGTTCCTTCTCAAACCGTTCCCATATCTCCTGCAACAAGGGCGCACCTCGCATCGTCAAGCGATCATTTTGCGGGTCCTTGCCATCCGACACCAAAGCCGCAAGTCTGATCGCTACCTTACGAGCCTGATCGACGGCTATTCCACCGTAGACACCGATCATGTACCAACGCTGCTGACCAGTCTGTCCGCCGCCTTGGGATCGGTACTTGAAGACAAATGTCTTTCGACCAGTGCTGAGGACCTTCAGGCCGAAACCAATGATTTGGTCGTCCCAAACGTAAAATGCTTTTGGACGCGGCGATTTGGCATCCACGACGTTCTTGGTCAGTTTCACGTTCTTGGAAAGTTTTGCCATCGAAAGTCTTCATCCGCCAAAAATGCGTTGGTTGCTGGAATCAGATTTTCGAATTTTCAAAAAACCCGCCAGCAACCACATAGCAACCATGAGCGGTCGCTCTCTATCGGGAGCAATGGTATTGCGGGGGTCCGGGCGGGTCAACAAAAACGCAATGTTATCAGGTACTTATAGTGCTCCGAGGTGCGCCATGCCCCGCCGTAGTACATCGTGGGAAACGCCACGGGTTCGTCTCTTAATCAGCGGGTCCCAGGTTCGAGTCCTGGTGCGCCCACCACTCCCGAACAAAACTGGGCACCGCTCCGGTGCTTATGTTTTCGGGGTTTATCAGGCCCGCAAGTACGGCCTGTTTTGAACCGATGATCCGAACTTTATCTCCCAACACGTCCACGCGATCCACCAGGAGCCGCACGTAGGCTTTTCGGAAGGCGGGGTTATCACCACGCAGCCGACCCACGATGGTCGTGGAAAATTTCTCAAGATTTCGCTCGGCAAGTAGGTCTGTCGGCAGGCTTTGACGGCGTCGAATTTTGGACTTGAGGCCGATAATTTCTTCTAGCTTGTGCTCATATTCCGACACCTTGCGGCGGAAGGTAGGCGTGTCTTGCAAGATGCCGTCGGCCCTGTCGGTGTAGAGCCGATCAAGTTTGCTCTCAATCTCCCTGCGATCTTTATCCATCGTCCGTTGTCGGCTTTGGAAATCGTCGTCTTTACTCTTGGCTTGGGTCAGGAGTGTTTTAAGCATGGTCTTCAACCGCTCTGGCGCGAGGACGCGGGTTTCTAACTCTCGTAGAACAATTTCATCCAGGGTCTGCATGGAAATGGACGGGCGCTTACAATCGCAGCCGCCTTCATTTGCATGTTTCTGACAGGTGTAATAGCGGTACCGGCCGCCTTTACCGGTCCGAAGGGTCATACCTGCACCCTGGTCGCACTTCACGCGTCCGGTCAGCAGCGTTGGGCCATTAGTCTCCCGAGGTGGCGTCACCGTGGGACGGCGCGATGCTAGCGCGCGCTGAGGTGAGCGGCTTAACCTGGACTGAGGCTAAGGCCGTGGGCGAGGACGGCTGGCGCGTGCCCACCCGGCCGGAACTGGAGACGCTGGTGGCCCACACCTGCACGCAGCCCGCGGTCAACGAAGAAGTATTCCCGGGCATGGATCCGGAGATCGCGGGCTATTGGACCAGCACGCCCGATGGCTCGACGCGGCTGTGGTACATCAATTTCGCCGACGGCAGTTTGCGGACCTATGGCGGGTCGTTGTTTCGGAATGCGGTGCGCTTGGTGCGGAGCGGGAAGTGAGGCTCTGATAAACCACAAACCAAAAGACCCTGGATTCCCGGGTCAAGTCCGGGAATGAAAAAAACAGGACCGGGAATGACAACAAAACGAGAAAGCGGCTAGGCTATCCCCACCTTCACCATCGCGCTCTGAACATCGGGGGATAGTCATGACCAAATTCCGTTCCAAGCTTCTCGGCGCTGTGGCGCTTGCGGTTGCGTTCGTCGCGGCCCCTGTCGCCGCCAAGCAAATTCCCTTCGATCAGGCCACCATCCCTGAGCTTAACGCGGCCATGTCCGCCGGCACATTGACCGCGGAGAAGCTCATGGAGCTGTGCCTCGCGCGCATCCAGGCGTTTGACCGGGCGGGGCCGAAACTTCATGCGGTAATCGCGCTCAATCCCAAAGCCATGGAGCAGGCCAAGGCCCTGGACGCTGAGCGCAAGGCCGGCAAGGTGCGCGGGCCTCTGCACGGCATTCCTGTGGTGCTGAAGGACAACTACGACACGGTCGAGATGCCCACCACCGGCGGCTCGGTGCTGCTGGAAGGCAACATGGCGCCGGATGACGCCAATATGGTCAAGCGCCTGAAGGACGCGGGCGCCATCATCCTCGCCAAGGTGAACCTCGGCGAGTTCGCCAACGGCAACCAAAGCTCCATGGGCGGGCAGTCGCTCAATCCGCACGACCTCACCCGCACGCCGGCGGGCTCTTCGGGCGGGACCGGTGTGGCGATCGCGGCGGGTTACGCGCCGCTGGGGCTCGGCACCGATACGGGCGGCTCAATCCGCGGGCCGTCGTCGGTGAACGGCATCGTCGGTCTGAAGCCTACCCACGGTTTGCTCAGCCATGACGGCATCATTCCGCTGGCTCTGACCCTCGACATGGGCGGGCCCATGGCGCGCAGCGTGTCGGACATCGCCATTTCGCTGGGCACCATGACGGGCATTGATCCCGCCGATGAATTTACGAAGAAGAGCCAGGGTAAGTTCGAGAAGGACTACACCAAGTTCCTGAAAGCCGGCAGCCTCAAGGGTGCGCGAATCGGCGTCGCGCGCGACTACATGGGCGCGGACCCGGATGTGGATTGGAACATCGACAGCGCCGTCGTCGCCATGAAGAAGGAAGGCGCCACCATTGTCGATGTGCGCCTGCCCAAGTGGTTCCTGGAGTCCGCGACCCAGGTGGTGTTCACGCTCTATCCGGCGGAATTCGCCGTGCAGATCGGCGACTACCTGAAGACCACAGGGCCCAAGTATCCCAAGAACCTCGATCAGCTTATCGAGCGCGCGCGGGAGTATCGCGACCTGCGCGCCGACGGCGCCGGGCCCAACCTCACGCGCTGGCGCTATTTCACCGACGTGGAAGCCAAGGCGGTGAAGCTCGATGATCCGTCGTACAAGGCCATGCACGATTACTACCTGCCCATGACCCGGTCGCTGCTGGACGGCACCTTCGCCAAGGACAAGTTGGATGCCTTTGTGTACCCCACCACCGTCACCCGGCCCGAGCAGATCGCCGCACCTCCGGCGCCGCCCTTGGGCTCGGTGAAGTCGCCACGCAGCCTCGCCAATCTCTCCGGCTACCCGGACCTGATCGTGCCCGCGGGGTTCACCACCGACGACCTGCCGGTGACGATCTCCTTCTTCGGGCCGGCCTTCAGCGAACCGCGGCTGCTGGCGCTGGGCTACAGCTTTGAACAGGCCACCCATGCCATCCGCCGGCCCGTGAATACGCCGGAGCTGCCGGGGTCCATGATTGAGGTGCCATGATCGAGGTGCCGTAGCCCGAGCTTGATTTTTGCCCGCATCAACCACACATGAGCGGGCAAAGAGAAACAGGTTCTAGAGGGTTGGGTCATGAGACAGATTGCCGAGGTAAAACAGCCGGTATCGCGCCATTGGGTGGGCGACGGGTTCCCCGTGCGCACGCTCTTTTCCTATGGCGAGGGCAGCGCAGCCGTCAGCCCGTTCCTGCTCTTCGACTACGCCGGGCCCCATGTGTTCGAGCCCACCGCCAGCCAGCGCGGCGTCGGCCAGCATCCCCACCGCGGCTTCGAGACCGTGACCATTGTCTATGACGGCGAGGTCGCGCACCGGGATTCCACCGGCCAGGGCGGCGTCATCGGTCCCGGCGATGTGCAGTGGATGACGGCCGCCGGCGGCATCATCCATGAGGAGTTCCATTCGCCCGGTTTCGCCAAGACGGGCGGGCCGTTCCGCATGGTCCAGCTCTGGGTCAACCTGCCGGCCAAGCACAAGATGAGCGCGCCCGGCTATCAGGGCATCAGCAAGGCCGACATTCCGGAAGTGTCGTTGGCGAACGATGGCGGCACAGCCCGCATCATCGCGGGCCAGTTCGGCGCCGTAAAAGGACCAGCGCGCACCGCGACGCCGATCAACCTTTGGGACGTGCGCCTCAAGGCCGGCGCGGACGTTACCCTTGATCTGCCCGAAGGCCACACCGCCATGGTCGCGGTGCTGACCGGTCACGTCACGGTAAATAGCGGTCAGGCGTTAGGCGAAGCTGAAATCGCGCGGTTCGAACGGACCGGCCCAGCCGCGCGCCTGCAAGCGGACGGCGATTCCATCGTCCTGGTCATGACCGGCGAGCCTATTAACGAGCCCGTGGTGGGCCACGGGCCCTTCGTCATGACCTCAACCCAGGAAATCCGTCAGGCCATCACCGACTTCAACAGCGGCCGGTTCGGCCAGATCGCTTCGTGATTTAGCCCGGGGTTAGCGCTGGGCCCGCAGTTGGCGGTAGGCGAACAGGACGATGACGGCCAGGGCAACCATCCAGCCGGTATCGACCAGGGTCGAATATTCAAGATACTGCATGTGTTAACTCCTTGATGTCCGAAGCCACCAGCCCCTGAACAACGCGGGGGCTGGCGGCGGCGTTGCACCGGGCGTGGTGTTTTCCGCGGCCCAGGCAGTGCAGGCGCCTACACCCGCGACCACCCGCGCGTAAGGTTCGCGCGGCCCGGAACATCGGTCCGGCCTCATAGCGTCATTGCTGCACTGCAATGTGCCAGGGTAGGCTCATGCCCAGGGGCAGGGATGAACGCGCCGTTTTCATCCACATTCACGAGGGGACCGACCATGAGAAAAGTCACCGCTAAGTTCGCCTGCGTTGCCGCGCTCACCGCCGCACTGCTGGGCTCCGCCGCCGCACCGGCCGCGGCCAAACAGGTTCCGTTCGACCAGGCCACCATCGCCGAGCTCAACGCCGCCTTCGCCGCCGGCACGCTCACGGGCGAGAAGCTCATGGAGCTGTGCCTCGCGCGCATCCAGGCCTACGACCGCGCCGGCCCCAAGCTGCACGCCGTCATCACCCTCAATCCCAAAGCCATGGAGCAGGCCAAAGCGCTGGACGCCGAACGCAAGGCCAAGGGGCCGCGCTCGCCGCTACATGGAATCCCAGTCGTCCTGAAAGATAACTTCGACACCTTCGATATGCAGACCACCGGCGGTTCGGTGCTGCTGGAAGGCAACATCCCGCCCGATGATGCCTACATGGTGAAGAAGCTGCGTGACGCCGGCGCCATCATCCTCGCCAAGGTCAACATGGGCGAGTTCGCCAACGGCGGCCAGTCGTCCATGGGCGGCCAGTCGCACAACCCCCATGATCTCACCCGCGGCCCGGCCGGCTCATCCGGCGGCACCGGCGTTTCCATCGCGGCGGGTTACGCGCCTCTCGGCCTCGGCACCGACACCGGCGGCTCGATCCGCGGGCCGTCCAGCGTCAACGGCATCGTCGGCTTGAAGCCCACCCATGGCCTGGTAAGCCGCGACGGCATCATCCCGCTGGGACTTTCACTCGACACCGGCGGGCCCATGGCCCGCAGCGTCTCGGACATCGCCGTGTCCCTGGGCATCATGACCGGCGTCGATCCCAAGGACGCCGCCACCAAGAAAAGCGAAGGCAAGTTCGAGAAGGACTACACCAAGTTCCTGAAGGCGGACGCGCTGAAGGGTGCGCGCATCGGCTGGGCGCGGAACTTCCAGGGCGCGGACCCGGATGTGGACTGGATCGTCGAAAGCGCTGTTATCGCCATGAAGAAGGCGGGTGCCACCGTCGTCGACGTGCGCTTTCCGCAGTGGTTCCTGCAATCAAGCACCGTGGCGCTCTACACCTTGTTCGCGCCCGAGTTCGAAGCGCAGATCGGCGACTACCTGAAGGCCAAGACCGGCCCCAAGTATCCCAAGACCCTCGACCAGCTCATCGAGCGCGCCAAGGACTACCGCAGCATGGGTGAGGACGGCGCCGGCCCGAACCCCTTGCGCTGGCGCGCCTTCATCGACCGCGACAAGGCCAACGGCACGCTCACCGATCCGGGCTACATCGCGCTGCGCGACTACTACATGCCCATGACCAAGAGCCTGGTGGAGAACACCATGGCCAAGGACAAGCTGGACGCCATCATCTATCCCACCGGCATGCGCCGGCCCGGACTTATCGCCGAGCCGCCCGGCCCGGCGACGCCAACCGGCGTGTCGCCCACCGGTATCGCCAATCTCTCGGGCTCGCCTGACTTGATTGTGCCCGCGGGCTTCACCACCGACGACCTGCCGGTGTCGGTCTCGTTCTTCGGCACGGTATTCAGCGAACCGAAGCTGATCGCGCTGGGCTACAGCTTTGAACAAGCCACCCATGCCATCCGCCGCCCGGTGACCACACCGGCGCTTCCGGGCGGCATGATCGAAGTTCCGTAAACAGGGGATCAGCACATATGGCTAAACGTTCATTCGCGAAACTCGCGTCCGCTGTCGCCCTGACGGCGGCGTTGCTGACTTCGACCGCGCCGGTCTCCGCCAAGCAGGTGGAGTTCGACCAGGCCACCATCGCCGAGCTCAATGCCGCTTTCGCGGCCGGCACGCTCACGGCGGAAAAGCTGGTGGAGCTCTGTCTCGCGCGCATCAAGGCTTTCGACCGCGACGGTCCCAAGCTGCACGCCGTCATGGCCATCAATCCCAAAGCCCTGGACGAGGCGCGCGCGCTCGATGCCGAACGCAAGGCCGGCAAGGTGCGCGGGCCGCTGCACGGCATTCCGGTGGTGCTGAAGGACAACTTCGACACCGTGGAAATGCCCACCACCGGCGGCTCGGTGCTGCTGGAAGGCAATATCCCGCCGGACGACGCCTTCATGGTGAAGAAGCTGCGGGACGCCGGCGCCATCATGCTGGCGAAGGTCAACCTGGGCGAATTCGCCAACGGCTACCAAAGCTCCCTCGGCGGCCAGTCACACAATCCGCATGATCTCACGCGCAGCCCGGGCGGTTCTTCCGGCGGTACCGGTGTCGCCATTGCCGCGGGCTACACGCCGCTGGGCCTCGGCACCGACACCGGCGGCTCCATTCGCGGGCCGTCCAACGTCAACGGCATCGTCGGCCTGAAGCCCACCCACGGCCTGGTTAGCCGTGACGGCATTATCCCGCTGGCGCTGTCGCTGGATACCGGCGGCCCCATGGCGCGCAGCGTCTACGACATCGCGGTTTCCCTGGGCGTCATGACCGGGGTCGACCCGGCCGACGACGCCACCAAGAAAAGCGCCGGCAAGTTCGAGAAGGACTACACCAAGTTCCTTAAGGCCGACGCGTTGAAAGGTGCGCGCATCGGCGTCGCCCGCGACTACATGGGCGCCGACCCGGATGTGGATTGGCAGATCGAATCCGCCATCGTCGCCATGAAGAAGGCGGGCGCCGAGGTCATCGACCTGCGCTATCCCAAGTGGTTCGTGGACTCCAGCAACATGGCGGTGTTCACGCTGTATCCGGCGGAGTTCAAGGTGCAGATCGCCGACTACCTGAAGACCACCGGACCCAAATACCCCAAGAACCTCGATCAGTTGATCGAGGGCGGCCGCGAGTACCGCAGCCTGGGCGCGGACGGCGCGGGCCCCAACCTGTCACGTTGGCAGTTCATGGTGCAGATCGAAAAGCCGGCCGATGCGCTGACCGATCCGGGCTACATCGCGTTGCATGAGTACTATCAGCCCATGACCCAGGCGCTGATCGGCGGCATCATCGACAAGAACAAGCTCGATGCCATCATCTATCCGACAGGCTCCAAGCGGCCGTCATTCATTGCCGAGCCCTTGGGCACGAACCTCGGCTCCGGTCCCGCGGCGCTCGGCATCGCCAATCTCGCCGGGTTCCCCGATCTCGTCGTGCCCGCGGGCTTCACGACCGACGATTTGCCGGTGACCGTGTCCTTCCTGGGCAAGGCCTTCAGCGAACCCCGGTTGCTGGCCCTGGGATATGCCTATGAGCAGGCCACCCACGCCATCCGCCGGCCGGTGACCACGCCGGCTTTGCCGGGCGGGGCCATCGAAGTGCCGTCCAAGTAGCAGCTACTTTCCGGGCGCGGTGCGATCCAGCACCGCGCCCGCTTGCTGCCTGAGGGCGGCGAGCTGCGGGTCATCCTTGTCGTACAGGAACATGTCGTAGCGCGGTCCATCGGGGCCGGGCTGCTCAGATGTGACGATGATCTTATCGTCGTCATAGACGCCGAGGGGCTTGTCGCGATCCGGCAGGATCGCTGTGGCCGTCGTGCCGTGCAAGACCATCACCTGCCCGGACTTGGGATAAAGCGCTGCCGCCATGCGCTTGATGTCGCCATAATGCGGTTCCTGCCGCCAGGCGTCGGGAAATTCACTGTCCACGTGAATGACGATGCGGTTGGCGCCGGCGTGATAGGCCACGAACATATGGCAGTGGAGCGGCTTCCATTGCTCGCCCAACTGACCGCCGGCGAGGTAAAGGCATTCAAACTTGCGGCATGTGCTGGGCCGGGTGTCATAGATGGTGCAGCCCTTGGCGATCTCGCAGTGGCTGCACAAGACGTGCGCCGGCTTTGCCAGCTCCACGATCGCGGGGAGCCTGCAGCACAAAGTGCAGCCGTCGCAGGCCCGTCCGGGCACTTTGGCAGCAACTGAACTCACGCCGTTTCCTTTTATTGCGCCGGGGTTCCGGGATTGTAGCTTTTACAACTTTCCACAGTGGCGCTCCTAGCGCTTATGCAGTTGAGCAGCGGGCGTTTTGAAATTTTGAGGGGGCCAAGGCACCCGCGGCGGGCTAGGCTTGCGGCCGCAAGAAGGGGAGCTTTTTGCATTCATTTGAGGGGACCATCCATGATCAGACCCGCCGCTAAATTCGCCGGTGCACTCGCGCTTACGGCAGCCCTGCTGGGATCAGCCGCGCCGGTGTCGGCCAAGCCCGTCGACTTCGATTACGCCACCATCGCCGAACTCAATGCCGCCTTTTCCGCCGGCACACTGACGGCCGAGAAGCTGATGGAAATGTGCCTCGCGCGCATCACCGCTTATGATCGCGCCGGTCCCAAGCTGCACGCGGTTATCACCCTGAACCCCAAAGCCATGGAGCAGGCGCGGGCCCTCGACGCCGAGCGCAAAGCCGGCAAGGTGCGCGGACCCCTCCACGGCATTCCGGTGGTGCTGAAGGACAACTACGACACGGTCGAGATGCAGACCACCGGTGGCTCGGTGCTGCTCGAAGGCGCCATCCCGCCGGATGACGCCTTCATGGTGAAAAAACTTCGTGAGGCCGGCGCCATTATCCTGGCGAAGGTCAATCTCGGCGAGTTCGCCAACGGCTCGCAAAGCTCCATGGGCGGCCAGTCGCTCAATCCCCACGACCTCACCCGCACACCGGCCGGATCGTCCGGCGGCACCGGTGTCGCCATCGCGGCGGGCTACGCGCCCCTCGGCCTCGGCACCGACACCGGCGGCTCCATCCGCGGGCCGTCGTCGGTGAACGGCATTGTCGGTCTGAAACCCACCCACGGCCTGGTCAGCCGCGACGGAATTATCCCCCTGGCGCTGAGCCTCGACACCGGCGGGCCCATGGCGCGCAGCGTCTATGACATCGCGGTGTCGCTCGGAATCATGACCGGGGTCGACCCGAAAGACCCCGCCACCAAGAAAAGCGAAGGCAAGTCGGAGAAGGACTACACCAAGTACCTGAAGATCGATGGCCTCAAGGGCGCGCGCATCGGACTAGCACGCGACTTCATGGGCCAGGATCCCGATGTGGATTGGATCGTCGATTCCGCCGTCGTCGCGCTCAAGAAGGCGGGCGCCACCGTGGTCGATGTCCGTTATCCCAAGTGGTTCCTGGATTCCAGCGGCGGGGCGGTTTTCACCCTCTATCCGTCGGAATTCAAGGTTCAGATCGGCGACTACCTGAAGGCCAAGACCGGTCCGAAATATCCGAAGACCCTCGACGATCTCATCGAAGGCGGACGCGACTATCGCAGCATGGGCGCCGACGGCGCCGGGCCCAACCTGTCGCGCTGGCAGTATATGGTGAAAATCGAGAAGCCATCCGATGC
>CANISR010000136.1 GCA_947470105.1 Fidelibacterota bacterium | reverse complement strand
TTGGGCCATACCCAGACTTTGGTCGCATGATTGAGGTTCTCGGTGTCCAGACTGCCCTTGCTCTGGCTGGAGTGCCCGATCTGCATCAGGAACTTCCCGTCCTTGGTGAACTTGATGCACTGATTGTCGTCCTTCTGCGCCTCGGCGTTCTTGACGTAACCGCAGATCCAGACGTTGTCTTTGTGGTCGACGGTAATGCCATGTTCGCCCTCGGGCCATTCGTATTTGGCCGCGTCGGCGGTGGGCGACTTGGGCCCGCCCCAGCCCTGGATGTAGGTGCCGTCCGCGTCGAGTTCCACAACCGCGGGCGCATAGGTGCAACAGACCGAGGTCGGCGGGTCCTTAGTAAGACCAAGGAACTCCGGATTTACCGCGCGCTGGCGATGAATAATCCAAACGTGGTCGTGAGAGTCGACCGCAACACCGCCCGGATCGCCGATGATCATATTTTTAGGCAGGGCTTTGGGCCAGGCGGGGTCCACTTCGAATTTGGGATACCGCCCCGCATCCGCGGCCTGGGCCCCGAAACTCGCGATCATCGCCGTCGACAGGCAAACCGCCACCAAAAGAGTCCGCATCGGTGTTCTCCCCTTCCCTGTGATCCCTACGTCACCAAGTGTAACGCCCGGCGGTCCGCCCCGCATGGATTATTCGCTGCGATTGTTGCGGTTGGCGGCATCCCGGACCCGCGCCTCCGGGTCATTCCGCAATTTTGCCAAGACCGCCGGTGAGATCCTGTTCTGAATTGCCACAGTGGCGCGGACCTTGGGGCTGGGATCTTCGGCCAGGCGATTGAGGGCGTCCTCGGGCAGGGTCTTTGTCCAGACAACCATATCGCGCACCATATCGCTGGTGTCGGCGGCAAGGCGTGACAACACCGACGGTGGGAGCGTGCGGTTGAAAGCGAGGTAGTACCGGACCTCCTCGTCCGGATCAGCGACCAGCTTCTCCGCCAGGGCCGCATCAATACCTGGATTGCGCGCGACCGCGCGGCGTTCAATGGCATCCGGCGATGACGCATATGTAGCAAGGAGTTCAGGCGGGCACCGCGGATTGCCGAGGAACGCAGTCAATTCGTGTTGGCCGGCGCTCCCTGCCCGGATGCGTTGCACCAGCGACGCCGCGTCGTCCTGGGTAAGCGCTGGACTGGCCGCCCGGCGCGCTGTCTCCGCGACGCGGCCAGCCAGGAAGTCGGTCGCCACTGAGTAAAGGCAAATAGCCAGCAAGAGCGCCGGGATTCCCCAGCGCGGGACGACAGGGCCGGGTGTCGCGCGCGCCGTAAGCAAGGTGCGCCCGGCCGCATAGGCCAGCAGGCACAGAACCGTGGCCTTGAGCGGGACGAAGGCCAGAGTCACCGTGGCGCCTGTCCAGGCGCCTTGTCCCATGAGATCGCGGTAGGCAAAAGCCCCTGTGCCCAACACCCACGCCGCCATGATCGTGGCAAGGAGCAAAGGCAATGGCGCACGGGCCAGCGGCGATTTCCACGGACGGGTCACCGCAGTCCCTACACCGGCCACGAAGACAATCCACGCCAGCACGATCACTAGGATGGCCATACCGCAGTGTAACAAGGAGGGCCTGCGCCGTGAACTCCCGCGGGTGCTAGAACCGGGCCGCGCCTAGCCCTTTGCGGGCTTTGGCTTCTTGGACTTGCCGTAGAACGGCTTGCCCTTACCCGGTTTATGGAAGTCCGGCTTCTTGAAATCGGGCTTCTTGAAGTCCGCGCCCTTCTTGAATTCGGAGCTCTTCTTGAAGTCAGCGCCCTTGTAGCCCGCGCCCTTGTTGGGCTTGTGCCGCGGCTTATCGTACCGCGGCTTGTCATACGCCGGCTTTTCGAAAGCTGGTTTGTCATGGCCAGCTTTATCGTGCCCCGCTTTATCGTGAAACCCGCGGGTCGGCGCTCCGGCGGCGGTGATGCGCATCTCGCCCTGGATGTAGGCGGTGGCTTTGGTGGCGAAGGCCGCGGCGGCGGCTTCGGTGATCTCGAATTTGGTCTCATTATCGAAGATGCGGATGGAGCCGATGTCCTTCTTGGTAACACCGCCCTGCTTGCAAATCTCCGGGATCAGCCACTTGGGGTCAGCATTCTTGGTGCGGCCCACATTGAGACGGAACCAGGTCATGGGCCCGGTGGTGGGCTCGAAGCGCGGGCCCTTTTCGAAAGAGCGCGGCGCTTTGTCACGCGCTCCATGGTCGCGCGGCTCCCAACGAGGTTTGTCGTCGCGGACCTCAGCGATGTCCTCGGGCGCCGGCAGGCGCGCGCGGTGCATGTGAACGAAGGCGGCGGCGATTTCCTCCGCCGGGCGGCGCACGAGCAACGCCTTAGCCAGAACCATATCGTCCGGCTGACCAACTTCGGCCTTCAGCAACGTCTCGATCAAGCGTTCGTCGTCGAGTTTGCGGATATCATCGGCGGCGGGCGGATTGGCCCACTCGGCGGTGATACGCAGGTCGCGCAACAACAACTCGGCCTTGCGCCGGCGCGACGGAATCACCAGCAATACACTGATGCCCTTGCGCCCGGCCCGGCCGGTGCGGCCGCTGCGATGCTGTACGGTCTCGGCGTTATTGGGCAGATCGGCGTGGATGACCAGGTTGAGCCCCGGCAAGTCGATGCCGCGGGCGGCCACGTCGGTGGCGACGCAGACCGTGGCCTTGCCGTCGCGGAGGGCTTGCAGGGCATGATTGCGCTCGCTCTGGCTGGCTTCGCCGGACAGGGACACCGCGGCGAAACCGCGCTCCAGGAGGGTGGCGTGCAGATGACGCACGGCGTCGCGAGTATTGCAGAACACCAGGGCGCTGGGCGCGGCGTAGAACCGCAGCAAGTTGACCACCGCGTGTTCGATGTCATGAGGGGCAATGCGGACCGCGCGGTATTCGATGTCGGCATGGCCGCGTTCGCCGGCCTGAGTGGCGATGCGCTGGGCATTGCTTTGGAACTGGCGGGCGAGGCTGACGATTTCCTTGGGCAGCGTCGCCGAGAACAGCAGCGTACGGCGTTCTTTCGGCGTGGCCGCCAGCAGAAACTCGAGATCCTCGCGGAAACCGAGGTCGAGCATTTCATCGGCTTCGTCCAGCACCACGGCCTTGAGGGACTGCAGGCGCAGTGAGCCGCGCTCGAGATGATCGCGCAGACGCCCCGGCGTCCCAACGACGATGTGGCAGCCGCGGTTCAAGAGCCGGCGTTCCTCACGCGGATCCATGCCGCCGACACAGGCGACGATCTGGGCGTTGGTGTACTGGTAAAGCCAAGTCAGCTCACGCTGCACCTGAAGCGCAAGTTCGCGGGTCGGCGCGATCACCAGGGCGGCGGGGGTCTCCGCGCGCACCAAGGTCTCCTCGGTGCCCAGCAGGGTCGAACCGATGGCGAGACCGAAGGCAATGGTCTTGCCCGAGCCGGTCTGGGCCGAGACCAGCAGGTCTTCCCCCACCATCTCCGGCGCCAGCACCGCCGACTGGACAGGCGTCGGATCGGTGTAGTTTCGTTCAGTCAGGGCGCGGGCGAACGGCGGAAGCGTGGGGGGAAATGGCACCTGATTACTTCTTGGCGCCGCGTTGATCACGCCGCGCCTGACGGGCGGCGTATTTCGCATCGCGGTTGGCCTTCTGCTGGGCACGCAGTGCGGCCAGCTCGATGGCGGCGCGGTTCTTTTCCAGTTCCGCCGCCTGACGCGCGGCTTCGGCCTCTTCGGCAGCGCGGAGTTTGGCTTCGGCGGCTTCCTTGGCGCGCTGTTCGGCCTCGGCGGCCTTCACGGCGGCGCGTTCTGCTTGGCGCTGCTCGCGGGCTTCGGCGACCTTCGCACGTTCAGCCTGGCGTTCCTGGAACCCGGGGCGGTTCGCCGGCGCATTGGCGCGCATTTTTTCGAGAAGGGCTTTTTTGGCTTCAGCAGAGGTTTTCTGCCGGTCGGCGAAATCAGGATTTAATTTACTCATGCAACTCCGTTGGATCTCATAACGCTGGGACAAGGGGTGGATGGCCCTCCGGCTTCACGCACGGGGGCAAATTGGCCGGGGAAAATAGCCGTGTCGGGCGGGCGGCGACAGCTCCAAATTTGAGGATTCCAGTCAAAATTTACGGATTTTGACCTAAATCGTCGCAGCACCGCCGAAAGCCGCCGGCCACGCGGGCGTCACATTCCCGGGAAAATCCCCGAAATACCCCGTGAAAGCCGTGGCTTGGCGCCTAAACGCCGGTCTGGGCCGGCGTTTTCACATGGATGCTGCCGGGGGCATTGGATATCGTTGGCCCATCATGAAATGGCGCGACGTTAAGCAGACCGGAGCGGGGCGGCTGGAGGACCTGAAGAGGGCCGACCCCTATGCCGTGTTCAACGTACAGCCCGGCGTGGATCTCGCGGCCGTCAAGCGCGCCTACCGGCAGATGGTCACTACTTACCACCCGGACAAGGCAGACCCGTTCATGAAGGACTACTGCGTCGAGATGCTGAAGATCATCAACCGGGCCATGGCGCGGATTGAACAAGAGTATCGCGCCAGAGTGTCGGCAGAATGAGTTTCGGAATGGAGCCGGCGGCCAGATACCTCCGCCACACCCTGATCGACTGGTTTTCCCAGGACGACGTCAGCAGCGCGCGCGTGGGCGTGGTGGGTGCGGGTGCTGTCGGCAACGAAGTCTTGAAGTGCCTCGCGCTGCTTGGCGTGGGGGCCATCGACATTTATGACTTCGACCGGATTGAGGTGCACAATCTCACCCGGAGCGTGCTGTTCCGCGAAACCGATATCGGCAAGGACAAAGCAACCTGCGCCGCCGAGCGGCTGCGCGAGCTTGACCCCAATATCAAGGTCGCGGCCTACCCGGGGGATTTCTGGCGTACCCTGGACCTTGACGCCTTCGCCGGCTATTCGGCGATGATCTGCTGCGTCGATAACTTCGAGGCCCGCATCCGCCTCAATCTCCTCTGCCGCCTGTGGGGCGTCAGCCTCATCAACACCGGAATCGACAGCCGCTATGCGGTGGTCGATACCTTCCCGTTCTCGCAAAGCCCGGACGCGGGCTGTTACGAATGCGGCCTACCGCCGTCGGTCTATCAACGGGTGTCGCAGCGCTACTCCTGCGGCGGCCTCAAGAAGATCGCCTTCATCGAAAAACGCATTCCGACCACGGTGATTACCGCCAGCCTCGCCGGCAGTCTCGCCGCTTCCCAGGCGTTGCGTTTCGGCCTGCCGGAGAACCGTGCGTCGCGGCGCATCTTCGCGGATTCCATCGCCGGAACGTCCACGTCGTCCGAGTTGCCCCAGCGCGCCGACTGCCCGGTGTGCGCCCAGTACAGAGCCCCCATACAGATCACGCGCTGCCGCGGCGGTCTCCATGCTGCCCTGGCGCCGCTGGCCGCCAGCGAAACGACCGCCGAGATCACCCTGCCCGAACCGGTGATCATGTCCTTCCAGTGCAAGAGTTGCGGCCTGGCGCAAGGACAGGACAAACCCCTGCTGTGGCGGGCTGCCGATCATGATGCCGGCCTCGCCAACTGCGCCGGCTGCGGCGCCGAGGGCGCGGTGGAGATCGAAATCCGGGATAAGCTCGCTGTGGAGTTATTGGCGGCGGCGCAACAGGTGCCGGTGCCGTTTGTATTGAGTGCGTCGGACTGGGGCACTCAGGTGTTCGTGCTGGGAAGGGATTCAAACAATGACGGACGTTAAATTCATCATTCGCACGGCGGACCAGACGCGCAAGGCGGAGGTCGAGATGGACCGCTCCAGCATGGGGTCGGACATCGTCCAGGCGGCCGTGGACAACTGGGCGCTGCCCACGGATACCGACTATTCCCTGGTCAACATCTCCACCGGCAAGTCGCTGGTGCCGTCCCAGTTGCTGGACGAGAACTTCGTCAAGCCCGGCGACATTTTGGAAGTGCAGCCGGTACTGGTCGCCGGCACGTGAACCCGCTCGACGAGCGCCGTCGCCAGGACCTAGCCAAGGTCACGCGGCTGGGCGAGCGCTCGCGCGGCCGCATCAGCATTACCGAAACCAGGGGCACGCCCCTGGACGAAGCGATCATCACGCTCGCTTATAAAACCGTGTCCTCGCCGCGCTATCCTGCAGAAGCCCGCGACACAACGCGGGTGCGTGTTGTGCTGAGCGCGCGCTACCCGTTCCAGGAACCGGCCATCGAAGCGCTCGATCCGGTATTCAATCCGAACATCTACGCCTCAGGCCGGTTATGCCTCGGCGCCAAATGGCTGGCGACGGAGAGCCTCGACCTGCTGATCATGCGCGTGGCCAAGATTCTCACCTTCAATCCGGAAATCCTCAGCGACCGGTCGCCCGCCAATATGGAAGCGGCCCAGTGGTACAACGCCAGCGTTGCGCAATTCCCCGACGCCTTCCCCACAGACCGCTTCGAATTGGATTCCGAAGTGGTGCAGAAGAAGATGCTGAAGTGGGGTGAAGTGAAGGAAGATGGACGCCCGGCGGCCAATGACGAAGCCTCGTCCCGGTGCCCCGCCTGCAATGCCAAGCTGCGGCTTTATGATGCAGGCACTATCCGCTGTCCGGAGTGCGAAGCCGTGTTCGAAGCGAGCCGGTAGATGCGCTGGCAGGATCAATCCGAGGTCCCTGCCCTGCCCCCCACGGCCGCGTTTCTGGAAACGCTGAGCATGCCCGACGCCGTGCGCCTTGGCCGCCTGGGCAACATGGCACCGCGCGTGGTCATCTCCAGCGCGTGCTTCGAAGCGATGATCGCGCACCTTGCCGCCTCACGCGACGAACTGGGCGGTTTGCTGGTGGGACAAGCTTACGGCGTCGACACGCCTCAGGTGGTGGCGGTGCGTCACTGCGCCGCCAGCACCGCCTTCGACAGCACCGGCGTGTCGCTCCGCATGGAGGCCGATGTCTGGAACATTGCGCGCCCCTTGCTCGGGCCGGGCGCTGCGATCGTCGGCTGGTATCACAGCCACCCGGACCTCGGCGCCTTCTTCAGCGACACCGACCGCACGACGCAAAGAAGTTTCTTCCGCCAGGCCTTTAGCCTCGGCATCGTCATCGATCCGATCCGCCGCGAGATGCGGGCGTTCATAGGCCCCGACTGTGTGGAGATTCCGCCCAGTAATATGATGATCCACGGCCCTTCCACATTCTTTCAGAGTGCGGCGGAATGATCCGGGTCGGCCTCATCCTCACAGTGATGATGGTCGCCGCTTTTGCCGCACCGGTCCGCGCCGCCGAGTGCGCGCCTGGCTATGCCGCCGCGGGAGAGGTTTGCGCCTTGCAGCGCCCGGCGAACGCGACGCCCAAAGCCGGCGGCGGCTGGACCTGCAACCGGGGCTTCTTTGAAACTGAGGGCGCCTGCCAACCCGTCCGCATCCCGCAGAACGCTGCATTGAGTGCCTCCGGACATTCCTGGTCCTGCAGCGCCAGCTTCACGGAAATCGATCATACCTGCCGCCCCCAGGGCACGGCGACAACGCCTGCTCCCACCAAAATATGCGCCGACGACCAAGCTCCGGATGGCGTCTGCGTGCCGATGGAAATTCCCCGGCACGCCACCCGCGCGGCGGGCACACACATCTGGCATTGCAATGCCGGCCTCCAGGAGATCGCCGGCGCTTGCGTGCCAATCGAAATTCCGCGCCACGCCCATGTGGGGACGGACGGCGACCGCTGGCTGTGCGACCGGGGCTACCGCGCGGTGCAAGGCAAATGCACCGAGATCGATATCCCCAACAATGCAAGCTTGGGTTACTTCGGCGACGTCTGGACCTGCAACCGCGGCTTCTATGAACTTCGCGGCGTTTGTCTCCCCGACACCAAGGCCCACCGCGCTCTGGTGGCCTCGACCGCGTCCCTGTTTCGCGAAGCGTCGCGCAACGAGGCGGCGCGCGCCACCGCACCGGAACAACGCATCCGGCAGGTCAGCGCCGAGCATCGCAATATCCTTCTGACCATCGTCGTGGGCTTCATCATCGGCGGCGCGATCATTTTCTTCACGCGCGAACCGCCGGCGCGCTTCGCACCCACTTATAAGATGACTTACATCCCGCGCCCGCGCGGCAGTGGCCTCGCCCTGACGTGGCGTTCCTTCGGCAACCGCATCGACGCCCTCACCGGTGCGCCCATCGCGATTTCCGCCAATACCGTTCAATGCCGCAATTGCCGCGCCTGGTATCACACTGAAAGCGCGCAAACCTTGCGCAAGGAAAACGGCGCCCGCTGCGTCGCTTGCGACCGCGTTGCCCTGACGCAAAATGTAGCCTGAAGGCCTACTTGTCGCGGTGAACGGTGGAGGGCGTGAAGCCCGGCAGGCACACGGCGATATATTCGGCGCCGTTTGGCGTCGAATACTTAACCCACTCGTTTTTGGGCACGATCACCGCCTGCCCCGCGTCCACATCCAGCACGCCGTCGCCGCTGGTGACACGCAAAGTGCCCGACAGCACCAAGGAATACTCATCGAACTCCGGCGTCTGGCCGGGCTCTTCCCAGCCGGCCGGGCTGACCATGCGGGCAATGCTGAGCTGGGGCGTCTTGCTGTTCACCACGCCGATGAACTCGTCGATGATCTTGGGAAGATTACCCTCCGCGACGATCCGGCTGGCGGCGGCGATCAGGCGTGGCATGGCGGAGCTCCCTATGTGCGATTGTCCGCGATACACTAGCGACACATGAAAAACAATCATCAGGTCGGCCTTTGAGCCCCTTTGCAGTCTTCGGGAATCATGGTCCGATCCGGCCATGACACAGCCCCAGGTACTGTTCTCCAAGGACGAAATCGCCAGACGCTTGCGCGAGGTGGTATCGCAGCTCGTCGCCCTCCCTGACCGGCCCCAGGTGGCAGCACCCGTGCTGGTGGGCGCCTTCGTGTTCGCTGCCGACCTGGTGCGGGCCATGGCGGAGCAAGACGTGCACCTGGAGACCGAAATGATTTGGCTGCGGTCCTACGGAAATGCGCGCACCGGCTCGGCATTGTCGGTGCTCGCAGCCCCCACCGAGCATGTGAAGGGCAAGCATGTTCTGCTGGTGGATGGGGTGCTCGACAAGGGCCACACCATCGCCCGCGCGACAAAATTGCTGCTTGAAGCCGGTGCGGCGTCGGTGAAAACCGTCGTCGCCATCGACAAGCGTCACCACGACGCCGTGGCCACCGCCGACTACGCGCTGTTCACCGGCGTGCAGGAATTCATCGTCGGCTATGGCATGGATGACGCCGGAACCTACCGCGCCCTGCCCTATATCGGAAAGGTGACCCTGTGACCGCCGCCCTCGAACGGTTCTTCCAGCTCGCCAAACACGGTACCACTGTCCGCATCGAGATGTTGGCCGGCGTCACGACGTTCCTGACCATGGCCTATATCGTGGTGGTGAACCCTATCATCCTCGGCAACGCCGGCATGCCGGTGGCCGCCGTCGCCGCCGCAACCTGCCTGGCAGCCGGCCTCGGCAGCATCCTGATGGGTGTGCTGTCCAACTACCCCCTGGCCGTGGCGCCCGGAATGGGACTGAACGCTTACTTTACCTACACCGTGGTCAAAGGGATGGGGGTGCCGTGGGAAACAGCGCTCGGCTGCGTGTTCCTGTCGGGCCTGATCTTCCTGGTGCTGACCATCGTCGGCCTGCGGCAATTGATCGTCGACGCCATCCCGCGCGCGCTGTTCTCCGCGGTGGCCGGCGGCATCGGCCTGTTTATTGCCTTCATCGGCCTGCAGGGCGCCGGGCTTGTGGTCGCAAACCCTGCGACCAAGGTGACCCTCGGCAACGTGTCTTCGCCCGATGCCCTGCTCTGCCTCGGCGGCCTGCTGCTCATTGCCGCCCTGCAGTTCTGGAAGGTGCGCGGCGCCATGCTCATCGGCATTCTGGGCGTAAGTTTCGCGGCCTGGACCGCCGGCCTGGTGGCTTTCACGCCGGGCGCCTATACCATAGCTGACCTCTCGGCCACGGCATTCAAGCTCGATCTCGCAGCCCCCTTTGCCCTCGGCGGCAGCCTGGGCACGGCGCTGCTCGAAGTCACCTTTGTGTTCCTGTTCGTGGATCTGTTCGACAACGTCGGCACCCTGGTCGCGGTCACCAAACGCGCGGGCCTGGTTGCGAGCGACGGGTCGATCCCGCGCCTCAACCGCATCCTGCTCGCGGATTCATCCGCAGCCATGATCGGCGCCGTTGCCGGCACCAGTACGGTCACCAGCTACATAGAGAGCGCCGCGGGTGTGTCCGC
>CANISR010000135.1 GCA_947470105.1 Fidelibacterota bacterium | reverse complement strand
GGCCGCGTTTTTTATCCGCATTATTACTGTTACGGACATCCGGTCATGAACCAACCCGCCAAAGCCCCCATCACCATTGCCAAGATCGGCATCATCGGCGCGGGGCAAATGGGGTCGGGCATTGCGCATGTCTGCGCACTGGCCGGCTTCGACGTGGTGATGTCGGACATCAACGAGGCCCAACTCAAGAAGAGCCAGTCCAATATCGATAAGAATATCTCGCGCCAGGTGAACAAGGGCTTCGTCAGCCAGGTCGACAAGGACGCGGCGATGGAGCGGATCAAGTTCGGCCCCGGCTACGACATTTTGCGCGACCGCGATCTGGTGATCGAAGCCGCCACCGAGAATGAAGAACTCAAGAAGGCGATCTTCCGCGACCTCACGCCGTTCCTCAAAGCCGATGCGCTGCTGTGCTCCAATACCTCGTCCATTTCCATCACGCGCCTCGCCGCCGTGACCGACCGCCCCGAGCGCTTCATGGGCCTGCACTTCATGAATCCGGTGCCGGTCATGAAGCTGGTGGAGCTAATCCGCGGCATCGCCACCGAGGAATTCACTTTCACGGCCGTCCGTGTGTTCGCCGAGAAGCTCGGCAAGCAGACCGTGTCGTCGGAAGATTTCCCGGCCTTCATCGTCAACCGCGTGCTGATCCCCATGATCAACGAGGCGATCTACACCCTGTATGAAGGCGTGGGCACCGTGCGCGCCATCGACACCGCCATGAAGCTCGGCGCCAATCACCCCATGGGGCCCCTCGAACTGGCCGACTTTATCGGCCTCGACACCTGCCTCGCCATCATGAGCGTGCTGCACGACGGCCTCGCCGACACCAAGTACCGCCCGTGCCCGTTGCTCGCGAAGTATGTGGAAGCCGGCTGGCTCGGCCGCAAGACTGGCAAGGGCTTCTACGACTACAGCGGCCCCGAGCCGGTCCCGACCCGCTGATCGCCCCCCTTTAAACGGGCCCCTCTTGAACAGGAAGCCATGACCGCCGCCGCAACGCCCGCTTCCGACCTCGGCGCGGTTGCGGCCCGTTTCAAGGTGACCGAGGGCCTGCGCCCTTACCTTCTGCTGACACTCCTGTGCCTGTGCCTGTTCGCGCCGGGTCTCGCGCGTTTGCCGCCGATGGATCGCGATGAGTCGCGCTTCATGCAGGCCACCAAGCAGATGATTGAGACCGGCGACTTCATCGACATCCGCTTCCAGAACGAACCGCGCAACAAGAAGCCGGTGGGCGTCTATTGGCTGCAAGCCGCCGTGGTCGGCCTGGCCGGCCCAGACAATCTTGCCACACCATGGCTGTATCGCCTTCCCTCCGCGCTCGCCGCCTGGATCGCCGTTCTCGTTGCGTGCGCCTTCGGAACCCGCCTGTTCGGCGCCGCGGTGGGCCTGAGTGCGGGCGCTATGCTCGGCACCACCATGGTCGTCGTGGCCGAGGCCCACCTCGCCAAGACCGACGCCGCTTTGTTGTGCGCGGTAACGCTGTGTCTCGGCGCGCTGGGGCGGATCTACGTTGCCGAACGCGCGCCGCTATCCGCCGCGCTTACTTTCTGGGCCGCACTTGCTGCCGGGATTCTAATTAAAGGTCCGGTGATCGTGGCGGTCGCCGGCGCCACGGGCCTGGCGCTATGCATCGCTGATCGCGACCTGCGCTGGGTGTTCAAGCTGCGACCGCTGCCGGGTATCGCGCTGTTTGCAGCGATTTGCGCGCCCTGGTTTCTGCTGCAATCCACCGGCTCCACGCCGTTCGTCGCCTCGTCCTTCCAGCAAGATATCCTGCCAAAACTGATCGGCGGCCAGGAAGGCCACGGCGCGCCGCCGGGTACACACCTGTTGCTGAGCCTCGTCACGGCCTGGCCGTGGTCGCTGCTGGCGCCTTTCGCGGTGATCGCCGCTTGGCGCAAGCGCACGCAACCAGCCGTGCGCTTTTGCCTTGCCTGGCTGGCCCCGGCCTGGGTGCTGTTCGAACTCGTGCCCACCAAATTGCCGCACTACACTCTGCCGTTGATGCCACCTTTAATGCTGCTGATCGCGGTGCATGTGCATGAGTGGGCAGAAGCGCGCGGCATGCTGAGCGGCGGTTGGGCCCTGGCTTGGCGCATCGTCTGGTCCTGGACCGGCATCATCCTCGGCGTTGTTGCGCTGGTGGCGGCACGGCGTTTCGGCGACGGCGGTGCATCATCCGTTCTTCCGGCCGCCGCGGCCGCGGGGATCACCCTGGCGGCGGGTCTTTACGGAATGGCGTCTCTGGGCAGGGCCCGAAGTGTCACCGGCGCCATGTGGACCGGCGTCGCCGGCGCGGTCTTCATGGTGGTGGTGTTCGGCGCCGAGCTTCCGCGTCTTCCCGGCCTCGCCATCAGCGACCGCATCGCCGCCCGGGCGCTGCCCCTCATGGCCGGCACGCCCATGGCGCTCGCCGGCTATCACGAACCTTCGGCGATCTTTCTCCTGGGCACCGAGACCATTCTCACCGATGCGGCCGGCGCGGCGGCCTACGTGCTCGCGCACCCCGGTGCGCTCGCCGTCATCTCCATGGGCAGTATCGAGCTGGTGCGCGCCGCCGTAACCGCCAGCGGGCGGGAATTGGTGCAGATCGAGCAGATCGACGGCTACAATTACTCCCGCGGGCAGACAGAGCGTCTCGCCCTGATCACAACACGCGGCACATGACCAATCCCCTGACGCGGATGCCCTTCCTGATCTACACCGCCGTCACCGCGGCAGCGATCGCGGGGCTGATGCTGTGGGGCGACGAGCCGCTGATGCGGCTCCTGCGCCCGGAGCGCAATACGCCGACGGTCGAATTCTTCGCGGCCATCACCGACTTCGCCAACGGCGTGCTGTGGTATTCCGTGGCGCTGACGGGCCTCGCGGTCGCGGTCACCCGCTACCGCTCGCAACAACTGCCCTTGAGTGCGGCGGCCTTCACCGCGCGCAAACGCGCCTGGATCTTCATGATCGTCGCCATGGCTACGTCGGGCATCATCGGGGTGGCGTTGAAGTTCGTGATCGGCCGCGACCGGCCCAGGTTCCTGTTCGAAGACGGCGGCGCCAGCTTCCACCCCTTCCGCCTCAACACCGGGGATTCGACCTTTCCCTCGGGCCACGCCCAGTCCATCTGCTCGGCGATGTTGGCGCTGGCGCTGATCTATCCGCCGTTGCGACCGGTCTTCCTGGTCACGGCGGCGCTGATCGCCGCCAGCCGCGTCATCATCGGCGCTCATTACGCCAGCGACGTCCTCGGCGGCATCTGGCTGGCGGTGGCGGCCGTACTTTATTGGCGGTACCGCTTCGAAGCGAACGGCCAAAAGCTCGACCTGACTCTCGTTAGGGCGCAGACGCCAGGGACCTGAGCTTCTCCAGCACTTCCGCCGACGTCCAATTGACCTCGCCTTCGACGCGGCCCACTTCTTTGCCGGCTTTGTCGATGATGATGGTGGTCGGCAGCCCGCGGATGGAGGCGTCGCGCTGGAATCGCGCCTGGGCCTCGGTATAGAGCGCGAGGTTCTTCCAGCCGTTCTTTTCCATGAAAGGTTGCGCGACCTTGGCGCCGTCGCGGTCCTGGGAAATCGTGAGGACCTGGAAGGTATCGCCGCCCATCTGCGCCTGGAGCGCGTCGAGGGTCGGCATTTCCTTCACGCACGGCGCGCACCAGGTGGCCCAGAAGTTCACGACCAGGGCTTTGCCCTTAAAGTCGGCCAAGGTCTTGTCGGCTTCGGCGCCGTCCTTGAACACCGTTGCCGGCGCGTCCTTGGGCGCGTCATACCAGACGAAGTCCGCGCCTTTGGGCTCCGGCGCTTGCGCCGGCGCCGCGGCTGCAACCGGGGCCTCGTCCTTGGGGCCGCTACGGCTTGCAACGACAACCAGGGCGATGATAATCAGCCCCAGCACAATGACCGGCGCCAAAAGCCCGACCTTGCGTCCAGCTTCATTCGACATGATTTTTCTCCCGTAACGTGCCTGCCGATGGCTTACATATTGTCGGCGGCGTCTGAGTTTAGGTCCCAAGGTTAGCATATGACGAGCAAGATCTGGGGTGGGCGTTTTTCGGCCGGTCCGTCGTCGGTGATGGAGGAGATCAACGTCTCCATCGGCTTTGACCAACGCCTGGCCAAGCAGGATGTGCGCGGTAGCCGCGCCCACTGCACCATGCTGGTGCTCCAGGGCATCATCAGTAAGGACGACGGCGAAGCCATCCAAGCCGGCCTGACCCGGCTGGAAAAGGACATCGCCGACGGCAATATTCATTTCCGGCGGGCGCTCGAGGATGTTCACATGAACATCGAATCGAAGTTGTCCGACCTCATCGGCCTGCCCGCCGGGCGGCTGCACACTGCACGTTCGCGTAACGACCAGGTGGCCACCGACTTCCGCATGTGGGTGCGCGCCGCCATGGACACCCTCGACGAAGAGTTGCGCAAGCTGCAGTCGGTGCTGATCGACAAGGCCGAAGCCGAAGCCGCCACCATCATGCCGGGTTTCACCCATCTGCAGGCGGCGCAGCCTGTGACCTTCGGCCACCATTTGATGGCTTACGTGGAAATGTTCGGCCGCGACCGCTCGCGGCTCAAGGATGCGCGGGCGCGGCTCAATGAATGCCCGCTCGGCGCCGGCGCCATTGCCGGTACGTCGTTCCCCATCAACCGCCACCTGACGGCTGAGAAACTCGACTTCGACCGGCCCATGGCCAACTCCATGGACGCGGTGTCCGACCGGGATTTCGCGATCGATTTCCTGTCCGCGACCGCCATCATCGCCACGCACCTGTCGCGTTTCGCCGAGGAGATGGTGCTGTGGGCGTCGGCCCAGTTCGGGTTTATCACCTTCACCGACGCCTTCTCCACCGGCAGCTCCATGATGCCGCAGAAGCGCAATCCGGACGCAGCCGAACTGGTGCGCGGCAAGTCGGGGCGCCTGTACGGCGCGCTGATCGGCCTGCTGACGGTGATGAAAGGCCTGCCACTGACCTATTCCAAGGATATGCAGGAAGACAAAGAGACTGTGTTCGGCGCCTTCGACACCATCGAGCTGTGCCTCGCCGCCACCACCGGCATGGTGGTCGACATGAAGCCCAACCGCGAACGCATGCGCGCCAGCGCCGACGCCGGCTTCATCACGGCCACCGATCTCGCCGACTGGGTGACCCGCACCCTCAACATCCCGTTCCGCGAGTCCCACCACATCACCGGGCGCATCGTCGCGCTGGCAGAGTCGAAAAACTGTGACCTCGCCGGCCTTACGCTGGCCGATATGCAAGGCGTCGAGCCCCGCATCACCCAGGACATATTCAGCGTGCTCACGGTCGAAGCCTCGGCCGCGAGCCGCACCAGCTTCGGCGGCACCGCGCCCGCCAATGTCACGGCAGCGGCCGCCGCCGCGCGCGAACGCTTCCTCAAGAAGGACCGCATATGACTTCTAAAAAGGTGCTGCACCTTCTTGCGCTTATCCTAATGCTTGGCGAGCTGACCTTCGGCCTTGCCGCCTGCGGCAAGAAAGAGTCCCTCAAGCCGCCCGAGGGTTCGACCTATCCCCGTCGCTATCCTCCGTCGTAAAAAAGACCATGCATCATTTTGTCTACTGTAACGGCGTGCTGCACGCCGAAGACGTGCCCCTGCCCCAAATCGCCGCGGAGGTGGGCACGCCTTTTTATTGCTATTCGTCGGCCACGATCACGCGGCACTACCTGGTGTTCCGCGAGGCTCTGAAAGGCCTCGACCCCAGCATCTACTTCGCCATGAAAGCGAACAGCAACCTCGCGGTGTTGCGGACGCTGGCCGATCTCGGCGCGGGCTGTGACGTGGTGTCGGGCGGCGAGTTCCAGGTGGCACTGACGGCGGGTGTGAAGGCCGCCAAGATCGTGTTCTCCGGCGTCGGCAAGACCGACGAGGAAATTCAGCTCGCCGTCGCCGGCGGTGTGGGCCAGATCAATGTCGAATCCGAAGCCGAACTCGCGAGCGTCAGCCGTATCGCCTCAGCCCTGGGCAAGACCGTGCGCATCGCGCTGCGCGTCAATCCCGACGTGGCCGCCGGCACCCACGACAAGATTTCCACCGGCCGCAAGGAAGATAAGTTCGGTATCGACTGGTCACTGGTGCCGGGCCTCTACCGCAAGGCCCGCGCCCTGCCGGGGATTTCCGCCACCGCCATCGCTGTCCATATCGGCTCGCAGATCACCAGCCTCGCGCCGTTCGAGGCCGCCTTCACCAAGGTACGCGATCTCACGCTGCAACTGCGCGCCGAGGGCTTCGAGATCAATCACCTCGATCTCGGCGGCGGCCTCGGCATTCCTTACGACCACCTCTCCAACACCACACCGCCGAGCCCGGCGGAGTACGGCGACATGGTGCGCCGGGTGCTGGGCGGCCTGGGCTGCAAGCTCTCGTTCGAGCCCGGCCGCCTGATCGTCGGCAACGCCGGTATCATGGTGGCGAAGGTCGTGGTGATGAAGGATTCACCCGCCAAAAAATTCGCCATTGTCGACGCCGCCATGAACGATCTGGTGCGCCCGGCCATGTACGGCGCCCGCCATGAAATCCTGCCGGTGATCGAGGCGCCCCTCAGCCCCGGCCTGACGCCGGTGGACGTGGTGGGACCCATTTGCGAGACCAGCGACCGCTTCGCCCAGGACTATCCCCTGCCGCCGCTCAAGGCCGGCGACCTGGTGGCCTTCATGACAGCGGGCGCTTACGGCGCCTCTATGTCATCGGCCTACAACAGCCGCCCGCTGATCCCCGAGGTGATGGTGCAAGGGGATCGCTATGCCGTGGTGCGCCGCCGGCCGTCCCTGGCAGAAATGCTGGCGCTGGAGCAACTGCCACCCTGGCTTGCGGACGAGCCCAAAGGCGCCTGATCCGGCTGGTTTTTAGGGATTTCACTGAAATAGCCCCAGATTGAATGGTTCTGGGGCAGCCCTTACACTCGCCCCATGGAAAACACCCCTCCTTCCGGCTCCGGATCAGTCCAAGGGCGCCTGGCGCTGGCGTGGCTCGCCCTGGCCTGGGAGCGCTTATGGGTGCGCCTGTGGCTGCCGGTGACCCTGGCGGGCCTGTTCTTCGCCGTCGCCCTCACCGACATCCTCAGCGCCCTGCCGCCGGTGCTGCACATCGCGGTGGTCGTGCTGTCCGCCGGCGCCATCGCCGCGGTCGCCTGGCGGCGCTTGCGGGATTTCGTGTCCCCGGCGCGCAGTGAAGCCCGTGCCCGCCTCGAGGCGGAATCCCCGGTAGGCCACCGGCCCCTGACCGCGGTTGAGGACCAGCTCGCCCCCGGCGGTGACGCGGTCCAGACCGCCTTGTGGGAAATTCATCCACGCCGCGCCCGCGAAGACCTGGCGCGCCTGCGCGCGCGGGCCCCGGCCCCCAATGTCGCCGCACGCGACCATTTCGCCTTCCGCGGCGCCGTCATCCTCGCCCTGTTCATCGCCCTGGTTGGGGGCTCCGGCACGATCTCCACGCGCCTGTGGCGCAACCTCTTGCCGTCCACGGCGCAGTCCGGCCCGGCCATCGCCCTCAAGATGTGGATCACGCCGCCCGCCTATACCGGCCGTTCGCCGATCTACGTGGAGATCCCCTCAACCGACGGCCGCGATACGCCCGACACCCTGGAGATCGCCGACGGCAGCACCGGGTTGTTCGTCGTCACCGGCGCAGCCCTCGACGTCGGCGTGTCCATGGACAAAAACCTGGTGCCGCTCGAGCGCCTCGCCGACACCAGCCAGCACGGCGAAATGGCCCTCAAGCCCGCCAAGCGGCTGGAGCTGCATCAGGGTGGCAAGGTCATCGCCGGGTGGAACGTCACCTGGATTCCCGACACGCCGCCGACCATTGCCTTCGCCGGCCCAGCATCAGAAGCCACCCGGTGGCGGTTGAAGTTCGATTACAAGGCCAGCGACGACTACGGCGTTCAGGATGTCACCGCCCATATCGTTCGCGCTGACGACAAAATCATGAAGTCCGAAGCGCTCGATGTGGAACTTAGCCTGCCGCCGTTCGCCTCCAAGGCCATCACCCAGGCGCCGACGCTGGACCTCGCCGCCCATGCCTGGGCGGGACAAAAAGTAAAACTCAGTCTCAAAGCCACCGACCAGGCCGGCCAGACGACAGAGAGCGCTACGATCGACGCCACCTTGCCGGAGCGGATTTTCCAGCATCCGGTCGCCAAGGAAATTGCGGCGCAGCGCAAAGCCCTGTTCAAGGACGCAGCCGCAAATACGCCCGCCGCATTGAACAGCGTCAGCCAGATCACCCGCAAACCCGACTCCTTCGGCGGCGATCCGCTGACACACTTGGCCCTGGCGGCCGCACGCTTCCGTCTTCAGACCGAACCGCCGGCCGAAGCCATGAAGACCGTGCCCGACCTGTTGTGGCACGCCGCCGTACGCATCGAGGACGGCAACCTGACACTCGCCGAGCAGCGTCTCGCGAGCGCCGAACAGGCGCTGCGCGACGCCCTCGAGCAGGGCGCCGCCCAGGACGAGATCAACAAAAAGATCAGCGAGCTTCAACAGGCCCTGGCGGACTATCAGAAGGCCAAGACCGAAAAGCAGGAAAATAATTTCGCCGCCAACCAGGGCACGCCGCCGGATATCCAGAAGATGATGGAGCAGCTCAAGCAGATGAACGAGATGGGCGCCAAGGAAGGCGCCAAGCAGCAGCTCGCCGAACTGCAGGACCGCTTGCAGGAGATGCGCGACGAGAACATGGACCTGGAAAACGAAAGCGCGCCGGCGAAAGCCGCGCAGCAATTGCTCAAAAGCATGCAGGACCTGACCAAGATCCAGGCCGCCATGGTCAACAAGAACTTCGAGCGCGCCCGCGCGGAAGAACTGCGCCGCCAGCAGCAACGCGCCCAAAGCCCACAGCAGCGTCAGGCCAGCGCCAACCAGCGCCAGAACGACAGCGCCCAGCAGGACGGCGCCGACGCGGCCAAGCAGCAGGAGGCGGTGCGCCAGGAACTCGCGCGCATCAATGAACAGCTCAAGCAGATGACGGAGAAGCCTCAGGCCGCAATCAACGAGGCCGGCGAGGCCATGGCCGAGGCCCGCGACAACCTCAAGGCCGGGTCATGGCAAAGCGGCGTCGACGCCCAGAGCAAGGCCTTGTCCAAACTCCAGGAGAGCGCCGAGCAGGCGCAGCAGGATCTGGCCGAGGCCATGTTCAACAAAGGCTTCGGCGGCATGATGGAACAGGCGGGCGCGCCGCAGTTCAAGTTCGGCCAAGGCCAGCGCGGCCGTTCCGGCGGCAACAACAACGACCTGGAAGTACCCACCGGCGAAGATCCCGCCAGCATGGCCAGCCGGGTGCGCGCAATTCTCGAAGAGATCAGGACGCGCGCGAGTGACCGGACACGCCCCGCTGAAGAGCAGGATTATCTCAAGCGCCTGATGAAGCAGTTTTAGCCGCCGGGCTGGAGATCGGATGCGGGCAATAGTTTCCCGCGGTTCCGCACAGCAGTTCTAGGGCTTGGCCCAGACGATGGCGTAGCCGCCTTTAGCGGCGGCCATCTGCGGCAGCTCCATCCGCACTTCGAACTCACAGCTCGCCTTGGGATCGAGCAGGGCCGAGCAGGCGTTGGCGCCGGAATCCTGAATAACTTCGCGCTTCTCGTTATAGAGCTCGAGCCGCAGGTTCGGTACGGTCGCCGGAAGTTCGCCGATATTGGAGATGAACCCGCGCACCACCAGGGTCTCGATACCGCCGATCCGCTGCAGGCGCTTGGCTGACTCCGCGATCTTGAGGCCGTCGCCGACCTTCTTGGGTTCGGCGCCGACGGTTTGGTAG
Source organism: Fidelibacterota bacterium (assembly GCA_947470105.1). GTDB lineage: Bacteria > Pseudomonadota > Alphaproteobacteria > Rhodospirillales > Rhodospirillaceae > SHVO01. The sequence continues at coordinate 528 of CANISR010000135.1, read as the reverse complement.
AAGCCCTGAATCCCGGGCCACATATCCATCAGGATGCCGCGTCCCAGCCAGATCAACAGGCCGAGCGCCACCACGGCCGCGGTCATAATGCTGGCGGTGACATAGGCCGGATCGACCGGTTTGCGTTTGGCCGCCTTGCCGCGCACAGCGGCGCCGCGCCCGGCGCGCGCGGCCACGCTCGAAAATCCATCGTCCTCTTCGTCATCTTCCGAATCTGCGTCGGCCGCGTCGTCCTGGTCGTCTTCGTCCGCGCCCCGACCACCGAAGTCCGGACGATCGGCATCGGGATCCACCAGATCGTCGTCCGCCCCTTTTCCGGGCGCGGCGCCAGCGGCGCCGGCTTTATTCTTTTCGCTTTTTTCGCCGTCCTTGCCGTTGGCCGCCTTGGCTTCACCGGCCTTCAGCACCGCACCCGGACCACCACTTGCGCCTTCGCCGGCCACGAGTTCGGCGGCGGCCTTGTTCGCCCGCTCCTCAGGTGTGAGGGTAGCGTCGGATTTGGCTTTGGCGTCGGGCCCGCTGCCGGGG
>CANISR010000134.1 GCA_947470105.1 Fidelibacterota bacterium | reverse complement strand
ATGGCGATGATGTCCTGCAGCGACTTGTAGGTCTGCAGCACGCGCTGCACGTCGCGGGCCACCTTGTAGTGTTCTTCGCCGACGATCAGCGGGTCCAGGGCGCGCGAGGTGGAGTCGAGCGGATCCACGGCCGGATAGATGCCGAGTTCGGCGATGGAGCGCGACAGCACGGTGGTGGCGTCCAAGTGGGCGAAAGAGGTCGCGGGCGCCGGATCGGTCAAGTCGTCGGCGGGCACGTAGATGGCCTGGACCGAGGTGATCGAACCCTTCTTGGTGGAGGTGATGCGTTCCTGCAGCGCGCCCATGTCGGTGGCCAGGGTCGGCTGATAACCCACGGCCGACGGAATGCGGCCCAGCAGCGCCGACACTTCGGAACCCGCCTGGGTGAAACGGAAGATGTTGTCGACGAAGAACAGCACGTCCTTGCCTTCGACGTCGCGGAAGTATTCGGCCTGGGTGAGGCCCGAAAGCGCCACGCGGGCGCGCGCACCCGGCGGTTCGTTCATCTGGCCGAACACCAAGGCCACGCGGCTGTTGTCGCCCTTCACGTCGATGATCCCGGCTTCCAGGAACTCGTGATAAAGGTCGTTACCTTCGCGAGTACGCTCGCCGACGCCGGCGAACACCGAGTAACCGCCGTAGCCTTTGGCGATGTTGTTGATCAGCTCCTGGATGAGCACGGTCTTGCCCACGCCGGCGCCGCCGAACAGGCCGATCTTGCCGCCCTTGAGGTAGGGCTCGAGCAAATCGATCACCTTGATGCCGGTTCCGAGGATTTCGGCTTCGGTCGACTGGTCGACGAAGGCCGGGGCGGAACGGTGAATCGGAGCGTAGTCCTTGGCGATGATGGGGCCGCGTTCGTCCACCGGCTCGCCGACCACATTCATGATGCGGCCGAGGGTGCCCGGGCCGACCGGCATGCGGATCGAGTCACCGGTGTCGGTGGCCTTCTGTCCGCGCACCAGACCGTCGGTCGAGTCCATGGCGATGCAGCGCACGACTGATTCGCCGATGTGCTGGGCGACTTCCAGGTAAAGCTTCTTGCCTTTGTTTTCCATCGTCAGCGCGTTCAGGATCGCGGGCAGGTCCCCCTCGAACTTCACGTCGACGACGGCGCCGGTTACCTGGGAAACGACACCGACATTGTTCTTGGCCATGACTCTCTCCTTCTACAGCGCTTCCGCGCCGGAAATAATTTCGATGAGCTCTTTGGTAATCTGCGCCTGACGCGAGCGGTTGTATTTCATGGTCAGGGCATTGATCATTTCACCGGCGTTGCGCGTGGCCGAATCCATGGCCGTCATCTGCGAGCCGAAGAACGACGCCGAATTCTCCAGCATCGCCTTGAACACCTGGATGGCGAGATTGCGCGGCAACAGGTCCGTGAGGATTTCCTGGTCCGACGGCTCGTAGTCGTAAACCATCGCCGCGTCGCCGCCCGGTTCAGCGGCGGGCACGGGAAAGGGAATGATCTGCTGGCGGGTCACGACCTGGGTCATGGCCGACTTGAAGCGGGCATAGACCATGGTCGCCACGTCGAATTCGCCGTTGGCGAACATCTCGGTGATCTTGTTCGCCACCACTTCCGCTTCACTGAACTGCACGGTCTTGCGGCCGAAGTCCGTCACGACGCCGACGATCAGGGGCGCGAAGTCGCGCTTCAGGTTGTCGCGGGCCTTGCTGCCGACGCAGAGGACCTTCACCGTCTTGCCCTGGGACAAGAGTTCCTGGATCAGGTTGCGGGCAGAGCGGTTGATATTGGAATTGAAACCACCGCAGAGGCCGCGGTTGGCGGTCATGGCCACGACAAGGTGAACCTTGTCCTGGCCGGTGCCCGCCAGCATCGGCGACACGTCGGCGCGGCCCTGGGCGCCGCCGGCGAGGTTGCCGAGCATCCGCGCCATGCGTTCAGCATAAGGACGCGCCGCTTCGGCGGCCAGTTGCGCACGGCGCAGCTTCGCCGCCGCCACCATTTTCATGGCGGAGGTGATCTTCTTGGTCGACTGCGTCGAAGCAATACGGACCCGAAGGTCTTTTAGGCTTGGCATCCCTTTGATTCCTTAGGCGAAGGACGCCGTGAAGTCGTCGAGGAAGGACTTGAGCTTCGCCTGGAGGGCGTCGCTCAGGGCCTTCTCGGTGCGGATGCCGGCGAGGATGTCCGGAGCGCGCTCGCGCATGGCGACGAGCATGGACTTCTCGTAGCGGCCCACGTCGCGCACTGCGATCTTGTCCAGGTAGCCCTTGGTGCCCGCGAAGATCACGACCACCTGTTCCTCAACCGGCACCGGCTGGTACTGGGGCTGCTTGAGCAGTTCGGTGAGGCGTTCACCGCGCGCCAGCAACTTCTGCGTGGCGGGATCGAGGTCCGACGCGAACTGGGCGAAGGCTTTCATTTCGCGGTACTGGGCGAGCTCAAGCTTGATCGAGCCTGCGACCTGCTTCATGGCCTTGATCTGGGCCGACGAACCGACGCGGCTCACCGAGATGCCGACGTTCAGCGCGGGGCGGATGCCCTGATAGAACAGGCTGCTCTCGAGGAAGATCTGACCATCGGTGATCGAGATGACGTTGGTGGGAATGTAGGCCGAGACGTCGTTGGCTTGGGTTTCCACCACCGGCAGCGCGGTCAGCGAGCCCGAACCATTGGCTTCATTGAGCTTCGCCGCGCGCTCGAGCAGGCGGGAGTGCAGATAGAACACGTCGCCGGGATAGGCTTCGCGGCCGGGCGGACGGCGCAGCAGCAGCGACATCTGGCGGTAAGCGACGGCCTGTTTGGACAGATCGTCATAGAAAATCACGGCGTGCATACCGTTGTCGCGGAACCACTCGCCCATGGTGCAGCCGGTGTAGGGCGCCAGGAACTGCAGAGGCGCCGGCTCCGACGCGGTGGCGGCAACGACGATGGTGTATTCGAGCGCGCCGTAATCGGCCAAGGTCTTCACGACCTGGGCGACGGTGGAGCGCTTCTGGCCGACGACGACGTAGATGCAGAACAGCTTTTCTTTGTCGGTCTTGGCGGCGTCGTTGATTTTCTTCTGATTGATAATGGTGTCGAGGATGACGGCGGTCTTGCCGGTCTGACGGTCACCGATGATCAGTTCGCGCTGGCCGCGGCCGACCGGAATGAGCGCATCCACCGCCTTGAGGCCGGTCTGCACGGGTTCGTGCACCGAGCGGCGGGGAATGATGCCGGGGGCTTTTACTTCGGCGAGGCGGCGTTCGGTGGTGCCGAGGTCGCCCTTGCCGTCGATGGCGTTGCCGAGGCCGTCCATGACGCGGCCGAGAAGCTCTTTGCCCACCGGAACGTCGACGATGGTGCCGGTCCGCTTGACCGTGTCGCCTTCCTTGATGGTGGAGTCATTGCCGAAGATCACGATGCCGACGTTGTCGGTTTCGAGGTTCAGGGCCATGCCTTTGATGCCGCCCGGGAACTCGACCATTTCGCCGGCCTGGACGTTGTCGAGGCCGTGAACGCGGGCGATCCCGTCACCAACGGCGAGCACTTGGCCCACCTCGGCGGATTCAGCTTCAGTGCCGAAGTTGGCGATCTGCTGCTTGAGGATGGCGGAGATTTCTGCGGCGCGGATTTCCATTTATCCGACCCCTTTCAAAGAGAGCTTCAGACGTTGAAGTTTTGATTTGATGGAGCTGTCCACCATGCGTGAGCCGGCCTTGATGATCAGGCCGCCCAGGATGGACGGATCAACTTTGGTGACGAGCTGGACATTGCGGCCCAGGGACTTCTTGAGAGCTTCGGTCAGCGCCATGGTTTGGCTGTCGGACAGGGCCACCGCAGCCGTGACTTCGGCGGATGCATTGCCGCGCCGGTCGGCGAGGATAGCGTTGAAACCGCGGATCATCTCCGCCAGTGCGAACAGGCGGCGGTTGGCGGCGACCAGGCCCAGGAACTGCCGGGAAATCGGCGATAGCTGCGCCTTATCGGCGATGGCCGCGATGCCCTTACTCTGGTCATTGCGATTGATCACCGGGCTCTTGATGAAGCGGCGGAAATCATCGCTCGCTCCGATCATGGCCTGGAGTGAATTGAGGTCGGCGGCGATGGTGTCGATCGCGCCTTTTTCATCGGCCAGGTCATAGAGCGCAGCGGCGTACCTTTGCGCTACGTTACCGACTCCACTTGCGTCCGCTGGCACCTGCTCAACGCCCCTTGAGAGAGAACTTTTAGCCGGTTCAAAAGCACCCCGGCTGGACCTTTGGTAAGTCCCTGATTTTTATGGCGATTTACGGCCTGAGAAAGCCTCATCCGCGATCGCCGGCGGGTTGGTACCACGACTTGCCATTGCGTTGCAACAGGTGCCCGAAAGCCCCACAAAATCAGTAGAAACTGTAGGGGTCGATATCGATCTGCACCCGCACCGAGGCGGGGATTTTGACGGCCTCCAGCCAGGCTTTGACCAAGGGCTGGGGGGGGATGGTCCTCTTGGTCTTGAGCAACAGGCGATGGCGGTGGAGGCCCCTGAGCAGGGCCATGAACGCCGGGGCGGGGCCTAAAACCTCGATTCCCTCGCCTTCCGGAGCCGCAGCCGCCAGGGTCTTGCCGGCGGCGATGACGGCGATTTCGTCGGGCCCGGAGAGAATCAGCGCCGCCAGGCGCCCGAAGGGGGGCATGCCCAAAGCGTCCCGGGCGGCAATTTCGCTATCGATAAAGGCGACCCCGTCCCCGGAGACCAGGGCTTCCATGACCGGGTGCCGGGGGTCATGGGTCTGGAGGTAGACGTGTCCCGGCTTTTCGGCGCGCCCGGCGCGGCCCGCCACCTGCTGCATAAGCTGGTGGGTACGCTCCGCCGCGCGCAGGTCCCAGCCGGAAAGTCCGAGATCCGCGTCCACCACACCGACGACGGTGAGGCCGGGGAAATGGTGACCTTTGGCGAGAACTTGGGTCCCCACCAGGATATCGACGCGGTGTTGAAGTATGTCCTCGACCAGCTCCTGTACGACCGAGGGCCTCTCTAAAGTGTCGCTCGCCACCGCGCGCACCACCGCGTCGGGCCAGCGCGCGGTTGCTTCTTCAGCGACCCGTTCGATGCCGGGTCCGCAGGCGACGAATGAGTCCTTCGCGCCGCAGGATGAGCAGGCTTCGGGCACGCTCGCGGCAAAGCCGCAGTGATGACACTGCAGACGCCGGGTCAGGCGATGTTCGACCAGCCAGGCGGTGCAGCGCGGGCAATGCAGACGATGGCCGCAGGTCCGGCACAAGGTGAGCGGCGCATAGCCGCGGCGATTCAGGAACAGCAGGCTCTGCTCGCCGGCGCCAAGGGCGCGGTTCACCGCATTCACCAACGGCGGCGCCAGCCACGCGCGTCCCCAGGTCGCCTTTTCCGGCGGCGTCGCCTTCATATCGATGATGGAGATCTTAGGCATAGCCGCCGCGCCGTAGCGCTGGGGCAGGCGTACATCGGCGTATCTTTTGTCGCGGACGTTCATGACGGTTTCGAGGGACGGCGTCGCCGACGCCAGGATGATGGGGATGCCGCCTTCCCGCGCCCGCACCACCGCCATGTCGCGGGCGTGGTAGATCACGCCGTCTTCCTGCTTGAACGCGGACTCATGTTCTTCGTCGACCACGATGAGCCCGAGGTCATTGAACGGCAGGAACAGCGCGGACCGCGCGCCCACCACAACCCGCGCATCGCCGGTGGCGGTCCCCGCCCAAGTCTCGCGCCGCGCTTTGTAATTGAGATCCGAATGCCAAAGCGCCGGCACGCCGCCAAATCGCTGGGCAAATCGCGCCAGTGTTTGCGTGGTCAACGCGATTTCCGGAACCAGGACGAGGACCTGTTTGCCGGCCGTGAGTGCGGCGGCCACCGCCTCCAGATACACCTCGGTCTTACCTGAGCCGGTGACGCCCTCCAGTACGGCGACGGAGAAACCCGCACCGACTCGTGCGCGCAAGTCGTCCACTGCCGCGCCTTGCGCGGCTTCCAGGACCGGCGGCGCGGCCCCGGGATCGAGCGCATCGAAAGCAGAGACATGCGCCGCCGGAATCACTGATAATGCCCCAGCCGTAATCATGTCGCGGATCACGCCGCTGCTGACACCGGCAGCGCGCGCCAGGGCGGCGGCAGTGGGAAATTGCCCGCGCGCGGCGATGGCGAGAAGCTTTTCACGCGCCGGGGTCGCCTTGAGACCGCGGCTCGCGAGGCTGGCGCCGGATGCGGTGATGGCCGTGACCGGGGCCGGCGGCACCCAGCGGCGGGCGGGATTGACCGCGATCCGCAACAACGACCCCGGCGGCTGCAAGGTATAGCCCGCCACCCAGTCGATGAAACGCCGCAGCACCTCGGGGATCTGCGGGAGATCGAGCTTATGCACAACCTCGCGCAGTTTGGCCGGCGGCACGTCTCCGGTGCCGGCGCCCCATACCACGCCAACCTCGAACCGGCGCCCGAGGGGAACTTCGACGATATCGCCCGCGCGCAAGCCGTCACCCGTAGGAACCAGATAGTCGTAGGCCGTATCCACCGGCAACGGCAGCAGGACCGAGACCTGCGCGCCCTGTGGATAAACTCCCGACACCGCGGAAACGGCAAACAGCGTGGTTTGAGACGTCATTAGGTGGGCAGCATGGATTGCGGCGAGGCCATGGTCTAAACTCGCCCACAGGCGTGGATCATTCCACCGGAATTTTCGCGCCTATCCTCCTTCGCGCTCGTCGCTCCCTCCCCCAATCCCTGAGGCCACATGAAGTTCTTCATCGACACCGCCGACATCAAAGAGATCAAAGACCTCGCCGCCACCGGCATGGTCGATGGCGTGACCACCAATCCTTCCCTGGCAGCAAAGTCGGGCAAGAAGTTCGTCGATCTCATTGCAGAGATCTGCGCGGTGGTGCCGGGTCCGGTCAGCGCCGAAGTCACGGCGCTCGATTTCGACACCATGATGAAGGAAGCGGCGGTGCTCAAAAAAATCGCCGACAACGTCACGATCAAAGTGCCGCTGACGCCCGACGGCCTCAAATGCTGCAAGGCGCTGTCGGACGGCGGCACCATGGTCAATGTGACGCTGTGCTTCTCCGCCGCCCAGGCGCTGCTGGCGGCCAAGGCCGGCGCCACCTTCATCTCGCCCTTCGTCGGTCGCCTCGACGACGTGGGCAGCGACGGCATGGAGCTGATCGACGACATTTGCACGATCTATGGCAATTACGGCTTCGACACCGAGGTATTGGTGGCCAGCATCCGCCACCCCATGCATGTAGTGGAGGCCGCCAAGATTGGCGCCCATGTGTGCACCATGCCGCCCAGCACCCTCAAGCAGCTGTTCAACCATCCCTTAACCGATAAGGGCCTAAAAGCATTCATGGATGACTGGGCTAAGACCGGGCAGTCGATTCTTTAACGGCCGCCATGGTCAAGAAAACGCCCAAAGGACCGCATCTCTCAGGGAATGGTACTATGGGCGATCATGTGAAGGCCGGCATCAAGGGCGAAGGTCCGCGAACAGAACTGCGCGAGAGCGACGTGATTGCGTACCTGCGCCGCAATCCGCGATTGCTGCTCGCCAATCCCGACTTGCTCGCGGCCATAGCACCCGACACGCGCTTCGAGGCCGAAACGGTCGTCGTCGATATGCAGCGTTTTGTGGTCGACCGTTTGCGCCGCCAGGTGGACGACATGAAGGTGGCGAGCGACCGTCTCGTGACTACCACCCGCTCCAACATGTCGCTGATCGAGCGCACCATGGAATGCGCGCTGGCGCTGCTCTATGCCCGCGACTTCTCAGAGCTCACCCAAATTCTCCACGACGACCTGCCGGTCCATCTCGGCGTCGATGCGGTCGCGGTCGCGTTCGAGAGTGACACATTGCCGGTGGATGCAGGCCAGACCGTGCGCTCCCTGCCCCCCGGCTTTGTCGCCCATATCATGGGCAACGACGGCACCTTGATCCGGTCCGATACCGAGGGCGAGGCCGTGATCTACGGCGGCGCTGCCGGCCTGGTGCGATCGGACGCCATCGTTGCGCTGCCGGAAGGCGAAGGCCTGCCGATCGGCTTGTTCGCCGTCGGCTGCCGTAACCAGGGCCACTTCGACCCGGGCCAGGGCACGGAATTGATCGCCTTCCTCGGCCACGTCACCCGCTATGCCGTAGGACGTTGGTGGTCGCTGCAACTTTAAGCACCGATATCGCTTTTTCGGCGGCCCGCGATCTGCTTGCGGTCATCGCAGATTGGCAGCGTTGGCTGAAATCCGAACGGCGCGTCTCCGCCCATACCTTCGACGCCTATGCGCGCGATCTCGCGGCATTTCTTGTGTTCATGACCGGCCATCTCGGCGATGCGCCGGACCTGCGGGCTTTCGCCGATTTCAAACCCGCCGATTTCCGCAGCTACCTCGCGCACCGCGCCAACGCCGGCATCTCGCGCAGTTCCCTTGCCCGCGGGGTCTCCACCTTGCGCAATTTCTTCCGGTTCCTCGAGCGCGCCGGCGGCGTTCACAACCCGGCCATCAAAACCGTACGCACCCCGCGCCTGCCCAAGACCGTGCCCAAGGCCCTGGACGAGGATGATGCCCTGGCGACGATCCGCGACGCCGGCGCGGCCCAAACCGAGCCATGGCTGGCGGCGCGCGATACCGCCCTTCTCCTCCTGCTCTATGGCTGCGGACTTCGCATCGGTGAGGCGCTGTCGCTGACCTGCGCCGAAATTCCCCGCGGCGAAACCTTGCGGGTGGTCGGCAAGGGTCGCAAAGAACGCATCGTGCCGGTGCTTCCCGTCGTCCGCGAAGCCCTGGCGGGCTACCGGAAGATCTGTCCGTTCGCGGCCTCGCCCGAAGCACCGCTGTTCGTCGGCGCCCGGGGTGCGGGCCTGAACGCCGGGGTTGTGCAGCGGCAAATGAGAACCTTGCGCGCCCGCCTTGGCCTTCCGGAAACCGCAACCCCTCACGCGCTGCGCCACAGTTTCGCGACCCATCTGCTGGCCCAAGGGGGAGATTTGCGCACCATCCAGGAATTGCTGGGCCATGCCTCGCTCTCGACCACGCAGCGCTATACGGTTGTGGACGCCGCGCGTCTCGGCTCCGTGTATAATGCCGCGCATCCGAGAGCCCGCGCCAAGAACTGATTCACCTGTTATGTCCAATCCATACGCAGCCTCCGCCACCGACCTCGCGGCTATCCGCGAGATTTGCGAGGCTTATGGATTTTGCCTCGTCAAGGGCGCGCTCACGGCGGCGCAATTGGAGATTCTGCACGCCGGCATGAAGGCCGAGGCCGAGGCCCACACCGGGCGCCCGATTCCCGATCTCCTGGGCCTGCCGCTGGTTCGCCACATCTATTTTGAACCCGTCCTGCTGGCCATCGCGCGCTCACTCTTGGGGCCGTCGCTCGTCTATGACGGCGAAGCCACCTTCAATTTCGAACCCGCCATCGGCAGCCACACCCTCAACCCTTTCGCTTTGCTCCATTGCGACGCCATCGGCATGCCCCACGACCTGCGCGCCACCTGGCGGAGCCCCACCGACGCCGTCTACCGCGCGTATCGTTTCGGCATCTACCTGCAGGACTACACCCACGCGAGCGGCGCGCTCAAAGTGATCGTCGGGTCTCACCGCGGGGACCCCCAAACCTATATCGGCAACAATCTGATGTGCGAAACCCTGAGCAATCGCATGATTGGCGCGCGAAAGTTCAAATACGCGGAGACGCACCATCCGCTCCACAACCTGCCCTCTCAACCGGGCGACGTCGTGATCTGGAATTTGCGGACATTCCACAGCGCCGGCGCCAAGCTTTTCGTCGATGATCCGGCCTTCGCGGTGCATCCGGACCTTGAGCAGCGATTCTCAGACCAGCCTGGGCTGTTTGCCCCGCCGCCGGGCCCGCGCAACGCCGTCTTTTTCGACTATGCGGCGCCGACGGAGGATATCGATCTTTATCTCAAGTACCGCGCGCGGCCGTCGCCGTCCTCCGTTCCCGGCCATCTTGCGCGACGGTCCGATGATCCGGAGGCCATAGCGCTTGCGGAATCCCATGACGTCGAACTCAGGTTCGACCCGGTGATCGTGGCCCTGGCCGCGGAGATTGCCGTGTTGGAAAGGCGGCCTTCTCCGCCCGCGGCGGCCGTTGCGGAATTGCGCAACCGACTGTGTCGATTGCTCGCGCGGCATCGCGAGTATTCGCCGTACTTTCCCCTGTTTGACCGGGAAGCCTTCGCGCGCAGCCCCAACCCCAATGCGGCCGTGGACACGGCGCTCGCCGGGATCGCGGCTGCTTCGCAGCGCGAAGGCGTGCTCAGCGCTGGGGCCGCTTGATGACCAACCCGTACCAAGCCCCCGCCAGCGATCTCAACGCCGTCCGCGCGGTGTGCGAGGAATACGGCTTCTGCCTGGT
>CANISR010000133.1 GCA_947470105.1 Fidelibacterota bacterium | reverse complement strand
GGCGGCCAGCGCTTGGAATCGTCGAAGTCGGTATCCAGATAGACCGGCCCGGCGCCGTCGCCGCCGGCAGCGACGCGGCGTTCGGCCTCGCCGGCCAGGAGGCGCAGCGCCAGCTCCACCTGGCGTTGCTGGGCCGCCAGCAGGTCGGCTGAATAGCCGACGGCCTGGCTGAGCTGGGTCTGGATCTCTTGAGTAACCGCGGCGCGCCCGAAGGACGCCATGGACCGGCCCAGGTCCTCGGTCGCGCGCTGGCTGCGCCAGCTCAGCGCGGCCAGCGGCACAATGGCGATGACCAGGAGCAGAACAAAGAGTTTGAGCTGGATGCGCATCAGGAGGCGGACCATGCCGCCAAACCTCGTGCGCTGCAATACACCGGGACGGGAGGGTGTTTAGGTGCCTTGATTGGGCTTATGGCCCAATTTCTGGTCGATCAGGAAGCCCTGGAACATATTGATGCCCATGCGCTGGCCGACCTCGATCGCACGCTCATGGTCGACGCGGATCAGCACCGGCACCACATTGCAGTCGATCAGGTATTTGATGGCGCGTTCGCGCTCTTTCAGGATGTCCTCGGCGCCGTTGCGCCAGTGGATCTTGGCGATGCTGGCGCCGATGTAGTCCAGGTCCACGAGGCCCACGGTCTGCGGGAAGATCTGGTCGACGGCGATATGCGCCCCCTTGGACTTGATGAGGCCGCGGGCGACCTGGAACTCGTCGAAGTTCTCGACGATGTTGGACTGGCGGAATTCGAACACCACCTGTTCCAGCACCGCCGGCGGCGTGGCCTCGATGAAACCCTCGAACGCCTCGGTAAACACGCTCTCGACATTGAGGTTGATGGAGCAGCGCTCGCCGGTGGTGTGCATCTGGTTGAAGGCCTGGAGCAAGATCTGGTCCAGCACCAGGGTGAACTCATTGAACAGCCGGCCGGAGCCGCGCATTTCCACATCGATGAACAGCGGCTTACGCAGCAAATCCATGCTGATGAAATACTCGCGCAGCACCGATTCCGGCGGTTTGCCGGGTATGTCCAACATCACGTCCTGGGTGCGGACGAAGGCCTTGATGAATTTATCGGTGCCGAATTTCTCATAGGCCTTCATCACGTTTTTGATGTCGGCGGTGGTGAGGGGGCGCAGTTGTTTGTTGCCGACGTCGGCGTCGGCGACCGCACGCTGGGCGATTTCAGCGTACTTGGCGACCCGGTCGGCCGCCGAACGGTAGTTGTTGACCAGGTCGTAGCTGAGCACCAGGCGGCTCTGGTCGATGGCGCCGAAGCTGCCGGGAAAATTGCGCTCGATGGTCCGCAGCATGTCGACCTTGAGGTCGCGAACCATGGCGATGAGGGCGGTTTCGGGCAGCTTCGCCATAATGGCGAAATCACAAGACGACACCTGATAGCAAAATCCGGCCCGCTTGGCGGCGATGGCCGCGGTGCCCTCGGCGATCTGGGCGATCAGGGGCGGGGTACGTTTAGCTTCGGGCAAGGAACTGGAGACGCTGACGATGACGAGATTGACGCCGCTTTCAGGCGCATGCCGCCAGTGGCCCATGTCGTGAACCAGGGCGCGCAGGTCTTTCGGTTTCACAGGCTGGGTCTCAGCCTCGTTCATGGCCGCAAATGGAGCTTCTGACACCCCACCATCGCCTTGCATAGGACCGCGGGTTCCCCACACCCCGACGCAGGCAATTCTTGCCCTTGTCCAGCCCTCGCACCTTAGATGTGTGAGAAGCTAGCCCGTCATCCCGTGGCGGTCAATTAACGCTCTGAAATCCCAGGATTTCTCTTGCGTGTCGCGACCAATAGGCCGTGACGGTTTACGGGTCCGGGAGCGCTGCCTTTTCGGCAAGTGCCTGGGACCGTTGACGATTGGTGGAATGACAGGGCTATGGCGTTCGCGCGGTTAAGTTTTTTGGGTCACAAACTGATGTTTCGACCGCAGGCAGTTTCACAGGAGCCCATCCTCGGTCACAATGATCTGGATCAAAAGCCGGGTCTGGATCAAAAGCAAAAAGCCGGCATTTATTTAAAACGGTTCTAATCAACTGCGACGAAGGGGAAAACCATGGCGCTGGATGACATCGTCGCTGAGATGCAGGGCCGGACGGACAAGCTCAAGGAACTCAACCACACGGTCCTTTTTGACCTGGGGGACGAGGGTAAGGTTCTGCTCGACGCCACCGGCGGAGAGGTCAAGATCACGGCCAATCCCGACAGCGACGAGGCCGAGACTACTCTGGTCCTGTCGCCGGAAAGCATGGTCAAGCTCATCAACGGCGATCTCAACCCCATGGTCGCCTTTACCCTGGGGAAGCTCAAAGTCTTCGGCTCCAAGGGCATCGCCCTCAAACTCTCAAGCTTGCTGGATCAATAGCTGGACCGACAGGTCTGCTCATCCCCTAGGGGTGGGCGCGAGTCCGTTGTCATAAAAGCGGTCCCTTCCCGCGAAGCGATTGATTCGCTAAGATTTTTCCGTGCTGAGGTTTTCGGGCGAAATCTCGCCCCTCGACTGGGGGGGGGGTGCCTGAAAATACGATTCGCGCGCGGCAGAATTGCCATGCCCGGGAGGGGCCTGGCTTGGGAGGGCCCGGTTTGGGAGGGCCTGGCTTGGGAGGGGAAGTGAACGCCATGACGGAGAGCCGCGCCGCTGCGCCGGCCTATCCTTGGCTGAAGAACTACCCGCCGTTCGCCCCCTGGGCGATGCCGCTTCCGGCTGAGCCGGTCTATTCCCTGCTCGAAAACGCGGTCGCGCGTTTTCCAGACAAAACCTGCCTCGAATTCCTGGGACGGCGCTGGAGCTACCGCGAGACCGGCGCCCTGGTCCGCCGCGCCGCGGCCGGCTTCCAGAAGCTCGGCGTCGGCAAAGGCACCCGCGTTGGGCTGCTGCTGCCTAACACACCCTATTATCCGATCGCCTATTTCGGCATCGCGCTCGCCGGCGGCACCATCGTCAACATGAACCCGCTCTACGCCGCCCGTGAGCTGGAGACCATGGTGAAGGATTCCGAGGTCGACATCCTGGTGACCATGGACCTCGCCATCACCTATCCCAAGGCGGTCGCACTGCTGGACAGCACCAAGCTCAAGAAGCTGGTGATCTGCTCCTTCGCCGCGGCGCTGCCGCCGGTCACCAGCCTGTTATTCAAACTGTTCAAGCGGTCGCAAGTGGTGCCGGTACACCCGAGCGAGAGGGTCGTGGTGTGGGACCAGTTGCTCGACAATGGCGGCGCCCCGGCGCCTGTTGTAATCGATCCGAAAAACGACGTGGCGCTGCTGCAATATACCGGCGGCACCACCGGCATCCCCAAAGCGGCGATGCTCACCCACGCCAACCTCACCGCCAATGCCCGCCAGGTGGCGAGCTGGTACGGCGCCGCCACGCCCGGCCAGGAAAAATTCCTGGCGGCCCTGCCGTTCTTCCATGTGTTCGCCATGACGGTGGTGCTGCTGGTGGGCCTCGAGTTCGGAGGCGAGATCATCATGATGCCGCGGTTCGACCTGAAGGACTGCCTCAAGGTCATCGCCCGGAAACGCCCTACGGTGTTTCCCGCGGTGCCGACGATTTACACCGCCCTCAACAATGCCCCCGACGCCAAGAACTACGATCTCACTTCGCTCAAGGTCTGCATCTCCGGCGGCGCGCCGCTGCCGGTGGAGGTCAAACGCGCCTTTGAAGCCATGACCGGCAGTGTGGTGGTGGAAGGTTACGGCCTTTCGGAAAGCTCGCCGGTGGCCTGCACAAATCCGACCCAGGGCGTTAACAAGCCTGGCTCCGTGGGCCTGCCCATGCCCGGCACAATTATCGAAATTCACGCCCTCGACGATGACCGCATCCTCGGTATCGGCGAAAAAGGCGAGATCTGTATTCGCGGGCCCCAGGTCATGAAAGGCTACTGGAACCGGCCCAAGGACACCGCCGACGTCCTGAAAGACGGCGCGCTTCACACGGGCGACGTGGGCTATATCGACGACGAGGGCTACGTTTTCATCGTCGACCGCATCAAGGACATGATCAACGCGTCCGGCTACAAGATTTATCCGCGCGTGGTGGAGGAAGCGATTTATCTGCACCCCGCCGTCGAGGAAGTGAACGTTATCGGCATACCGGATGCTTACCGCGGCGAAGCGCCGAAAGCTTTCATAAAGGTCCGCGCCGGCATGACGCTGACGGAGCCCGAGATCCGCGATTTCCTGAAAGAGCGCCTGTCGTCCATCGAGCGTCCGGCGCAATATGAATTCCGCGACGTCCTGCCCAAGACCATGATCGGCAAATTGTCGAAAAAAGAGTTGAAGGCGGAAGAAGCCGAGAAGACAACCGATTCAAAACAAAGCTAACGCAACGACCGAACACAGGTCACAAGGGGATAAGTCATGAGCAATGTCGTCATCGCGGGATACGCCCGCTCCGCCTTCACGCTCGCCAACAAGGGCGCTCTGCGCAAGACCCGGCCCGACGACATGGCGGGTGCTGTGATCAAGGGGCTGGTGGAGAAGCTCAAGCTCAACCCCGACCACATCGAAGACCTGCTCATGGGCTGCGCCTTCCCCGAAGCGGAACAGGGCCTCAACATCGGCCGCAACGTCGTGTTCATCGCCGGCCTGCCGGTCACGGTGGCGGGTGTGACCATCAACCGCTTCTGCGGTTCCTCCATGCAGTCCATCCACCAGGCCGCCGGCGCCATCAAGATGGGTGCCGGGGAAGTGTTCATCTGCGCCGGCATCGAGAGCATGAGCCGCGTCAACATGGGCGGGTTCAACCCCATGCCCAACCCCGGCCTGGTCAACGCCGGGATCCAGGCCTACATCGGCATGGGCGAAACCGCCGAGAACCTGGCCGAGAAATACCAGATCAGCCGGGCCAAACAGGAAGCCTTCGCGGTCGAGAGCCACCGCCGCGCCGCCAAAGCCCAGGCTGACGGCAAGTTCAAGGACGAGATCATCCCCGTCAAAGGCGACGGCGGCATGGTCGATGCCGACGGCTGCATCCGCGCCGATACGACGCCGGAGACACTGGCCGGCCTCAAGCCCGCCTTCAAGGCCACGGGCACCGTCACGGCCGGCACGTCCTCGCCACTCACGGACGGCGCTTCGGCCGTCATCGTCTGCAGCGAAGAGTATGCCGCCAAGAACGGCCTCAAGCCCCTCGCCCGCATCCTGTCCATCGCCGTGGCGGGCTGCGCGCCGGAGATCATGGGCATCGGCCCGGTGCCGGCGGTGAAGAAGGCGCTCTCGCGCGCCGGGCTCAAGCTCGAGCAGATGGACATCATCGAACTCAACGAGGCCTTTGCCGCCCAGGCGTTGTCGGTGGTGCAGGATCTCGGCATCGATCTTGCCAAGACCAACCTCGACGGCGGCGCCATCGCCATCGGTCATCCGCTGGGGGCGTCCGGCGGACGCATCACCGGCAAGGCCGCGGCGCTGCTGCAGCGCGAGAAGAAGAAATACGCGCTGGCCAGCATGTGCATCGGCGGCGGCCAGGGTGTCGCCACTGTCCTTGAAGCGATGTAAGGACTGAAATCATGGCTGAGATCAAAAAAGCGGCGGTCATCGGCGCCGGTGTGATGGGGGCCGGCATTGCCGCCCATATCACCAACGCCGGCGTACCGGTGGTGCTCCTGGACATCGTTCCCAAAGACGCCACCAACCGCAACGCCATCGCCGAAGGCGCGGTCGCCAAGATGCTCAAGACCGATCCTGCCCCCTTCATGTCCAAGCGCAACGCCGGCCTCATCACCACCGGCAATATCGAGGACAACCTCGATATGCTGGCCGATTGCGACTGGATCATCGAAGCGGTGATCGAGCGCCTCGACATCAAGCAGGACCTCTACAAAAAGATCCAGAAACACCGCAAGGCCGGCTCCGTGGTGTCCTCCAACACCTCGACCATCCCGCTCGCCACGCTCACCGAGGGCATGCCGGCGGAGATGGTGCCGGACTTCATCATCACCCACTTCTTCAATCCGCCGCGCTACATGCGGCTGTTGGAACTTGTGGGTGGTCCCAAGACCCGTAAGGACGCCATCGCCACCGTGCGCGATTTCGGCGACGTCCGCCTGGGCAAGGGCGTGGTGGTCTGCAAGGACACGCCGGGTTTCATCGGCAACCGCATCGGCATCTACTGGATGCAGAACGCGGTGGTGGAAGCGCTGAACCTCGGCCTCACCATCGACGAAGCCGACGCCGTGGGATCGAAGCCCTTCGGCATCCCCAAGACCGGGGTGTTCGGCCTCCTGGATCTCATCGGCATCGACCTGATGCCGCATCTGACCAAATCGATGCTGTCGCTGCTGCCGAAAACCGATCCTTACGTCGCCATCTCCGGCGAGCCGCCGGTGGTCACCACCATGCTGGCCAACAAGTGGATCGGCCGCAAAGGTGTGAGCGGCTTCTACCGCCTGCGCAAAGACGGCGCCAACAAGATCAAGGAAAGCATCAACCTCAAGACCGCCCAATATGAGCCCAGCCAGAAGGCGCAGCTCGCCAGCATCGACGCCGGCAAGAAGGGCCTCAAGGGCGTCATCGAATCCCCCGATAAGGGCGGCCAGTACGCCTGGAAACTCGCCAGCGGCGGTCTGACCTATACCGCGGGGCTGGTGCCGGAGATCGCCGACACCATCGTCGATGTGGATGAGGCCATGAAGGACGGCTACGGGTGGAAGCTTGGGCCGTTCGAAGTCATCGATTCCATGGGCGCCAAGTGGTTCGCCGACAAGCTAACCGCCGACAAGATCGCGGTACCGTCGCTATTGAAGCTCGCCGCCGAAAAGGGCGGGTTCTACCGCACCGAAGGCAACAAGCTGCAGTACCTGACCACCAAAGGTGACTATGTCGACGTGGTGCGGGCTGCGGGGGTGCTCAAACTCTCGGACGTCAAGCGGGGCGCCACGCCCATCCTCAAGAACCCCTCCGCGAAGGTGTGGGATATCGGCGATGGCGTGGCTTGTTTCGAGTTCACGTCGCGGGCCAACAGTCTCGATCCCATGACCATGGCCGCCTACAAGGACGTGCTGAAGCTGTTCAAGTCCGACAAGAAGTGGAAAGCGCTGGTTATCCATAACGAGGGCCCGAACTTCTCGGTCGGCGCCAACATCGGACTCTTGCTGTTCGCCGCCAATATCGCGGTGTGGAGCGAGATCGAAAGCCTCATCGAAGATGGCCAGAAGACCTACATGGCCCTCAAGCAGGCGCCGTTCCCTGTGGTCTCAGCCCCCATCGGCATGGCGCTCGGCGGCGGCTGTGAGGTGCTGCTGCACTCCGCCGCCATCCAGGCCCACGCCGAAACTTACACCGGCCTGGTGGAAGTGGGCGTTGGCGTGATTCCGGGGTGGGGCGGCTGCAAGGAAATGCTGCTGCGCCTCAAGTCCGACCCCAAGCTGCCCAAAGGCCCGATTCCGGCGGTCGCGAAGGCGTTTGAGATGATCGGCACGGCGCAGATCGCCAAGTCGGCATTCGAAGCCAAGGAAATGGGAATCCTGCGCTCCGGCGACGGTATCACCATGAACCGCGACCGTCTGCTGGCCGACGCCAAGGCCAAGGCCCTCAAGCTTGCTGAGAACCATGTGCCGCCCAAGGACGAGATCATCTCGCTGCCCGGCGAAGGCGGCATCGCCGCCCTCAAGGTGGCGCTACAGGGCATGACGCTCCAGGGCAAGGTCACGCCGCATGATCAGGTGGTGTCCATGGCCCTGGCGAAAGTGCTCACGGGCGGCAAGACGGATCACACCGAGACCATCACCGAGAAGGATCTGCTCAAGCTCGAACGCGCCGCTTTCATCGAGCTGTGCAAGACCAACGCTACGCTGGCGCGCATGGAAGTGATGCTCGACACCGGCAAGCCGCTGCGGAACTAGGAGAATACCAATGGCCGTCTATAACGCCCCTTTGCGCGACATGCGGTTCGTCTATCACGAACTGTTCAACGGCGGTGACCTCGCCAACCTGCCGGGCTACGGCGACTTTACGGCCGACGTGGTGGACGCGGTGCTGGAGGAGGCCGGCAAACTGGCCGCCGAAGTGCTGTTCCCCCTGAACCGCTCCGGCGACGAGGAAGGCTGCCATTTCGAGAACGGCGTAGTGCGCACGCCCAAGGGCTTCAAGGAGGCCTATCAGCAGTTCATCGCCGGTGGATGGACCGGCATCGCCGCCGATCCCGAATACGGCGGCCAGGGCTGCCCTAAGGCGCTCAACATGCTGGTTGAGGAAATGATCTGCTCCTCCAACATGGCCTTCGGCATGTACCCGGGCCTCACCCACGGCGCCTACAACGCCCTCAAGCTCTACGGCACCGACGAGCAGAAGCAGACTTACCTGCCGAAGTTCGTGGACGGCACCTGGAGCGGCACCATGTGCCTGACCGAGCCCCAGTGCGGCACCGACCTTGGCCTGGTGCGCACCAAAGCCGAGCCCCAAGCGGACGGCAGCTACAAGCTCACCGGCACCAAGATCTTCATCTCCGCGGGTGAACACGACCTCACGGACAACATCGTCCACCTGGTCCTGGCGCGGACGCCCGATGCCCCCGCCGGCATCCGCGGCATCAGCCTGTTCATCTGCCCCAAATTCCTGCCCAAGGCCGACGGCAGCGTCGGGCCGCGCAACGGCGCCTCTTGCGGCTCCATCGAGCACAAGATGGGCATCAAGGCTTCGGCCACCTGCGTCATCAACTTCGACAACGCCCAAGGCTGGCTGGTCGGTGATCTCAACAAGGGCATGCGCGCCATGTTCGCGATGATGAACACGGCGCGCCTGGGCGTCGGCGTGCAAGGTTTGGGCTTGTCTGAGGTCGCCTATCAGGGTGGCCTGCTCTATGCCCGTGAGCGTCTCCAGGGCCGCGGCCTCAAGGGCGCCATCCACCCCGAGAAGCCCGCCGATCCGCTCATTGTCCATCCCGACGTGCGCAAGAGCCTGCTGACCATGAAGTCCCTCACCGAGGGTATGCGGGCGCTGGCCATGTGGGTGGCCATCAGTCAGGACAAGGCCGAGAAGGCAGCCACCGAGGAAGAACGCACCCGGCACGACGATCTGATCCAACTGCTGACCCCGGTGGTGAAAGCCTTCGGCACCGATATTGGTTTCGACAACGCCAACCTCGGCGTCCAGATCTACGGCGGCCATGGCTATATCCGCGAGCACGGCATGGAGCAGTTCGTGCGCGACGCCCGCATCACCCAGATTTACGAAGGCACCAACGGCATCCAGGCCCTCGACCTCGTGGGCCGCAAGATGAGCGCCCACTACGGCCGGTACCTGCGCGCCTTCTTCCATCCGGTGCAGGAATTCATCGAAGCGAACGCCGCTGATCCCCAGATGGAAGAGATTGTCATCGGCCTGGCGAAGGCCTTCGGCCGCTTGCAGCAGGCCGTCGGCGCTGTGGCGCAGAAAGGCCTCAGCAACCCCAACGAGGCCGGCGCGGCGGCCACGGACCTCCTGAAGCTGCTGAGCTATGTCAGCGTCGGCTTCATGTGGGCGCGCATGGCGCACTACGCCTACGGCAAGCTCTCCGACGACCCCACCGGCTTCTACAAGGCCAAGATCAAGACGGCGCGCTTCTATATGACCAAACTGATGCCCCAGACCGGCGCACTGCTGTCCGCGATCCTGGCCGGGGGCGAGACGATCATGGATATGGAAGACGAACTGTTCGACGCGGGAGTAGCGGCGTAGCCGCTGACCTGCCCATGTTGCGTTACGCCATCAAAAGCGACCTTCCGGCCATCGCGGAGATCTACTGGTCCGTGTGGCACGAGACCCATGCGCCGCTCATGCCTCAGGGCGAGCGCGACCGCCGTACCCAGGACTTTTTCCTGAAACGCATTTCGGCGTTCGCGCCCTGCGCTTTGGTGTCGGAACAGGACGGCAAGATCGTCGCGTTCTCCGCCTGGCAAGGCAATCTTGTCGGGCAGCTCTTTGTACTCCCCGCCTGGCGCGGGAAGGGCATCTCCGATGCGCTGATGGAGGCCACGGAAACCGAACTGGTGAAGTCAGGTGTGATCGACGGCGAACTGCATTGCCTGGTAGGCAACGATTACGCCCGGCGATTCTGGGAGCGCCTGGGCTGGGCCCATAGCGGCGAGATCATCGAACCCGCCTTCGATGCCGCCGGCGAGACCGGCGTGCCGTTCTGGCGCATGACCAAGACGCTGTCCGGGGAACCGGGTTAGAACCGCCGGAACAGCGAGCGCCGGGCATCGATACGCGGCACTTCATCTTTGCACTTGGGATTCGGCTTGTCGCTGATCGACAGCAGCTCGAACAGGGTCGGCGGCGCCCAGCGCATGTGGAAATAGCGCTCCTCGCCGTCCTTGGCCGGATTGTTGCGGAAGGTCACATGCACCTGCCATTCGCCATAGGAGCTTTCGTCACAGTGGGTGGTCGCCCCGGTGAAATCG
>CANISR010000132.1 GCA_947470105.1 Fidelibacterota bacterium | reverse complement strand
GATGCGCTGGCCGCTCGCGATGCGCTTATAGAGGCGATCGAGGGCGGCGCCGGCGCGCGCGGTCTGCTCTTCGGCGCCTTCGATGGTGATGGTGTTGCCGCGGCTATGCAAAACCACGCCGAGCCGTTGTTCGAGGCGCGCGAGATGGGCGTTATGGGGCCCCACCAACTGCTGCAGCAGGGCGTTATCGGAAAATTCCTGGATCACGTGATTGGACTCGCTCAACGGCGTGCGACCGCCCGGCCGGTGTCGATCTGCGCGGTGCCCGCCGGCACGGCGCCGAGACTGTTGGTTTCAAGGGACACCACCGTGACCGGCATGATGCTGCCGATGAGGCTGGGGTCGGCGTTCACATGCACAGCCTGCAGGTAAGGGCTCTTGCCCACAAGCTGGCCCGCATTGCGGCCGGTGCCCGTGAGCAGCACGTCGAAGGAGCAGCCGACGCTGGCGGCGTTGAAAGCGCGCTGCTGGCGCGCGATCAGATCCTGCAGCGCCAGAAGCCGCGTGGTTTTGACATCCTCGGGAACTTGGTCGTCCATGGTGCTCGCGGGCGTGCCGGGGCGGGGGCTGTACTTGAACGTAAAACACTGGGCGTAGCCCACTTGTTCCGCCAGGGCCATGGTGTCGGCGAAATCCGCGTCGGACTCGCCGGGGAAGCCGACAATGAAATCCGACGACAGCGCCAGGTCGGGCCGGTACCCGCGCAGGGTCTCGACAATGCGCAGGTAGTCGCCCCGGGTGTGCCCGCGGTTCATGGCTTTCAGAATCCGGTCGGACCCGGACTGTACGGGAAGATGCAGGAACGGCATGAGCTGGGGCACATCGCGGTGAGCCTCCATCAGATGCGCGTCCATGTCCCGCGGGTGCGAGGTCATGTAACGGATGCGGGCCAAGCCATCGATCTCCGCCAGCACGCGGATCAGCGCGCCAAGGCCGATGACAGAACCGTCGGCCGTCACGCCGTGATAGGCGTTCACATTCTGGCCCAGCAGTGTGATCTCGCGCGCGCCCTGGGCGACAAGGTCGCGGGCTTCTTTCAGGATCGCGTCGACGGGCCGCGAATATTCCGCGCCGCGGGTGTAGGGCACGACGCAGAAGGTGCAGAATTTATCGCAGCCTTCCTGGATGGAGAGGAAAGCGGCCGGACCCTCCTGGCGCGGCGCCGGCAGCAGGTCGAACTTCGTCTCGATTGGAAAATCGGTGTCGATGGCGCGGCGCTTGTTCTTCACTTCTTCGAGCATCTGCGGCAGGCGGTGGTAGGCCTGGGAGCCGACGACGATATCGACGAAGGGTGCGCGGGCCATGATTTCGGCGCCCTCCGCCTGGGCGACACATCCCGCCACCGCGATGATCATGTCGCGCTCGCGTTTCAGGGGCCGCAGGCGTCCAAGGTCAGAGAACACTTTTTCCGACGCCTTCTCGCGGATGTGGCAGGTGTTCAAGATCACCATGTCCGCATCGTCGGGCGTGTCGGTGGTGCTGTAGCCCAGGGGCGCCAGCACATCGGCCATGCGGTTGGAGTCGTAGACATTCATCTGGCACCCGTAGGTGCGAATGAAGACTTTCTTGGCCTTGGGCGTCATCTTGGTCGGTAGCATGGCGGTTGTTTAGCGGTTATGCCCCGCAAAATCAAAGGCCAGACCCTCATCCAGAGCTGGTTTTCAGGGCTTTTCCCGTCCGGCGAGCAGGCGCGCGAAGCCGTCCCGGGTGACCTGCTCGCAATGGGCGGCCAGCGCCTTGCGTCCGGCGAAATCTCCGGCCGTCACCGGCGGATGGAAGATGATTTCGCAGGTGATGGTGCCCAGTTGCAGCAGGCGGCGCAGGTGGGGCATCAGGTCCATGTCGCCGTACCAGGCCACATAGGGCCGCCAGCCCACGCCCATAGGCAATCCGTTCAGGCGGGTATAGGCGATGGACACCGGTTGAATCGTAACGGGTTGCCCGGCGCCAACCTGGCGCTCCGCTACGGTGAACAAGGCGCTTTTGAAGGGCTTCATGCGGTTGCCGTCGCCGGATGTGGCTTCGGGAAACATGATCAGCGTGGCGCCGGCGTCGAGGCGCTCCTGGATCTGGTCGCGGGCCGACAGGGTGGCATGGCGTTTGCGGTCGATGAACACTACGCGCGCGATTTTCGCCAGCGTGCCGAAGAACGGCCAGCCGGCGAGCTCTGCCTTGGCTACGAACTCCCCGTTAATGGTGGCGCCCAGGGCGATGATGTCGAAATAGGAAATGTGATTGCTGACAATGAGGCGCGGGCCCGCTGTGGCCTGTTGCCCGCGCACAATGACCTTTATGCCGAGCAGGCGGACGAGGAAGCGATAGTAATCGCGCCGGAGGGATCCGGAATCGATGCCGACCGCGTGGTGTATGAGGGTAAGCACAGC
The DNA here is from genome assembly GCA_947470105.1 of Fidelibacterota bacterium. Classification (GTDB taxonomy): domain Bacteria; phylum Pseudomonadota; class Alphaproteobacteria; order Rhodospirillales; family Rhodospirillaceae; genus SHVO01. The sequence goes on along the minus strand of CANISR010000132.1, from coordinate 8,037 downwards.
GGAGAACATCGCTGTGACGACAAAGATCCAAAGCCGCATCACACCGAGAACGGCGCCGGCGGCTGATCGCGGCAGCGTGACCTCGTCGGGAAGCCGAGTCTCTATGACGCTTGCTTGAATGACGCGGCCTTGGTCTCACCGATGTCGTAGTGCCGGGTATAGCGATCGGCGATGAGATCGGTTTTGACGATGATGCAGACGTCGGTGGTGTTGAACTGGTGATCGATCACCGCACCGTCGCCGATGAAGCCGCCGACCCTGAGATAACCTTTGAGCAGCGGCGGCAGGCTTGCGAGTGCACGCTTGGGATCGATCGATTCCTTGGGCAGTATGTTCATGTTCACGAAGCGCTCGGGCAGCGCCTTGGCGCGCAGGACTTCGGGCGCCAGGTGGTAGTGATAGAGATACGACAGTTGCACCGCGATCTTTTCGGGATCGGTGCCGTGCAGGCTGGCGCAGCCGAACATCAGGTCGACGCCGTGAGAATTGGTGTATTCGGCGATGCCGCGCCACAGCAGTTGCATGGTGGCGCGGTTGCGGTAACCGGCATCGACGCAGGAGCGGCCCAGCTCCATGACCGTGCCGGAAAAACTCGCCAGGCGCGAAACGTCGTATTCCGATGCCGAATAAAAACCGCCGACGGCGCGCACATGTTCGCGGCGCATGACGCGGTAGGTGCCGACCACCTGGCTACCGCTCTCGCGGCTTTGATCCACCACGATCAGATGGTCGCAGACGGCATCGAACTGATCGAAGTCGCGCTTGAGGCTCAGCATCTCCGGTGTCGGATGGGCGCCCATTTCCTCGTAGAACACGCGGTAGCGCAAGGCTTGCGCTGCATCCAACTCGGCGGCGGAGCTCGCCAACCGGATGATCTGGGTGCCGGCGGTGATGGGCGCGAAGCTGCGCAGGCGGCTCGCGGGTGCTGCATTTGGATTGGGAGCGGGCGGTTCCGCGAACACCGGCACCCAGCTTTGACGGGTGCGGCTCTCGTTCTTCCGGCGCTGGAGGAATTTCAATGTGAGTGCGAGCGTGCTCTTGATCTTGGAGCTGGTCTTTTTCAGCGTCGACCGGGCGGCTTGCGGAATCAGAGCAGGTAATAAAACTGTCATATTTTGATTCCGTCCGTGCCTAACACGTGCGCTCGTTTTGCGTCGTCCAAGAAAATTCAGTGTCGTTCGAAAAGTAGACGTCAGCGTCATGACGGTTGTCCGGGCGATGCGCGCTGCTCACCCGATCCGAGTTCCTGTGCGCCCGCGGAAACCTCAAAGGGACCCTTAAGTGTCTCTTGTTATTGGCATTTGCGATTTGGTCGCGGAGACTATGCCCCAGCCACTTCTATCGCAAGACAATATCCGGGGAGGTACTAGATGTCGTGTTATCGTTCTGTTTCTTTTTCTGCATCTAGTGGTAGCACAAAAAGCTCCATGCGGTGACCCACCAGTTTGTAACCATGGCTGCGGGCGATCTCGTGCTGGAGGCGCTCGATATCCTCATTGTGGAATTCGACGACCTTGCCTGAGCGCATGTCGATCAAATGGTCATGGTGGGTGGCCGGGGTTTCTTCGTAGCGCGCGCGACCGTCGCCGAACTCATGACGCTCGACGATGCCGGCTTCTTCGAACAGGCGCACGGTGCGGTAGACCGTGGCGATGGAAATTCCCGGATCCTCGGCGACGGACCGCTTGTGAACTTCCTCCACGTCCGGATGATCGTGTGAGTCCGACAGAACCCGCGCGATGATGCGGCGCTGTTCGGTCATCTTCATGCCCTTCTCGGCGCACAGGCGCTCGATCTGGGAAATCTCACCATCGTTCCGGGGGCGTCGCACGGCGGTCATGCCGATCTCCTCATCTGAAGGGCCTAGTTGGCCATCCCAGGCTTTAAAGTGCAAGGGATTGAAGGTTCTAGCGGCTTTTCCAATCGCGAACGAATCTCAGCAGCGGCAAGGCAGCTAGCACCGAACGGGTTCTTTACCAGAAACCCGGCCCTGTATAGGTACAGAGTCAATGTCCGCCGCAGCAAATCCAGATCAGTCTTCGCCTCCGGATCGCGGTGGGTATTCCATCGACATCACCGGCGATGTCTGTCCCCTGACCTTCGTCAAAACCAAACTGCTTTTGGAGAAAATGCCGCCGGGGGCCATCGCGACGGTGCGCCTGAAAGGTGTGCAGCCCCTCGACAATGTCCCGCGCTCGGTGCGGGCCCACGGACATGAAGTGGTGTCGCTGGTTCCGGAACAGGGTGAGTCCGATCCCCGGTTGCCCCACATTCTCACCATCCGGCGCTGCTAGAGGGCTCGTTCCATGATCACGGCGTCGGTGGCTCCGCCCGCGTAGTACCCGGGCCGGCGCCCACAGGGCGCGAACCCCCGGCTGCGATAGAGCGCAAGGGCCGCGGTGTTGTCCGCGGCCACTTCCAGGAACAGGCGGCCGGTGCCGCCCTGCTTTAAAGCCGCCACTGCGTCCTCGATCATCTGCCGGCCGCCGCCCTGCTGGCGGGCCTCCGGCGTCACGGCGACGGTGAGAATCTCGGCTTCATCGGCAACAGCCCGCGCCAGCAGCAGGCCGCGCGGCGGATCGCCCCATATCCAGCCCGCGACGCCGGGCTGGGCCAACAGAATGGTGAAAGCTTCGGCGTCCCAAGGCTCAGGGAAACTCGTGGCATGCAGCGCCGCCAGCAGGGGCGCGTCGAAGAGGCCAGCGCGCCGGCTCATGCTTTCACTTTTTGCGGCGTGATGGCCGGAGGATGTACGTAGACCGGCGCCGGCCCGCCTGGCAGCGGCGCCGCGGCGGCACCCAAGGCGGCCAGCAGCGCTACGTCCACCAATGCGCCGGCGGACGACATCACACCGTGGTCTCCCAGGGCTCCAGCGGCAGCGGATGCGCCATCGCCGACTATGACCACACGATGAGCGCCGATCCATGCCGGCAATGCTGCAGGCTCCATGGCTACCGGTGTCTCCAACGCCACTCCATCAGCTAGGAATTGCTGCACATAGAGATCGCCACGTTTGGTGTCGATGGCGACGAGAATCCGGTCCGCGGTGGCGCGTTCCGCCGCCGGTATCGCCGCCGCCAATGCGGTGCTGGTCAGAATGCCCACGGTCGGAACCTTGGACGCCAACGTCAATCCGCGCGCCGCCGCGAGTCCGGCGCGCACACCGGTGAACGAGCCCGGTCCCACCGTCACAGCGATCCTGTCGAGAGCGGCGTAAGTGATCCCCGCTTCGCCCATAACCGCAGCGATCATAGGCATCAGGGCCTCGGCCTGGCCGCGCTCCATCAGGTCTTGGCGCGTGGCCAGCACCTGGCCGTCACGCCACAGGGCGACAGTGCAGGCCGGTCCGCTGGTATCAAATGCGAGGATCAACATGGCGGCAGATTATTCGCTATCATGGAGCCCGTCACTCTTCGCATATTTTGAATTGAATCATGTCTCTCATTGAAATCGCAGCTCCGGCCTACGACGTCGATATCTTCATCGCTTACGCCACGGCCAATAACTTCACCGGCAAGCCGGTCTACCAGCGCCCGGGCTGCTATCTGCACCCAGATGCTGCGGCGTGTCTCGCAGCCGCCATCGCCTTGGCCAAAACGATGGGCCTGCGCTTCAAGGTGTTCGACGCCTTCCGGCCGTCCGAGGCCCAGTGGGTGTTGTGGAATCACACACCCGATCCCGACTTCCTCGCTGATCCGCGCCGCGGCTCGCCCCACTCCATGGGCGCCGCGGTGGATCTGACGTTGATCGACAGCACGGGCAAAGAGCTGGACATGGGGACGGCCTTCGATGCTTTCACGCCCTTGTCTCACCACGGCAATCTTGAGATCTCGGCCGTAGCGCAGCGTAACCGCGCCATCCTGCTCGGCATCATGACCGCCGCCGGTTGGGATTTTTACCGCCACGAATGGTGGCACTATCAACTGTTCAACGCGCGGGCGCGGTATCCGGTACTGGACGATAGCGCTGCGCCACTTTCAATGATGAAGGCTTAACCGGCCAGGAGTTCGGCGGCGTTGCGCGGCGGGCGAATTTCCCGCGCGGTGGCGTCGTGGAATTCCAGCGCCACTTTCAGCCAATCAGCGGCGGCGTCGGCGTCGCCGCGCTGGCGGGATTCCAGCTCCGCCAGCATGCGCGCGGCGCGGGCGCGCACGTCGGGGCTCATATTCTGTGCGGTCAGGCCCGACAGGCGGTTGCGCGCTTGTCCCCATAATTCAGCGCTCAAAGCCGCCGCAGCCACGGCGAGACGGCTTTCGGGATGATCGGGCGCGGCCTTGGCGAGGGCCTCCACCCGCTGCGCCCAGGCGATGGCGGTTTCGCCCAGCACAAGTCCGCGATAGGCGGTCAGCAGATCCGCATGGGGCGCGTCGGTCCAGGCCCGTTCCACGGCACTGGCGGCTTTGGCGCCTTTGCCTTGAGCGGCCATGGCGTTGGCGAAAGCCACGACCGCGGCGCGGCTCGCGGGGCCGCTGACGCCCATGGCGCGTTTCGCGGCGATGGCGGCTTCGGTGGTGTTGCGGTGGGCCAGCGCCATGGCGGAGATGCGCACATAGATATTGGACTTGAGCTGCGCGTGCTGCACCGGCGTATAGGCCTGGCGCGCGGCTTTACTGCCGATCAGCGCCAGGGCGTCGTCCCAGCGCTCGCGCGCGATATCCAGATCCAGCAGCATCGCCAGCGCCCAGGCCGGCGGATCGCGCCGTGTCCAGGCGCGGCGCGCGTAGTCGGCGGCACTCACCACATCGCCGGCGGCCAAAGCACTGGTGGCCAGGGTGCGCAGCCCCGCAAGTTCGGTCTCCGGACGCAACAGCATGTCGCGGGCGGCGGCGTCGACACCCTGCACATCGCCGTCCAGGGCGGCGGCTTCCTTGCGCAGAATCAGAACGGCGGAATTGTCCTTGAGCAGATGCCCGGCTTCGCGGGCAAGCTTGCGGGCGCTGGACCGCTGCCCGGCCATGACCGCAGCAAAACCGTCGCCGAGGGACATAAGGCCGCGATGCTGGCGGCGTTCGCGGCGCTTGGCAGCCAGCGCGCGCATGGCCGCGCCCAGGGAGCCCGCGAGACGGATAACAAGGAAGATCAGCCCCATGATCACGATCAGTGCTGCGACCAATACGCCGACGGAGGTGTCGACGCGCCAGCCGCGCCAGGCCAGATGAACCGCACCGGGATCGTTGGCCAGCCAGACCGCGGCGGCCACCAGGGCCGCGACGCCGAGGACATAGAGAAGGAGGCGGCCCATCTTAGTTGCTGGCCTTGTCGCCGGCGGCGGCGACGGTGGCGATGGCTTTGGTGGTGGCGTCGCTGAGGGTGCGCTCGGCCGTGAGGCGCGCCCGCGCTGGTGCAACCCATGAAGCGGCGGCTTCGGCGGACGGTCCGCGCAGGCCTTCCATTTCCGTGACCGCGCCTGTCAGGTCGTTCTGTGCGAGGCGGCTTTCGGCCCGGGCGACGATGGCCCAGGCGCTGCTCCCCTCCATGTCGCCGTCGATCCTGCGAATGGTTGCGATGGACATGATGCGGTCTAACACACGCCGCAGCCAGCTCGCGGTTTCGTCAGGCACGGCGGCGGCGCGCACCGTTGCCGCCGCGGCGGCGTCGAAGCGCCCGCGCAGATCGATCAGCGTCGGCAAGCCATTGGCAGCGAAGCGTGCGAAACCGGCATCGTCGATGGTGGCATTGCTGCGCGCCGCCAAAGCTTTCGCGGTTTCCAGTTCCAGAGCAAAGGGCCGTCCGGACGCCAACGCGTTTTGCCACTGGCCCAGCGCCATCACATAGGCCACCGCGCCGGCCTGAGCGCTGGCGGCGGAGCGTGCGGCGGTCTCCAGGATGTTCATCCGGTCGGACAGGGCCAGCACGCTCGCCGCATCGGCGCTTTTGCTTTCCATGGCATTGAGGCGCTTGTTCATCTCGTCAAGGCGCGCAGCGTTGCCGATGGCGGCTTCAAGGGTGGACAGGCGCGCGGTCAGCGCGGCGACCTGGCGACCTTGATTGGCCAGGGATTCATTCGTGGGGGCTTCGCCGTTCACCGGCGCCTGAACCGCCAAAGATTGGCGCAGGGCGGCAAGATCGGCGGCGCTGGCGGTACTGCCGGCTTTCTCTTCCAGGGCGCGCACGCGCTCGGTGAGCGCAGCAAGATCGGGGATTGCCGCCGGCGCGCCAGCCTGGATCGCGGCCGGCTTGGGCGCCGCCGGCATGAGCTTAGGCAACCACCATGATGACGTAACGTAGGCGACACCAGAGGCGGCGATGAGAAACAGGAATACCACCGGCGCGCGGCTGCGGCGGCGCTGCGTCGCCGGACGCTCGGGCTCCGCCAGCGTGTCGGTGGTCTCGCCGAAGCTGTAGTTCTTGAATCGCTGGCCGCGGGCCTTGTCGTCTGCCGCATCCTCCGCCAGCAAACGCGCGGCGCGGCCACCACGAGCGCCCTCCACAGAGCGGATGGGCGGCGGCGCGGCTTCGTCTAAGGACTCTGGCGAGTCAGGTGTGGTTGCGGCGGGTTCAGAGCTCATATCGGGGCGTGTTTCCAATCGCGGTGAAGACAATTCGGCACCGGGATCGACCGCCGGCGCAATGTTTGCCGGCGCATCGGGCGCCATTGTAGCCGAAGCCGGCGCAGGTGCGAGGCTTTGCTGGAGTGCGAGCCCGTCCTGTAACGCGGCGGGTTGCGCCGGCGCTTCGATCGAAGCTTCCGCAGCGGCCGCTTGCTCCGCCTGCCCGCCCTCGACCGGACTGCCGTCTCTGACCATGGCCCAGGGCGGCGGCTCAGGTGCTGAGTCGATTGGACTCGGCTTGGCGAAGACGGTTCCGATCCAGGATGAGAACCGTGCAGCGATGCTTGGTGCGGGCGACGCCGGAACCTCAATCGCCGCCCTCCATGCAAGCTCCGCGGCGCGGGCGGCTACTTCCTGCGCAAGATTGTCCTGGGCCAACTTCTCCCGTGCGCTGCGCTCGCGTTCCGCGGCCGCTACGCGCTCTTCGGCTTCGCGCCGCCTTGCGTCTTGCCGCGCCGCGTCTTTGGCCCGCCGTTCCTCGTCCTCGGCCTGGCGCAATGCGGCATCGCTCGCCGCCAGGGCAGCGGCCGCCGCGGCAGCGTGGGCTTCCCGTTCCGCCTGCACGGCCTTAAGAGCCTGGGCTTTGGCAAGGGCTGCGGCGGCCGCTTCCCGCTGCTCCAATTCGCGCGCTTCCGCCAAAGCCCGCGTGCGGGCAGCGTCCTGCGCAAGGCGTTCCTGGTTGCGCTTTGCCTCCGCCGCGGCACGCTCTTCGGCGGCGCGCGTCTCCTGCGCCCGTTCCCGCGCCTCGCGTTCCGCGCGCTCTGTCGCCGCACGCGCAGCTTCTTCGGCTTGCACTCGCTCGCTAAAGATCCGTTCCTGGGCCGCGAATTCCGCCTGGGCGCGTTTGCGGTTGAGGACGGAGCGCGCGGCGTGATCCCGCGCCGCTTGCACGCGCGCGAATTGGGCTGCGTCCGCCGTCAGACGGGCTTCCTCGGCGGCTGCAGCGCGCGCGGCTTCTTCCTGGCGCCGCGCACGGTCCTCCGCTGCGCGCTGCTCACGTTCGGCGCGCTCCCGTGCTTCCTTTTCCGCGCGCGCGGCGCGCTCTAACGATTCCTTCTCCGCGCGCGCGGCGCGCGCGAGGGCTTCTTTCTCCAGGCGTGCCGCACGTTCTGCTTCTTCTGCCGCGCGCTTGGCAGCGGCTTTGGCTTCATCTTCCACCCGCTGCCGCTCACGCAGGGCTTCCCGCTCCACCCGGGCCTGTTCGTCGGCGAGGCGTCTGCGGTCCGCGTTCTCGCGGGCGGCCTGCTCGCGTGCAAGGCGCGCCTTCTCGTCGGCTTCGCGTTTTGCCGCCGCGCGCGCGGCTTCTTCCTGGCGCTGGCGTTCACGCGCGGCGTTATATTCGCCGCGGGCCTTCTCCTCGGCGATCCGAACGGCGGTGGCGTGGGCTTCTTCCTCCAGGCGCTGCTGCTCGCGCAGCGCGCGGGCCTGTTCATCAGCAATCCTCTTGCGCTCGGCCTCCTCCTGCGCCGCCTGTTCTCGGGCGATG
>CANISR010000131.1 GCA_947470105.1 Fidelibacterota bacterium | reverse complement strand
GCGCGGGAGCCGGCGAGGCTGGCTTCGGACTGGGCGACGTCGGTGCGGGTGATTTCGCCGACGCGGAAGCGGTCGTTGGTGGCTTCCAACTGGCGCGACAGCACCTGCACGTTGTTCCGGTTCAGATCGACCACGGCCTGATACTGGAGGACATCGAGGTAAGCGGTGGCGACCTGGAGCATTACCTGGGCTTCGGTACCGGCGAGACGGGCGCGCTGGGCATAGACCTGGTTCTGGGCCGAGGCGGTGCCGGCGATGGTTTTGAATCCGCGAAACAGCGGCTGGTTGAAGGTCACCGACGCGGTTTTGGCGGTGTTCGACTGGAATGAGCCGATGCTGCCCGTGGGGCTGGGCGGCTGGGTGGTTTCGATGCGCTGGCGGGTCACGTTGCCGTTGACCTGCAAGGTCGGGCGCCAGCCCGAGAGGGCGATCGGCACCGCTTCATCGGTGGCGCGCAACTGGGCGCGCGCGGCGAGAAGGTTGGGATTTCCGGTGTAGGCCAAGGCCATGGCGTCGGCCAAGGTATCGGCGGACGCCGGCTGGGCGACCATCGCGAGGGCGACACCTGTTAAGAGAGCGGCCTTTAACAAATTCAGGGTTAGCGCCTTACCGGCACATTTCTTGGTAGTCGCCCGCAGCATCTCGGCCCCCGACATCATCGCACCTAACCTTAAAAACAAACCAGCGACCTAGCTATGTAACGCGGGCTTACCACTATACGAAGCTTGCCGTACGCGCCACCCGTTTCATGTAACCTTTTGTGCCAGCATGGGCCGGCAGCAGTCGCACGCGGGAGGTGTCAACTAGGGCGTCGTGGGCGGCCGCGCCAGGGGCGGAGCCAACTATTTCTCAGCAACCCAGGCTTTTAATTTGAAACAGTATCTATTTATCTAAAGCATGAGAAAAATGAATTATAGCAAATAGATAAGATAGTTATCTCACAGATTAGATCACGTTTATAAGATGCTAGCGCCACGCCAAATTCGGGCCTCCAGCCTCATAACATAGCTAGCTTTTAATTGAGGTGACTCTAGGCCTCAAAACACGAAGCTGGGGCGCTTTTCAAACCCGGGAAGGATAGGTGTCGCGGCGTCGAATTGGGCCCGGGCGCCGAAGGTCGCCCCCACCCGCTCGAACACCATGCCGCGCCCGAGGCCCCCGTCGCGAACGACCGCCACCAGGCGGCCGCCGTCGGCGAGCTGGAGTTTCAGGCTGCCCGGTACTTCTGCAACGGCGCCGCCGATCAGGATTACATCATAGGGTCCGCCGGCGGCATGACCCGCGGCCAGATCCCCGGCCACAACCTGCACGTTGCCGATTCCCGCCAGGGCGAAAGCGCCCCCGGCCAACGCCGTCAGTTCACGGTTGCTGTCGAGCGCCACGACGCTGGCCGCCATGTGGGCCAGGACCGCCGCGCTGTAACCGCCGTTGGCGCCGACCACCAAAGCCTTATCGGTAGGCTGGACTTCAGCGAGTTGCAGCAACTTCGCCAGAACCAGCGGCTCCATGACGAAGCGGCCATTGCCGATAGCCAGGTCCTGATCGACGTAAGCCACCGAGCGCCGCGCTTCCGGCAGGAAATTTTCCCGCGGCACGGCGCCCATGGCCTCAACGATCATGGGGTCGGTGATGGCGCCGGTCTTGATCTGGCTATCCACCATGGTGCGGCGGGCTGCGGCGAAATCCATAGGGCGTCCTCGAGCGGAGAGTGAAATACCTAGACTGGCCGCTTATACGCGGTGCGGGCGCAATTCTCAACGGCATCGCGGCCCCGCCGGGTGCCTGTACGTTGATTTCAAAGGCTGAATAAAGATTTTGCCAAGGCCCGTCCCGGCCTTGACCGTGGCAGGCACGCCCCTCTATATAACGCAGCCTTTTGGCAGCGGCGGCCCCGCGAAAGCGGTCCGCAATCGGGTGATACGTCCCGAGCAAAAGGCGACCTGGGGGTTCGGTCCTTCTCTATATACAGGGGACTGGCCCGTAGGCCGAGAACGGCCGAGTGGCAGAGTGGCCATGCAGCGGATTGCAAATCCGCGTACGTCGGTTCGATTCCGGCCTCGGCCTCCATCATACGCTGGTCCGGCGTAGCTCAATGGTAGAGCACGCGGCTGTTAACCGCGGGGTTACAGGTTCGAGTCCTGTCGCCGGAGCCACCTAGCTTTCGTTAGCGAGCAACTTTGCGAGCTTACGAAAGCTGGTGCCCTCGGACTTGATCCGAGGGCCCAGGGTCCAAAACCCAACCCTCTCTCCGGAAAACGCCGGCTCCGCTCGCACAAACGAGTTTGGGACTGCCCGTCTTAATTCCTGCCCTGGATCTCCGGTCTCGCCAATCGGCTCACCCAAGGATGCAGGAGGCGATGTTAGGCGCTGCTCAAAACTCAATCCCCGCCTGGGCCTTCACTCCCGACTTAAAGGGATGTTTGATCGCTTCCATCTCGGTCACGAGATCGGCCACCTCAATCAACGCGTCCGGCGCGTTGCGCCCGGTGATGATCACATGGGTGCCTTCGGGTTTCGCCTTCAGCACCTCGATCACTTCCGCCACCGGCAGGTAATCGTAGCGCAGCACGATGTTGAGTTCGTCGCACACCACCATCTTCCACGCCGGGTCCATGATCCTGGCCTTGGCGGCTTCCCAGGCCTCGCGGGCCTTGGCGATATCGCGCGCCCGGTCCTGGGTATCCCAGGTGAATCCCTCGCCCATGGCCCGCATCTCGACCTGCTCCGGAAAGGCGTCGAAAACCACCTGCTCGCCGGTCTTCATGGCGCCCTTGATGAATTGAATGAGTGACACCTTGAACCCGTGACCGATGGCGCGGCAGATCATGCCCATGGCCGCCGTGGACTTGCCCTTGCCCTTGCCGGTGTGAACGATGATCAGGCCCTTCTCCACGGTCTTTTCCGCCATCATCTTGACGCGCGCCGCCTGGATCTTTTTCATCTTTTCGTTATGGCGGGTGTTGTCGTCGTTCTCGGTCATGGCATCCTCTTTGGTGGCGCGCACGGCAGCGAAGCGGTGGCTTCGGCCAGCGCTTCTATACCGTCTTTATGAGATTGAGCCACGCCGAAAGAGCGCCGGCGCGCAGCCGTCCTATTTCGGCCGCTGCGCCGCCGTCTTGTCGCGCTCGGGTTTGAACTCGGCGCTCGCCTTCCACTCCGGCCACGCCTTTGAGTCCGCCAGTTCGCGGCCCAGGGTGTAGAGCAGGCTGGTGTCCGCGGCGACGCCGGTCATGTCCCAATTGGCATTCCATTCGTCGCTGGGCTGGTGATAGCGGTTGTTGGTGTAGTCGTCGCGCGCCGCCATGCCGGCGGCCTTGCCGCCCTTTTCGAGATCGACCCCCGAGGACGCGGATATGCCCGGCACGCCTTTGAGCGCGAATGGAAAATGATCCGAGCGGTAATAGAGCCCCTTCTCCGGCTCCGGATCGGACGTGAAATAGCGCTCGCGGGATTTCAGCAGCGCGCCGATGCGGTCCTCGAGGTCGACCTTGCCGCTGCCCGAGGTCGTGAAATCCCGCGCAAGACCCGCCGGGCTCAGGGCGTCGATGTTGATGACCGCCGCAGTTGTCTCGAGCGGATACAGAGGATGAGCAGCGTAATAGGTGGAGCCGAGCAGGCCTTTTTCCTCTGCCGTGAGGACCAGAAACAGGACCGAGCGCTGCGGCGCCGGCGCTTTTGCGTACGCCTTAGCGAGTTCGACGAGCGCGGCCATGCCGGTGCCGTTATCCTCGGCGCCGTTGTAGATCTTGTCCCCTTTGGCGTCGGGCAAGCCGATGCCGAGGTGATCCCAGTGCCCGGAGTAGATGATGGTCTCAGTGGGGCGCGACGCGCCGACGATGCGGCCGACAATGTTGGCGCTGACTATGCGCGTGCTGCTCACCGCGTAGTCGGCGGAGAAACTGGCGCCGGCCAGGGCCACGGGCCGGAAAGCGGCACTTTGCGCGGCGCGTTTCTGCGCCTCGAAATCCAGTCCCGCCGCCTTGAACAAGCTCACCGCCAGATCGCGCTGAATCCACCCTTCCAGCAACGGGTGCTCCTTGGCGGGATCCTCGCGCACGATGTCAAAGGCGGCCGTCGAGTTCGAATTCTTCACCGTCGCCCAGCCGTAGGCCGCGCCCGCGGTTTCGTGGACGATCAGCATGCCGACGGCGCCCTGGCGCGCGGCCTCCTGGTATTTGTAGGTCCAACGCCCGTAATAGGTCATGGCTTTGCCGCCGAAGCAGCCGGCGCTTTTCTCAACCTGCGGCGCCTCGAAGTCCGGGTCGTTGATCAGGACCACGGCAATCTTGCCCTTGAGGTCGACGCCCTTGAAGTCATCCCACCCGCATTCCGGCGCCTTGATGCCGTAGCCCACATACACCAGGGGTGCGTTAGCGACAGTGGCCCGGGTCACCGGCAGGAACGTGCGCGTCACCACGTCTTCGCCGCGCACGAGGGTTTTGGTCGCACCTCCGGCGGTGAGGGTGTATTTGGCCTCACCCGCGATCTCGAAGCGCGCCAATGGCACGGGTTGCGTCCATGACCCGTCAGCGCCGGCGGGTTTGAGTCCGGCGGCGATGAATTGCTTAGTGATGAAGTCGACGGTTTTGGTTTCGCCCGGCGTTCCCGGACCGCGGCCTTCGAAGTCGTCGCCGGAAACGATTTGCACGGTCCGCGACAAAGCAACGGGATCGAACGTCACCGGGGCTTTTTGCGCCAGGACCGGCTTTTCAGATGCAAGGAGGGCCGCCGTGAAGAGGAGGGAAACGAGCAGGGCTGGTTTCATGGCGCGCTCCTTAGGCTTTACGGGGTGAGCTTAGGGCCTACAGACCCGGCGTCAGGATCATTTGCTCGCGGGACACCAGGGCGCCCTTCCATTCCTTACGGGCTTCGGCTTCGAGTTTGTTCATGAAGTCGTCGTCGTGGTCGGGATCATGGTGGAAAATCGCAAGCTGGCGGACGCGCGCGGCCTTGCACAGGCGCACGCCTTCCTGCCAGGTGGAGTGGCCCCAGCCGATCTTCGCCGGGAACTCCGCGTCGGTATACGTGCAGTCATAGATCACGAGGTCGGCGCCCTCGATAAGGCCGAGGACCCGCGCGTCGGGTTTGCCGACCACGTGCTCGGTGTCGGTGACGTAGACCATCGACCGGCCGCCGTGCTCGATGCGGTAACCGGTGGCGCCGTTCGGATGATTGAGGGGCGCTGTGATGATCTTGACGTCGCCCTGGTTCCAGGATTCGCCGGCGATGAAGTCCAGGAACCGCAGATTGGCCTGCAAGGCTTCGAGCGGCACGGGGAACAAGGGGTTGGACATCTGGCTCGCGAGCACGTTTTCGATGCCGCCCTGGGCCGAGAGATGGCCGGCGTACACCCCGAAGTCGTTGTTCGGCATGAAGGCGGGAGCGAAGAAGGGAAAGCCGTTGATGTGGTCCCAATGGGAATGGGTCAGCAACAGCGTGCTGCGCTTTATCTTGTCGCGCACGAATTCCTGGCCGAGGCCCCGGATTCCCGTGCCGGCGTCGAGAATGATCCGCTGATCGCCCGCGAATACCTCGATGCAGCTGGTATTGCCGCCGTACACCACATGTTCCGGTGACGGGCAGGCAATGCTTCCGCGCACGCCCCAGAATTTAACGGCTAATGTCATGCTGCTGTGTACATTGCTTCGCCCGCGGCTCCCACAACGCCGTTATATGGCGCGACAGGGAACCGGCACGCCCCGCGAAACGCCCCCCTTGGTGCAGGCCATTGAAACTTATAGCACTCGCGCGTAACGGATGTAATCCTTCGCCGATAATGATTATAACTACCCCGAGTTGCAATCACGAGTTTTGAGCTATCCGGGCTGGAAGGGCGCACTACATGAGCAGCAAGACTATCGTCGCGGCCACGCGCCGCCTGCCCGCGGCCTGCGAAGCGCGGTTGTCCTCGCACTATGATTTCCGGCCCGGCGACGATGAATTGGCCTACACGCCGCGCCTCTTGGCGGACCACGCGGCGGGGGCGAGCGCTTTGATCGTCAGCCCCTGTGACCGCATCGACCGGGAGGCCATCGCCGCCCTTCCCGCCTCCATCAAGATCATCGCCAGCTTTTCGGTGGGATTCGAACATATCGACATCGACGCCGCCAAAGGGGGCAACCTGCGGGTAACCAACACGCCGGGCGTTCTTAACGACGCCACCGCCGATATCGCCCTGCTGCTGATCCTCGGTGCGTCGCGGCGCGCGTTGGAGGGACGCCGCTGCCTCGAGGATGGAGGCTGGCAGGGTTTTCGCCCGACCCTCCTCGTCGGCACACAGATCACCGGCAAGCGCCTCGGGATCGTCGGCATGGGCGGCATCGGCGCCGCGGTGGCCAAGCGTGCACAGGCGTTCGGGATGACGGTGCTCTACCACAATCGCAAACCGGCCCAGGATGCGGCCGACTGCCGGTTCTTCAACTCGCTCGAAGAAATGATGCCGCATTGCGACGTCCTGTCGCTGCATCTGCCGCTGACCAATGAAACACAAGGCTTGATCGACGCCGATAAACTGGCATGGCTGCCGGCCGGCGCAATTCTGATCAACACCGCGCGCGGCGGCCTGATTGACGACGACGCGCTGATCGCGGCGCTGAAATCGGGAAAAGTCGCGGCTGCGGGCCTGGATGTCTTCGCCGGCGAACCGAAGTTCGACCGGCGCTATCTCGATCTGCCCAATGTGTTCCTGCTGCCCCACCTCGGCAGCGCGACGGTGGAGACGCGCACCGCCATGGGGATGATCGCCATCACCAATATCAACGCGGTGCTGAGCGGAAAAGAGCCGCCGTATCCGGTTGTTTAGATAGCCGGGCTTTAGCTAGCGGCGTCTTCGCTGCGGGACGATTTACCCGACCCCACATAAGCGATCGAGCAGTGCTCGCCGCAGTATGGCTTGCTGGTCGCCACGGGCTTTCCGCAAAAGTGGAAGTCTTCGTGCTTGGGATCGCCGATGGGCCAGCGGCAGGTCTGCGCCGACAGGTCGGTGAGCGTGAAGATCCGGGTTTCTTTCTTGGGCTCGGCCGCCTTCTGCTGGCGCTTGATCGGCGACGGACGGCCCTTCAATCCCAGGCGGTGGGCCTTGCCGACCACGGCGTTCTTGGACACGCCAAGGCGCTTGCCGATCTCGCCGGTGGTGAGGCCTTCCGACCAGAGTTTCTTAAGGCGGCCGATCTTTTCGTCGTTCCAGCCGCCGGGTTCGTCCATGCTCATCGGGTAAGCCTTAGTTCAAATCGGAAATAGGGATCGAATAGCGGCGCAGAAGATACTTGGGGGCCCCGGCAGTGTCCACCGTTGCAGACCCCTGATTTCAGACCTTTATGACCGGTTCGTCGAACACGAACTGGCCGCGGGGGTCCTCGATCTCCACTACCCAGAGGTCGGGGTCGTAGCCCGCCTGACGGGCAAGATAGCCGTCGGCGTCCTTTTCCGGAACCGGCGTTGAACCCGTAGCCTTGAGCCAGGCGGGCGTGCCGTCAGGCGCAGCAGCACCCGCGAACACCTCGCAGCCGGCCTGAAACCGGTTGAGTTTCAGGAACAAGGCCCCAGCGTCGGCGTCGCCCTTGCGCATCACAGTGGCCATGAGCCCCTGAGCCTGGGCCCGCCGAAGCCAGCCCTGGACCCTGAGTTCTGTGCGGAGGCGCTCCATCGTCCTGGTACTCTAATGATTGCATTGTGAAGGCCGTAACCAACGCAGGGGGCTATAAGATTTTGATAACACTTCTTCTTTAGTTTAGGTATTTGAATTCACGAGCGGGCAGCTCAGCATCGCTCTTTTTAGTTACCGCGGCAGCAGCCGTACAATATGCAGAAGCAAGTCAGCCGGGGGCGTACTCAGCCATGATGCAGATCATTGGTATCGTTATCGTCATCGTGATGGTGTTCGGCAGCTACATCATCTCCGGCGGCCAGATGCACGTGCTGCTGGAAGCCATGCCCACCGAGCTCATGGGCATCCTGGGCGGCGCCACCGGCGCGCTTGTCATCGGCAACACCGCCTCCACGCTCAAGGCCGTCCTCGCCGGCATCAAGCAGGTCTTCTCCGGCCCCAAGTGGAAGGAGCAGGACTTCAAGGACATGCTCTGTCTCCTGTTCACCATCGCCAAAATGATCAAGTCCAAGGGCATTCTGGTCATCGAAAGCCACATCGAAAAGCCCGAAGAGAGCACGATTTTTCAGAAGTATCCGCGCATCCTCGCCGATCACTTCGCCACTGATTTCATTTGCGACACCTTGCGCATGCTGTCCATGAACCTTGATGACCCGCATCAGGTGTTCGACACCATGGAATCACAGTTGGATAAGCATCATCACGAAAAACTGGTGGCCCAGGGCGCCTTGCAGACCATGGCGGATGGTTTGCCGGCCATCGGCATCGTCGCCGCCGTGCTGGGTGTTATCAAGACCATGGCATCCGTGACCGAGCCGCCGGAAGTCCTGGGCGGCATGATCGGCCACGCCCTGGTCGGAACATTCCTCGGCGTGTTTCTGGCCTATATGTTCGTAGGCCCTTTCCAGGTCCGGCTTAAGGCCATCTTCGACGAAGAACACCGCTTTTACCTGATCATTCGCGACGTTCTGGTGGCTCACCTCAATGGTAACGCCCCCCAGGTGTCCGTGGAAATCGGCCGCGGCGCCGTGCCCACCGAAGTCCAGCCGACCTTCTTCGAGCTGGAAGAAGCGCTTAACGCCACCTCAGACTCCTAAAGTCAGGCGCCTACCGCCGCACCCAACGTGCCGGTTGTGTAGAGCATTTCTAAATTACCTCCCCTACGCCCTTGATGTAACCTAAGGGTGCATTAACTAATCCCGGCCATCCTCCACGCCCGGGCGTGCGGGTTACCTTGTTGCAATTCGATACCTTCTCGGGGAGGATCGCGTTGCAACAGAGATCCCGAGGAACGCGTTTGGCTTGTGTTGCCCTGCTTGAGTCGCGCCAGTAGCAGTAACCTCCTTCGACGTGAACGCAGCCTTGCACGCCGATAAAACATGCAAGCCGATCGTGGACAGCTATATCGATTCGCTGTTCATCCTTCCGTTGCGCATTATTCCCTTCAAGACGGAGGCGCTTGCGCGCGCGCGTCTGGTGAAGAACAGCCATATCGTCGGCGTGCTGGAACTCTATTCCGAGCGCGAGACCGGCAGCGGCCAGGTTTCGATCCGCGACCTGCCCCAGCATTTCCGCTGGAAGGAAGGCGCCGGCCATCCCGACCTCGGCATCATTTATAATCTTGCCCCCCTGCCCAGCTATGACGTCTACAGCCTGCGCAGGACGCTGCGCGACCATGGCATTCCGGTGAACAATTACAACGACCTCAAGCTGTCCGAGGAAAAGAACAAACAGCTCACGGGCTACATGTCCCGATTCACGTTGCCGCTGATCAAGGAGATCTATGGCGACGACAGCAAGGACATCACCCGCTTCGAAGATATTGTCACCCTGTTCAAGGACCCGGACGTCAAGAAGGCCATCGCCCGCCTCAAGCAGATGGCCGAGAAACTGCAGACCACCGTCGACCAGATCCCGACCTTCCTGGAAAACTACGGCGACATCTTCATGTCGCTGTCCTACTACAACCACTGCCTCGACCGCCTCACGCCGCTGCTCGAGGCATTCATCTACGCCATGACGTACATGCGTAAGAGCATGCAGGTGCGCAACGACCGCAACCTCCTGGCCGAAATGGAAAAGGTCGAGCAACTGATCAACGGGCTGATCAACTTCCTCAAGCGCACCTTCGCCGACTTCGGCACCATGTCGCAGGATATGTGGAACAACCTCACCGCTGCCAAGTTCGAGCAGGTGAAGGCCTATATCGAAAGCACCCAGGTCAAGGTCGGCACGGTGCTGTGCGGCCTCACCGTGAAGATGAACGCCTGGGTGATAAAATTCCCCAACCCGCGTTCCGGCGGCCCCGGCGCCAAGGGCGAATTCATCATGACCGACATGCGCCAGGGCCTCGCCGAAATCGTGGCGGTCGCGCGCGGCCAGGCGTGGGCGCCGGACGAGGCAAAGGGCTAAGCCACTTCCGCTTCGGCGCGCTCGAACTTTTCCTGAAGGTCGAGCCACGTCGCTTCCGCTGCTGCGACATCCTTCTCGACCGCGCCGAGTTCTTTCTGCAAATCGAGCAGCCGTCCCACGCCTTTGCCGTAAAGCTTGGGGTCGGCCAGGGCTTCCTTAACCCGCGTGCGTTCTTTTTCCAGCGTTGCGACGCGGGCTTCGGCCTGCTGAAGCTGCTTCTTCAAAGGCGCCAGCGCCTGCCGGCGCTCGGCGGCGCGCTTGCGGTCATTGGTGCGGTCGCCGGAAGAGTCCGCTTGCGCCTTCTCGCGCGCGGGGGCCTGGGATTCCGTAAAGCGATTACGGTAATCATCGAGGTCGCCGTCGAAGGGCGAGACCCTGCCGCGCTCGATCAGCCAGAAGCGGTCGACGGTAAGTTCCAGAATGTGGGGATCGTGGCTGACGATCACCACCGCGCCGGGAAACAGGTTGATGGCTTCGATCAGCGCCTCGCGGGAATCCATGTCG
>CANISR010000130.1 GCA_947470105.1 Fidelibacterota bacterium | reverse complement strand
GGGCGAGCGCTGGGGTTTCTTCAACGCCATCGTTCCGGCGGAAGGCCTGCTGGACAAAGCTCGCGAGGTGGCCGTGGGTCTCGCCAAAGGGCCGACATTCGCCCACGGCATGACCAAGAACCAGCTCAACATGGAATGGTCCATGGGCCTCGACATGGCCATTGAGGCCGAAGCCCAGGCCCAGGCCATCTGCATGAAGACCGCCGACTTCGAGCGCGCCTATG
This sequence comes from Fidelibacterota bacterium, assembly GCA_947470105.1. Lineage (GTDB taxonomy): Bacteria > Pseudomonadota > Alphaproteobacteria > Rhodospirillales > Rhodospirillaceae > SHVO01. The sequence continues at coordinate 10,668 of CANISR010000130.1, read as the reverse complement.
TGGCCTTCGCGGGCAAGTCTAAGCCGGTGTTCGAGGGCAACTGATGGCCGACACCACTTATCTCACCTGGCCGTTCCTCGACGACCGCCATCGTGGCTTTGCCGCTGATCTTTCTGCATGGATCGGCGCCAACACCGCGGCCCTCGATGCCCATGACGGCGATGTGGACGACATCTGCCGCGGGCTGGTCAAGAAACTCGGCGACGCCGGCTGGCTGAAACACGCGGTGGCGCACCCCGGCAAACCCATCGACGTGCGCACGCTATGTCTGGCGCGCGAGCATCTGGCCTATTGCTCGGGCCTCGCCGATTTCGCCTTCGCCATGCAGGGCCTCGGCAGCGGCGCCATTAGCCTGTTCGGCACCGACGCGCAGCGCGCGGCTTATCTGGGCCCGGTGGCCGCGGGCAAAAAGATCGCGGCCTTCGCGCTCTCGGAGAAGAACGCCGGCTCCGACGTGGCGGCCCTGGCCATGACCGCCGAAGATGCGGACGGCGGCTTTGTGCTGAACGGTGAGAAGACCTGGATCTCAAATGGCGGCATCGCCGACTTCTATTGCGTGTTCGCCCGCACCGGCGAAGCGCCGGGCGCCAAGGGCCTCTCGGCCTTCATCGTCGACGCCGATACGCCGGGGTTCTCCATTTCTGAACGCATCACCGTGTCTGCGCCGCATCCGTTGGCGACGCTGTCGTTCAAGGACTGCCGCATCCCGGCGACCGCATTGATCGGCGGGCGCGGAGAAGGCTTCAAGATCGCCATGTCGGTGCTGGATGTATTCCGCTCGACGGTCGGCGCCGCGGCGTTGGGCTTTGCGCGGCGCGCACTTGATGAGGCCGCAGGCCGCGCCATTGACCGCAAACTGTTCGGCGCACCCTTGTTCGACCTGCAGATGGTTCAGGCGTACCTGGCCGAGATGGCCGTGGAGGTGGATGCCAGCGCACTGCTGGTTTACCGCGCAGCCTGGGCCAAGGATTCCGGCCAGCCTCGCGTCACCCGCGAAGCCGCCATGGCCAAACTCTACGCCACCGACAACGCCCAGAAGGTCATCGACAAAGCCGTGCAGATCTTTGGCGGAATGGGCGTCGTCTCCGGCGTGCCGGTGGAGCGCCTATACCGTGAGATCCGTAGCTTGCGCATTTACGAAGGGGCGAGCGAAGTGCAGAAGGTCGTGATCGCCCGGCAATTGGCGGCCGGATACGCGAAAACCTAGTTCGGATCCCTAGGTCCGCGAATCGCATCGCGCCCATTCAACGGGACTGCATTTCTGCCGCCGCGGCCGCCCCTCTCTGGTGGGCGCATTGTCTTTTCGCAACAATGCTTTGTCGCCTAGTATCGCTATGGCTGTACCAATGCGTGTCCCCGCGCTTAGATTGAGCCCACCACAATCGTTGCGCGAGGGGGAGGGCGATGCATCGGAACGAGTTGGCAGCGGCGACCTTGGTCGCCGCGTTCGCGGGGGCCGCCTATGCGGCGGATCAGATCTCGGACCGCCTCATCGCGGCGCCCGGTTCGATTGAACGCGCCAGCGCGCTTGATACCACCAGCTATACCTCCATCGGCCGCCTGTATTTCAACACCACGGGCGCCACGGCCTTCGCCCCAGGCGCCACGTCCTTCATCAGGTTCTGGAACAGTTCAGGCCAGTCCACGGATTTCGACGCCAAGATCGTGGGCGGTGAATCCGGAACCGACTACGCCCCGGGCAAGACCTACCGCATCACCGTTCCCGACAAGGCGTCACTGCAGCGGTCGCTCGAGGACATCCGCGCCGGTATCGTTAGCCAAGGCGGTCCCGACATCGCGCCCCACGGCGGCGACACCTTCGTCACTCTCTATGTGAAGAACGTCAAGGCCGGGGCCGGCGTCGGCTTCCAGCATGTGAGCTTCAGTGGCGCGACTGGGTTTTTCGAGAACCAGAGCATCTGCACTTTTGATCCGGCCCAGGACTATGCCGCGAACAACCGCCGTCTGATCAACGTGCATACATCACAGCTGGCCGGCTATCCCAGCAGGATCGAGGTGCGCAATCCTGACGCCGCCGCCCGCGCGGTGCGCGGCAGGGTCTATGACGCCGTGACCGGAACGTCGCTGGGCGCCTTCTCCGTCAATCCACCGGCGAACGGCTCGGCCGTGATCGACTTCCCGGCGGTGGAACAGATAATCGGCTTTCGCCCGAGCGCGTCGCAACTGCAGGTCAACATCGAGTTCGAAGCGGCCGATACCTCCGCCTATACCGCCATTGTTGGCCATACGATGGCCCAGACCTCCACCGGCGCGGCATTCAACCTGACTCAGGCTTGCGCCATCAACCCGCCGCGCAGCACATCGGCTTGCGCATCGGTCAATCCTTCTGGGCAGCCGAGCAACGCGGGTGACTGCGCCTCCGGTGTGCCGGTCGCGAACAACGATACTTTGACGCAAACCCTCATAGCAGGGAGTTTGGTGCAAATCCCACACGCCACATTGCTGGCAAACGACACCAATGCGTCGGGCGCCACAGTATATGGGGTCTCTCCGTTGAAAGACGCGGCGGGAATCATGAACGGCGACTTCGGCCCGGGCGCCACCGCCATCAGCTTCACGCCGCTCCGCCCAGGCACGATGACCTTCACCTATAATCTCAAAAACGCTGCCGGCTACTCAGGCTACGCCACGGTCACTATGACTGTGAATCCGTCCGGCACGCCGGTCGGTGCAAAGCCGACAGCAGTGAATGACACCATCACCCCGACGTTCAAGGCGGGGCAGCAGTACGTCATCAACCTCTCCACCCTGACGGCGAATGACACGCTGCCGGCACTGACGGCGCCTGCGACCGCCTATGTTTTCGGCGGTATTTCAGACTTTGTCGATGCGGGCACCAGTACGATCAATGGCGGGTATCTGGTGTACGACAACACCATTTCCTGGTGGCCGGAGCGCCCGGGTCAGGTGACTTTCTCATACATGGTCAGAGGCAACACCGTCGTGTCGACGGACTCCAATGTCGCGACAGTGACGCTGACAGTAGTTCCATAAGGCGGTGCGAAGCGCGGGGGGGGGATTAATTGTACCCGGTACAATTAATTCCGTGGCGGCTTGGAGAGAGCGGGTAGTTCGCTGATCGCGAACGCGGGTTCGTGCAGGTTGCCGATCACGCGCTTCAGGATGGCGACGAAGTCTTGCAGCTTGGCGTCCGGGATCGCGCCGAAGGTGTGGCGGAAGATTTGGCCGCCGATGGCGCGGACCATTTTGAGGCGCTGTTTTCCCAGCGGCGTCAGCGACACCTTTGAGATGCGGTTGTCGCCGGGGTGTTTTGCGCTCTTCACCAGGCCCTGACGCTGCATACGCTGGATCAGGCGGGTCATGGTTGATGCCTTTATGACCGAGCGTTCGGCCAGTTCGGACATGGTGCTAGGGTTCTGGGCGCCCAGGATCATCAGCACGCGCCAGCGCGGTTGGTCTACGCCGGCCTTCTTCAGGGCCTTTTCCAGCATGGCGTAATAGGCCGCCATGGTGCGGGTCATGAGATAGAACGGGTAATCCTCGAGCGAAAACCCCGGTGCGCTGGGGTCGCTGCCCTGCGCCGCCTTGCGTTTTCCCCGTTGCGCCATGGCCTTGCCGTCCCTCCCGCGTCTTTGACCAGAATAAAAGCATTTAGGCGTGGGCTTCAATTGCAGGATTACTTGAAATTGGTAATAATTGCCGGACCACAGATTTGGAACCGGGCGGCAACCACATTCAGGAGGGCACTATGAACGGAGCTTCAGTTCTCGGCGCGTTTGCGGAACTTCTTTCCAGCGGCGGCATCAAGGTCATCGACCTGACCCAGCCCCTGGAGCCGACGACTCCGATCCTGCAACTGCCCCCCGAGTTTGCCCAGAATCCGCCCTTCGAGATTGAAGTGCTGTCGGAATACGATTCCAAGGGCCCCATGTGGTACTGGAACTGGTTCAAGTGCGGCGAGCACACCGGCACCCACTTCGACGCGCCGATCCACTGGATCACCGGCAAGGACTACCAGGGCAACTCCACCGACACGATTCCGGTGGAGAAGTTCGTGGGCTCGGCCTGCGTCATCGACGTGTCGGCCGATGTGAACAAGAACCCCGATCACCTGGTCACCGTCGAACAGATCGAGGCGTGGGAAGCCAAGCACGGCAAGATCCCGGCTGGCTCCTGGGTGCTGATCCGGTCCGACTGGTCCAAGCGCACGGACCCGAAAGAGTTCCTGAATTTCAAGGAAGACGGCCCCCACACCCCGGGCTGGCACCAGGACGCGGTGCCGTTCCTGGCCAAGGAGCGCAATGTGCGCGGCGTAGGCGTGGAAACCGTCGGCACCGATGCCGGCCAGGCGTTCAAGTTCAGTCCGGCGTTCCCGTGCCATCACCTGATGCACGGCGCCAATAAGTTCGGCCTCGCCAGCCTCACCAATCTCGACAAGCTGCCGCCGACGGGCGCGATCATTGTCGCGGCGCCGCTGAAGATCAAAAAAGGCTCGGGCAGCCCGCTGCGCGTGCTGGCCATGATCCCGGGCTAGGAAGAGAAATATGGCCGAGCGCTCATTCGCCAAGGAAGTCCAGCAGCTCCGGGTCGGGGACGGCGCGGACTTCCGTGGCGAGGGCATTCTCGCGGTCACCAAGGCGCTGCTGCAATCCGGCATCTCTTACGTCGGCGGCTATCAGGGATCACCCATCTCGCATCTGATGGACGTTCTCGGCGACGCTCGCGAGATCATGGCCGAACTCGGCATTCACTTTGAATCCTCCGCCAGTGAGGCGGCGGCGGGCGCTATGCTCGCCGCGTCGGTGAACTATCCCTTGCGCGGCGCGGTCACGTGGAAATCCACGGTGGGCACCAACGTCGCCTCCGATGCGCTGGCCAACGTCGCCTCGGGCGGGGTCAAGGGCGGCGCGCTCATCATCGTCGGTGAGGATTACGGCGAAGGCTCCTCCATCATGCAGGAGCGCACCCACGCCTTTGCCATGAAGTCGCAGATCTGGCTGCTGGACCCGCGCCCCAACCTGCCGTCCATCGTGGAGATGGTGGAAAAGGCGTTCGAGCTGTCGGAAGCCTCCAATACGCCGGTGATGCTGGAATTGCGCGTGCGCGCCTGCCACGTCTACGGGCGGTTTACGGCCAAGGACAATGTGCGGCCCACGTTCCAGCTCAAGGACGCAATGGAGAACCCGGTGCGCGATGTGAACCGCATCGTGTTGCCGCCCGCCAACTATCTGCACGAGCATGAGAAGATCAATCAGCGCTGGCCGGCGGCGGTGGACTACATCAAGAAGAACCACCTCAACGAGTTTCTCGGCGGCACGTTGGGCGACGCCGGTATCATCGTCCAGGGCGGGCTCTACAACACCCTGATCCGGGCGCTGCAGATGCGCGGACTGGCCGATAGCTTCGGCGACAGCCAGATACCGATCTATGTGCTCAACGTTACCTATCCACTCATCGACAGCGAGGTCGCGGGCTTCTGCGCCGACAAGCGCGCGGTGTTCCTGGTGGAAGAAGGCCAGCCCGAGTTCATCGAGCATGAGCTGAACACCATGTTGCGCCGGGCCGACCTGCAATGCCGCCTGGTGGGTAAAGAAATACTGCCCCGCGCCGGAGAATATACCGGACAGGTGATCGTGACCGCCTTCGACGCTTTTGCCGCCAAGTACGCTCCGCACCTGGTGAAGGACGCGGTCGTCCCGGTGAAGCTGTCGCCCAATGCGCCTGATCTTTCCAAGGTCGTGCCGGCGCGGCCCGCGGGCCTCTGCACCGGTTGCCCCGAGCGCCCGGTCTTCACCGCCATGCAATTGGTGGAGAAGGAACTCGGCAAGCACCATGTGAGCGCCGATATCGGCTGCCACCTGTTTTCGATCCTGCCGCCGTTCAATATCGGCAATACCACCATGGGATATGGCCTCGGATGGGCCGGAGCTTCCGCGCTCAACGACCCCAATTCGAAGAAGCGCACCATCTCCGTCATGGGCGACGGCGGTTTCTGGCATAACGGTCTTACCAGCGGCGTCGGCAACGCGGTCTTCAACAAGACCGACAACCTGCTGGTCGTGATCGACAATAACTATTCCGCCGCCACCGGCGGGCAGGACATCCTGTCCTCGCGCGCGCAGAACAAGTCGCGCAGCACCAACCACCCCATCGCCCGGGCTATCGGCGGGTTGGGCGTCAACTGGCTGAAGGTGGTGCGCACCTACGATCTCGCAGCTATGCGCGACACCCTCAAGCTGGCGCTGACCACAAAGGACAAGGGCCCCAAGGTCATCATCGCCGAATCCGAATGCATGCTGAACAAGCAGCGCCGGGTGAAGCCCCTGATGGCTAAACGCATCAAAGCCGGCGAGCGCGTGGTGCGCGAGCGCTTCGGCGTCGATGCCGACACCTGCACCGGTGACCATAGCTGCATAAGGCTATCGGGATGTCCGTCGCTGACCATCAAGGATAACCCCGATCCCTTGCGCGTCGATCCCATCGCCTCGGTGAACAATGACTGCGTCGGTTGCGGTCATTGCGGCGAGACCGCCCATGCCGCCGTGCTGTGCCCATCATTCTATCGCGCCGACATCGTCTACAATCCGACCGCCGGGGAGAAGCTGATGGCGAGCGTACGCGACGCCGTCATCGGCTGGCTGCAGCGGGGCGCCGACGCCCGCAGAGCGCGCCATGCTGTCTAATACTGTCCAAGTGAAACCCATCACCGTCGCAGTCCTGGCCTTGGGCGGGCAGGGGGGCGGCACGCTCGCCACCTGGCTGTTGGAGGTCGCGGAGCACAGCGGTTATCTCGCCCAAGGCACATCGGTGGCGGGCGTCGCCCAGCGCACCGGCGCCACAATTTATTATATCGAAGTGTTTCCGGAAGCCGCGGCCAAGGCGGCGGGGAAAGACCCGGTGCTGGCGCTGATGCCCGTGCCCGGCAATGTGGACGTGGTGGTGGCGGCGGAGCTGATGGAAGCCGGCCGCGCGATGATGCGCGGGTTCGTGACGCCCGACCGGACAGCGCTGGTGGCGTCGACCCACCGCATCTACGCCATCGGCGAGAAGACCGCCATGGGCGATGGCCGCGCCCCCAGCGCCGATGTGCTGGAAGCCGCCGGCGTGCGTGCGCGGACCACAATCATGTTCGACATGGAGGAATTGGCGCGCAAGAACGGCAGCATCATCAGTGCTGTGCTGCTCGGCGCCGTGGCGGGGTCAGGCCTGCTGCCGTTTCCGCGCGAGGCTTACGAAAAAGTCCTGGCCGCCGACGCCCGCGCCAAGGAAACCAATCTCAAAGCCTTCATCGCTGGCTATGACGGCGCGGTCCGCGCCGCGGGGCCGGAGACTGCTGTGGCTGTCACAGCCCCATCCGTGCCGCGCGCCGCGTCACCGGCGGGCCAAGCGCTGCTCGACCGCGCGAGCGCGTTGTGTCCGCCCGAGGTGATGGAGATCGTCGTGCCCGGCCTGCGCAAGGTCGTGGACTACCAGGACTCCGCTTGCGGCGCGCTCTACCTCGACCGGCTGGAGCCTGTGCTGGCCTTCGACCGCCAGCTCGGCGGCGCGCGCCTGGGCTGGGGGCTCACGCGTGAATGCGCGCGCTACCTCGCATTATGGATGGCATTCGAGGACGTGTTCCGCGTCGCCGACCTCAAGACTCGCGGCGCCCGGTTCACCCGCGTGCGCGAGGAAGTGCGCGCCGCGCCCGGCCAAATCGTCGGCGTGTCGGAATTCATGCATCCGCGTGTGGAGGAAATCTGCGACGCGTTGCCGGCGTCGTTGGGCGCATACATTCTCGCCAGCCCGCGCCTGCGCGGAATCATGGGGCGCTTCTTCCACCACGGACGGCGCGTCTCCACCACGCGCCTCTCCGGGTTTGTGATGCTCTACACGCTTGCCCGCTTCGGACGCTTCCGCCGCAAGTCGTTGCGGTTCAAGACCGAGAACGCGCGCATCGAGGCGTGGCTGTCCACCGTGCTCGAAGCCGGCGGATGGTCCTATGACCTCGGGGTCGAAGTTGCCTGCTGCCCGCGCCTGGTCAAAGGCTACGGTGACACCCACGCCCGGGGCTGGCGCAACTTCCAGGCGGTCATGGGTGTTTACACCCAGGTCCGCGGCCGGCCCGACGCGCCCAAGGTGATCCGTATGTTGCGTGATGCGGCCCTGGGCGACGAAGAGGGCCGGGCGCTCAACGCCGCCATCGGTGGGCTCGGGCTTTCCGGCCCGTAACGGCCACGAAACCAGCAGCAAAAGCAGGCCCCCGATGCGTCCCGCAGCCATCCCGGGGAGTGGCGCAAAGCTTGTAGCTTGCGCGTACTCACTTTATGTATAAATCAAGTTACACAGCCGCGGCGCATACGGCGCCCGCAGGATACCGCCGGAACAGGCGGTATTAAGAGGACCACGAAGTTGATGATCGAGATGCTGAATCCCCCGCACTGGCCGGCGCCGCGCGGCTACACCAACACCATCGTCGCGCGCGGGGATCTCGTCTTCGTCGCCGGCCAGATCGGCTGGACCCCCGATGGCAAATTCCCAGCCAAGGACACGGCGGGTCAACTGCGCCAGACGCTTATTAATATCGGCGAGGCGCTGGCGCCCTCCGGTGCCAAGCTCAGCGATATTGTGCGGTTGACCTGGTATGTCACCGACAAGGCTGAATACCTGGCGACCATCAAAGAGGTCGGCGCCGCCTACCGCGAGATCATGGGCAAGCATTATCCCGTCATGTCCGTGGTTGAAGTCAAATCCCTAGTGGAGAGTGATGCCAAGGTCGAAATTGAAGCGACCGCAGTGGTGCCGCGCGTCTAGCTTCTAAAGTTTTGCTGCACTGCAATATATCATTGAAACCCAAACCGCTTTAACTACAAAATAATCTTAAGTTCGCCGCACTGTCACATCCGGCATGCGGTCCACACATTGGTGCTACGAAACAGTTCCGGCGGGGGCAGGACTGCGGCGTAAAGACCGATCTATCTGCCCCCGTTGATACGGTTTCAGCACGCCGCCGGCGCTCATCGCCGCGGCTATCGTCAAGGGGCTCATAAAAATGAATTCTGGAAATTCGGCTGCGCGGGGCATTTCCTCCAATCGTTCGATGACAACAGCGCGAATCTGGACGGCCATTCCGCTTAGCGCCAGTCCTGTGCTGGCCGCAATCCTGCTGGCGGGTTCCGCGGCGGGCGCGCAGGCCCAAACCGCGCCCGCTCAATCGGCGCAGATCGAAGAAGTCGTCGTTACCGGGACACGCATCGTCCGCGACGGTTATGAAGCGCCGACTCCGGTGTCTGTCATCGGCGTCGAGCAGATGCAGAACCAGGCGACGTCGAACCTGGCCGACTACGTGAACACGCTCCCGAGCCTTGCCGCCAGCGCGACGCCGCAGTCCGGCGCCGCCACCGTCACCAGTGGACGCGCCGCGGTCAACAGCTTGAACCTGCGCGGTCTTGGCTCGGAACGCACCCTGACGCTGCTCAACGGCAAACGCGTCGTGGGCGGCATCATCACCGGCGTCGCTGACGTCTCGGAATTTCCGCAGCAGTTGATTTCGCGCGTGGACGTGGTCACCGGCGGCGCATCGTCGGCTTACGGCTCCGACGCCATGTCGGGTGTGGTGAACTTCATCCTCGACACGGAATTCAAGGGCGTGAAGGGCGAAGTGTCGGGCGGCGTCACCACCTACGGCGACAACCGCAACTTCAAGATCGCCATGACCGGGGGCACGGCCTTCGCCGAGGACCGCGGCCACTTCCTGATCAGCGGTGAAATGGCCAACGACGACGGCATTCTGGTTCCCAATCGCGCCTGGAACCTGACCGGGTCGTCCTATCTCACCAATCCGGCCTATACCGCCACCAACGGCCAGCCGCAGATCATCCGCCGCGATCAGACTGGCCTCGCGGTTGCAACCCTCGGCGGCCAGATCGCCGCCGGGCCCCTTAAGGGCGTCGCTTTCGGTCCCGGCGGCGTTCCGTACAACGTCGTGTTCGGATCGCTCATCTCCACGCCGATGATGCAGGGCGGTAGCTGGCAGTCGTCCTCGCATAAGAATGTTTTCGGTACAGCGCTCCTGCCGCGCCAGCAGCGGCAGAACGTTTACACCTACGCATCCTACAAGGTCAGCGACGACTGGAAGGTGTTCGGTGAGGCGTCCTGGGCGCATATGAATTCCGAATCGCGCAGCACGCCGGTGTTCTACCCCGGCAACCTGACCATGAAATCCGATAACGCCTTCCTGCCGGCGTCCCTGTCCGCCGCGGCCATCGCGGCCGGGCCCTCGTTCACCTTCGGCACCATGAACGGCGATTTGGGCGCTCAGCAGCCCCTGTACGACCGCCGCATCCTGCGGTTCATGGTCGGGACCGAAGGGACTATCGACGCGTTCGATACGGTGTGGAAATTCGACGCTCATCTATCGTCGGGCTTCAACATGAGCACGACCATTTCGGGCAACACCATCAACGTGCCCAAGTACATGTTGGCCATCGACGCCGTCCGCAACCCGGCCAACGGCACAATTGTCTGCCGCTCGACGCTGACTGCGCCCACCAACGGCTGCGTGCCGCTAAATCTGTTCGGCCGCGACGTAGTGAGCCAGGCGGCAAAGGATTACGTCCGCGCCGACCCGTACAACATCATCCGTCTGAAGCAGCAAGTGGGGGCGTTCAACTTCAGCGGCGAACCGTTCTCCACCTGGGCCGGCCC
>CANISR010000129.1 GCA_947470105.1 Fidelibacterota bacterium | reverse complement strand
GCAAAAGCTGCATCGGCCGCCGGCTCGCGGCCCGGACCGGCCTGACCTTCGTCGACGCCGACATCGAAATCGAAAAGGCCGCCGGCTGCTCGGTCGCCGAGATTTTTGAGCGCTACGGTGAGCCCGCCTTCCGCGACGGCGAGCGGCGCGTGATAGCACGCCTGCTGGCCGGCACGCCGGCGGTCCTGGCCACCGGCGGCGGCGCCTTCATGGACCCCGGCACCCGGGCGCTGATTCACGATCAGGGCATTTCGGTATGGCTGCGTGCCGACCTCGATACCCTGGTCGCCCGTACTAAAGGACGGACTCACCGGCCCCTGCTCAACAGCGGCGATGTCCGCGAGACCCTGGCCAAGCTCATGGACACCCGCTATCCGGTCTACGCCGAGGCCGACATCACGGTCGACACCGGCATCGACAACCCCAATCTCACGTGCACACGCGTGCTGGAGGCCATCGGGGCTTTCTCCGGCACGGCGCGGCCGCGCACGGCGGCGCTATGAACAAGCAGAACCGTATTGCGCCCGTCTCCACGACGGTGGCCGTCTCGCTGGGGAACCGCAGCTATGGCATCGAGGTCGGCCGCGGGCTGCTGGCGCGCGCGGCGGAGCTTGTCGCCCCGGTGCTGCAGCAGAAACGTGTGTTCATCGTCACCGACAGCAATGTGGCGCCGCTATATCTGGGCGCTCTCGAAGGTCACCTGGCCTCCGCCGGCATCCGCTGCGACCACCTCATCCTGCCCGCGGGCGAAGCCTCCAAGGATTTCACGCACCTCACCCAGGTGCTCGACGCCATGCTGGCGGCCAAATGCGAACGCTCGACCATGGTCGTGGCTTTGGGCGGCGGCGTGGTCGGCGATATGGCGGGCTTTGCCGCCTCGGTTCTCTTACGCGGCGTGGATTTCATCCAGATGCCGACCACCCTGCTCGCCCAGGTAGACAGCGCCGTGGGCGGCAAGACCGGTATCAACACCAAGGCCGGAAAAAACCTGGTGGGCGCTTTCCACCAACCGCGCCTGGTGCTGGCGGATACCGATACGCTGGAAACCTTGCCGCGGCGGGAATTGCTGGCGGGATACGCCGAAGTCGCCAAATACGGCCTGCTGGGCGACGCTGCCTTCTGGTCATGGCTCGAGTCCAATGGCGCAACCGCCCTGAGCGGCACCGCCGCCGGCCACGATGGGCTCAGGCATTGCATCGTAACAGCCTGCGAAGCCAAGGCCCGGATCGTGGCCGCGGACGAACGCGAACAAGGCGAACGCATCCTGCTCAATCTCGGCCACACCTTCGGTCACGCGCTTGAGGCTGAGTTCGGCTACTCCGGCGCCCTGCTGCACGGTGAAGCGGTCGCCATCGGCATGGTGCAGGCGTTCGATCTCTCCGTGCGCATGGGCCTGTGCCCCGCGGCAGACCTGGCGCGGGTGCGCGCACATTTCAACGCGGTTGGGCTGCCGGTGACGCCACCCAAGACCCGGACGCTGACGCCGGCCACTCTCATTGGGCATATGGCTCAGGACAAGAAGGTCAAGGACGGCGCAGTGAACTTTGTATTGGCCAAAGGGGTGGGCAAGGCTTTCGTCAGCCGCGATGTGCCGATGGCCAAGCTGGAAGAAACCTTGCGCGCCAGCTTGAGCGAACAGCCATGATCACCACCGGCATCGTTATCCTTATCCTGATCGCCGTCACCGCGTTCTTCTCGGCGGCGGAAACCGCGCTGACCGCGACTTCGCGCTCGCTCATGTATCAGATGGAACAAGAGGGCGATAAGCGCGCGGCGTCCGTCAACCGTCTGCTGGCGCGGCGCGAGCGCCTGATCTCCACCGTGCTACTGGGCAACACCGTCATCAACATCTTGGCGTCGGCCCTGGCCACCAGCGTCATGATCGAGGAATTCGGTGAACGGGGCATCGCATATGCCACCGGCATCATGACGGTACTGGTACTGATTTACGGCGAGATCCTGCCTAAGACCTTCGCGCTTATGCATACGACCGCGACGGCCTTGCGATTTGCCGGAATCATGACGGTGCTGGTCACCATCGTGCGCCCCTTGAGCGTTGTCATCCACCTGATCGTGAGCGCCACGTTGCGCATGCTACGGGTGTCGACAGAGATCGCGCGCACCGCCGAGCAGACACTGACCGAATTGCGCGGCACCATCGAGATGCAGATGTCGGATAAGGGGATCATCCACGAAGTGAAGCACGAACGCGCCATGCTGCGCAGCGTGCTCGACCTTGCCGACGTCACGGTGGGCGAGGTCATGGTCCACCGCAAGAAATTGCTCACCATCGACGCCGACCTGCCCATCGCCGAGACCGTCGAACAGGTCGCCGGCAGCGCTTACTCGCGCATTCCGCTCTGGCGCGAGCAGCCGGACAATATTGTCGGCGTGATCCACGCCAAGGCCTTGCTGCGCGCGCTCGAGTCCGCCCGCGGACATGCCGAAAAGGTGGATGTGGTGGCGCTGGCGACCAAGCCTTGGTTCATTCCCGACACCACGACCCTGCTCGACCAGCTCCACGCCTTCCGCGCCAGGCGCGAGCATTTCGCCCTGGTGGTGGACGAATACGGCGCGCTGCTCGGCGCCGTGACCCTGGAAGATATTCTGGAAGAAATCGTCGGTGATATCCGCGACGAGCACGATGTACCGGTGGCCGGCGTTCGCCCCCAGACCGACGGCTCCTATCTCATCGACGGCGCGGTGACGCTGCGTGATCTCAACCGCGAATTCGATTGGGGCTTGCCCGACGATAAGGCGACGACTCTTGCCGGTCTCCTCCTGTACGAGGCCCGCACGATCCCTGAAGCCGGCCAGCGCTTCCTGTTTCACGGCTTCCGCTTCGAAGTGGTGCGCCGCACGCGCAACCAACTCTCGCTGATTCGCGTCCGCCCGGAGCCCAAAGCCGAAGCCGGAGCGTCCACGGCACCGTCTGCCGCAGCCTGAATCAAGGCCTTAGACACCGGCGCCGGCATTTCCTTTCGCTAGCCTTGACCGCCCCTGGATGCTGGCAGAGACTTTCCGGGTGGAGGGGTCGCAAGACCCCGCTCTAGGGCACAGCTCGCTGTCCGCCCTTCCGTCGGGGATCGACCCGAGTTGCCGGTGACCTCCTGTCATCGGTCTGGAAGGGAGTGTGCCATGATCAGGAAGATCGTTCCGGACGTCATCAGCGACCAGACCCTCTGTAAAATCAGCCCGCATGAAACCGTGCGAACCGCGGCGCGGCTGATGCGCGAACGCAAGGTGGCCGCCATTCTGGTGATGGAAGGCGAGCGCCTTGTGGGCATCATCACCGAGCGTGACATGACCAGCCGCGTCATCGCCGCCGGACTCAACCCGGACGCCGCCACGACGCGCGAAGTCATGACCGCGGAGCCGGACACCCTCAAACCAGACGACACCGCCTCCGACGCCATCCGCATGATGAAGCTGCACAACTACCGCCATCTGCCGGTGGTTGACGGCACAAGGGTCGTGGGCATGGTTTCGGTACGGGACCTCTACGCGGTCTACAACACCGAGCTCGAGCAGGACCTCAAGGACCGCAACGCCTTCATTTACGGCGAGAGTTACGGCGCTTCGGCGTGAGTTGACGTACAGGAAGGGCCGCCCTGCAAAAACAACGGTATGATCCCCGGCCGCCGGTTGGTTAAATCGGCGGTCAAGGATCGTTCATGCCGCTGCCCGACCCCACGTCCGAACGCACGCTGCTGCATACGCGCACGATTACCTGTGAAGGTTACGCGCGTGACGACGGCCTGTGGGATATCGACGGTTGGATGACCGACGTTAAAACCTATGACGCGCCCAACCAGGACCGGAACGGCATCCCGGCGGGCGAACCGGTCCACGGCATGGGCCTGCGCATGACCATTGGTGCGGACATGATCATCCGCGACATCCTGGCCATCCAGGACTACACGCCCTTCGCCATGTGCCCGCGCATCACGCCTGCGTTCAAGCAACTGGTCGGCCTGAGCCTGGGCAAGGGCTTTAATCGCGCCGTGCGCGAGAAGGTCGGCGGCATCAAGGGCTGCGTTCATCTGGTCGATCTGCTGGCGCCCATGGCGACGGTCGCGTACCAGACTCTGGATGAACCGCTGTACCGCGCTGCGCAGCGGGCAGGAGAAAGCGAGGGCGCACGGCCGCATTTTCTCAATGCCTGCCACGCCTGGAGAGTGGACGGCGTCCTGGCGGCCACAGAGTTTCCCCACGCCGTCAGAAACAGCGAACGGGACGCATAAGCGATGCCTTTGCCCTCCCCCGTTCAACGCACTCTGATCCATCGCCGCACCGTGATTTGCCATGGCTATGAACGCGCCGACGGCGCCTTCGATGTGGACAGCTCCATCACCGACGTCAAAGCACTCGGCACGCCCCTCGCCGATCATCCCGTTGGTCCAGGCGACATCGTGCACGGTATGTCATTGCGCCTGACGGTCGACGCCGGACTCACGCTGACCGATGTCGTGGCGGTGACCGACCACGCGCCTTTCAAGATCTGCGGCGCCATCACGCCGAACTTCCGCCGCCTCATTGGCCTGAAGCTGCTGAGGGGCTTCACCAAGGCCGTGCGCGAGCTGGTGGGCGGTGTGCAGGGCTGCGTGCATATCGTCGACCTCATCGGCCATGCCGCGACGGTCACCTACCAGACCTTAGGCCGCAAACGGCGCCAGGAGGCCCAGGGCACCAAGGGTGTCACGGTAAGGCCCGCGCTGCTTGGCACCTGCCACGCCTGGGCCACCGACAGTCCAATCGTAAAGCGGGAATTCCCAGCGTTCTATACGGGTACGGAGTAACTCAGCTCTCGCCCGGCGCCGTCAACTTCAGCGACAGTGCATGCACCCGCTCCCGCAGCTCCAGCGCCAGCAACTCATGTACCAGGCGTTGGCGCGCCACGCGGGATTGTCCGGTGAAAGCCGCGGATTCGACGGCAACGTTGAAATGCGTCTCGCCCGCGCCGTCGGCGGCCGCGCCGGCATGGCCGCGATGGCTCTGCGAATCGTCGACGATTTCCAGCCGGGTCGGGCTCAAACCCGCCGTCAACTTCGATTTGATACGCTCGCTATAAATTCCCATCGATTCCAATCCGTGAAATGCACAGCCGGCGCGAAGATACAAGATTGCCGCCCGGGCCGATGCCTCCCATATTTAAGCGCCATGCCATTGAAAGCCGAGTCCATACAGGCCGAAAATAATCCCTGCGCCTGCGCCTGGAAGGGCTGCGCCGCAGTGGGCGAATTCCGCGCGCCCAAAGACAAGGATTTGCGCTCGTATTTCGTGTTCTGCCTCGAGCATGTGCGCGCCTATAACGCGAGCTGGGACTATCACAAGGGTGCGACCACGGCTGAACTGGAAGCCGAGATCCGCAGCGCGGCCACCTGGGAGCGGCCGACCTGGAAACTCGGCACCCTCGGCGGCGGGCGCCGCAAATTCAAGGTTCACGACCCTTTCGGATTCGCGGCCGGCACCGCTTTCGATCCGGAAACCGAGACCAGCCACCGCAAGGAGGACAGGCGGGCTCACGCCGACGAAGCCTCGCGGACCCATGCCGCGCGGCAAAGTGCCCTCAAGGTGCTCAAGCTGACCATGCCTGTCACCCTCGATGGCCTGAAACGGCGCTACAAGGAACTGGTGAAGCGCCACCACCCGGACGCCAACGGCGGTTCGGCCGAGGCCGAAACCCGCATGAAGGTCATCAACGAGGCCTATCAGACTCTGAAGGCCGAATTGGCGCCCTCCGCCTAGCCTTCAGGGCTGGGCAAAAGCCCTTGAAAACCTTGATTTAAAGCGTAATTGCAGCCCGGGGGCCGGGCGTGTCATAACCGCTTCCCCTTGCCGTTTATTCCGAGGATTTTTCTTCCATGACCAAGCGGACGGAAACCCCCGCGTCAGCGCCGACCACGCCCGACCGCCAGATTTCGGTGCGGGAGGTGTTCGGCATCGACAGCGACATGACCGTGGCGGCGTTCTCCGAGCGCTCCGAGCATGTTCCCGACACCGATCCGGCCTACCGCTTCGATCACGACACCACGCTCGCGATCCTCGCCGGCTTTGCCCATAACCGCCGCGTCATGGTGCAGGGCTACCACGGCACCGGCAAGTCGACGCACATCGAACAGGTGGCAGCGCGCCTCAACTGGCCGTGCCTGCGCATCAACCTCGACAGCCACATCAGCCGTATCGACCTCATCGGCAAGGACGCCATTGTGCTCCGCGACGGCGTGCAGGTGACCGAGTTCCGCGAAGGCCTGCTGCCCTGGGCGCTGCAACATCCCGTCGCACTGGTGTTCGACGAATACGACGCCGGCCGCCCCGACGTGATGTTCGTGATCCAGCGCGTGCTGGAAGTGGACGGCAAGCTCACCTTGCTGGACCAAAACAAGATCATCCGGCCGCATCCGTCCTTCAGGCTGTTCTCCACCACCAATACCATCGGCCTAGGCGACACCACCGGCCTCTACCACGGCACCCAGCAGATCAACCAGGGCCAGATGGACCGCTGGAACATTGTCGCCACGCTCAACTACCTCAAGCATAACGCCGAGACCAATATCGTGCTGGCAAAGGTCAAAGGCTACAACACCGCAGAGGGCAAGAAGGTCATCTCGGCCATGGTGGACGTGGCCGACCTGACGCGCGCGGGCTTCATGGCCGGGGACATCTCCACCGTCATGTCGCCGCGCACGGTCATCAGCTGGGCGGACAACAACCAGATCTTCAAGGACCTGGGCTATTCCTTCCGCGTCACCTTCCTCAACAAGTGCGACGAGACCGAACGCCCCCTCATCGCCGAGTACTACCAGCGCTGCTTCGGCGAGGACATCAGCGGTTCCGCAGTGGAAGCCGTGGCGTAGGCAACCGGCCTCGCCGATGGTCACAAAACCTCCGTACCCGAGCTCTGAACGCGGCCTCTCCAAGACCGAAGTGTTCAAGGCTGCCACCACAGCGGCCGTGAAGGCGATCTCGGGTAAGACCGAGATTACGGTCGCCTACACCCCGCTGGCCGCTAACCAGAAGCCGGCCCCCGGCAGCCAGAACGACATGCGGTTGCCCATGCCGCCGCACAAACTCACGCCCGAAAACGTGACGCGGCTGCGCGGCGCGGCCGATGCGCTGGCCTTGCGGCTGCGTCACCACAGCGATCTCGTTCATGCCAGGCGCATGCCGGTGAGCAAGGACGCGGTGAGCGCCTACAACGCCATGGAGCAGGCCCGCGTCGAGGTCATCGGCGCCCGCCAGTACAACGGCGTAAACCGCAACCTGGGCCAAGCGTTGGAACAGCGCCTCACGCTGGAAGGCTATCAGGCCGCGCGTTCGTTTCACCAGGTGGACATGGGCGACGCCCTGCGGGTGCTCATTCACGACCGCTGCGGCACCCTGGCCCCCGGCGCTTCGGGCGCACATGTGCGGGAGCTCCTCAAGGAACACTTCGGCGCAAAACTTGACCTGGACCTCGCCGAGCTCAGCGCCAATATCCACGACCAGCGCAAAAGCGCCGACATCCTGCGCCGCCTGATCGATACCCTGGAGCTTGAAAAAGACAATGCCCAGGACGTCGAGCAGAATGAGGAAGAAGAAGGCAACGATCCCGCCGGCGGCGACGCCGATCCGGACGAAGACAAGGACGACAGCTCCAAGAGCGAAGAAGGCGACCAGAGCCAGGGCGAAGGCGAACAGCCTTCGGCCTCGCGCGAAACCGAGACCGAGGCGGTGGAAGACGGCGACGTCCAGGGTCAGCCGGTCATGGGCGCGGACGCCGAGGACGATTCCGACGGCAAGCAATCCGCGCCGCGTATGGGCCACAACAAGGGCCGCGAGGAGGACCGCTACAAGGTCTTCACCACACGTTACGACCAGGAAGAGGACGCCGCCGATCTCTGCGATCCGGAAGAGCTCACCCGCCTGCGCCTGCAGCTCGACCGCCAGCTTGCTCACTTGCAGGGCGTGGTCTCGCGCCTCGCCAACCGTCTGCAGCGTCGCCTCATGGCCCAGCAAACGCGGAGTTGGGAGTTCGACCTGGAGGAGGGCCTTCTGGATGCGAGCCGCCTCGCCCGCATCGTCGCCAACCCGACGCACTCGCTGTCCTTCAAGCGCGAGAAGGAGACCCGATTCCGGGATACCGTCGTCACCCTGCTGATCGACAACTCCGGCTCCATGCGCGGCCGGCCTATCACCATCGCCGCCATGACCGCTGATCTGCTGGCGCGTACGCTGGAGCGGTGCGGAGTCAAGGTTGAGATTCTGGGCTTCACCACCAGCCAGTGGAAAGGCGGGCAGTCCCGCCGCCTGTGGACCGAGAGCGGCAAGCCGACGCACCCCGGGCGTCTCAACGACTTGCGCCATATCATCTACAAAAGCGCCGACATGCCGTGGCGGCGCGCGCGCCGCAACCTCGGGCTGATGCTGCGCGAGGGCATCCTCAAGGAAAACATCGACGGCGAAGCCCTGGCCTGGGCGCACAACCGCCTGGCCGCCCGCGGCGAACAGCGGCGCATCCTGATGGTGATCTCCGACGGCGCGCCGGTGGATGATTCGACCTTGTCGGTCAATCCCGGCAATTACCTGGAACAACACCTGCGCGAAGTGATCCGGTTCATCGAGGACAAGTCCGAAGTGCAGCTGCTGGCCATCGGGATCGGTCACGACGTGACGCGCTACTACCGCCGCGCCGTGACCTTGATGGACGCCGACGAGCTGGGCGGCGCTGTCATGAGCCAGCTCACCGACCTGTTCGAGGAAGACGACGGCGCCTGGGGCTCGCGCATCGCTGCGGCGCCGCTGGTGATGTAGGCGCCTCTGTGCCCCAGATCTCCATCACCCGCCTGCGCCTGCGCTCAGCTTGGCTATTTCCTCCGTTCGCCTGGCATTCGTTCCGTAGCCTCCGCCAGGCCCGGGCCAGCGACGGCTGCCTGGCGGCCGCTGTGAACAATTTCAGCGGCGCCTTCTGGACTCTCACCGTGTGGCGCGACCGCGCCGCCATGCGCGGCTTCATGCTGGGCGGCGCGCACCGCACGGCCATGCCGAAACTGGCCAAGTGGTGCGACGAAGCCTCCCTCGCCCATTGGGATCAGGACAGCGCAGAGATGCCGTCCTGGGTGGAAGGCGAGCGACGCCTTGAGCTGGAAGGACGCACTTCGGTGGTCGACCACCCCTCTCCAGCCCATGCGTCGGGCAAAACCCTCGGCAGTGCGGCCTGAACTCAAGGCCGCCCGCGCCAAGCCGATTCTCGCGCCGCGGTACAACACGACGGAAACATCCAAAATCGCCTTTCCCGCCACCGCCGGACAGCGATATGTTTATACGGATATATCGTTGTCCGGAGGGAAGCCCGTCATGCGTATCGGCTTTGGTGGAATGCTCGCGGTTCTCGTTTGTCTAGCCGGGGCGCCATCCCGTGCCGCGGATCAGCCCGGGTTCACCGTGGACGGGCAGGTCAGACAGACCCTGCATCCGAATGCGGCTGACGTGCAGAAACTGCCGGTGATCGAGCTCGAGGTGGCCTTTGAGGCTCAGGGCAAAATGCAGAAGGCGAAGTTCAAGGGTGCGCTTCTCCTGGACATTCTGAACAAAGCCGAAATCGTCGACGCCGAGGGCAAGGGCTCGGCCTTTCGCCATGCCATCGAGGTGGCTAGCAGTGACGGATATGCGATCAACCTTGCCATTGGTGAGTTTCATCCCTTCCTCGAAGGGAAGCAGGTGCTGGTGGCTTACGAACGGGACGGCCAGGCACTTGAGTCCATGGGCGGCCTGCGGGTCGTTGTACCGGGAGACAAACACGGCGCCCGCAGCATCCGCGATCTGGTGCGCATCACCGTCAAGTAAGACGCTTAGCCCGGACCGGCGGCCATCGCCCGGGACACATCTTCCCGCATCTTGGCATTGTCGGGGTCAAGTTCGAGCGCCGTCCGAAACGCCGCCAGCGCTTCGTGCGGTTGTCCCGCGCGAGTCAGAAGTTTTCCGCGCCCGAGGAAGGCGACGGCACTGCGAGGGTTGGCGACGATGGCCTTGTCGTAGATCTGCAAGGCCTCATCGCGGCGGTCCGTCTGCTCCAGAATCTCCGCCAGGGCGATGAGCGCCGGAAAATGGTTCGGCACCGCATCGAGGAGCTGGCGCGCCAATTGCTCGCCCTCGGTGAGGCGCGGGTCCTGAGGCAGGGTGATCGGCGCATTCCAGGGGTCGAATGCGACCAGGCGCGCGGTATCCCGCTCCGGCCGCACGAATTCGACGCCGCGCTCATTTAGCATCGCAGCCACGAAGGAAAACGAGCTGTTGGAAATGGCCAGGTGCGTGGCTTGAGTGAGCACGTGAAAATCGGGATAGAACTCGGCGCCGGACAGCGCGGGCGTGAGGATATCCGTCGTCACGGGCGCATAGGCGCTGAAGGCCGTTAAAACCGACGGATCATCGGTCGCGATATAGAGAAGCGGTCGCTCCAACCGCGGCCACAGATCGCCCAGCCACGCCAGGTACCAGTCCTCCGGCGCGATCCACAGTTTCGTTTTGACGAAGTCGCCGCGGCGCAAATGCAGCGCCACCAGGGGGCGGTCGCCCGCGCCGAGCTTGGACATCCATTCTGCCGACAGCGCCGCGATCTGGCGCGCCGGCTTGAACATGCGCCGGAATCGGTCGCGATGCCCGGCGAAATCTTGTGAACTCTTCTGGAAATACCCCCAGAGGTCATGCTCCGCGAGCGCCGCCGCGGTACGGCCCGACAAAGCCCCCGCAATGTCGACGTCCTTTTCCGATAACGTCGGCAGAAGCGGGCCCAAAAGCGGATCATCGAAACCGTACAAATCACGCCCGATCCAATCGGGGAATTCCGCCGTTAGCCCGTGATCCTCCGCATAGAGGCGCGCCACGGCGTATTGCAGGAGCTGGTTGGCGAAGCGGCCGTTGGCGCCGAGGGACGAACACATGATCCTGGGCCCGGCTACCGCAGCCCGGGGCTGGGG
>CANISR010000128.1 GCA_947470105.1 Fidelibacterota bacterium | reverse complement strand
GTGCGAGCTTTCGCCGCCGAACACCTTGTTGCCTTGCTGTCGCTTTGGATATTGAACCAGAATTCGTCGCTGCGCCTGCTCCACAAAGACAATGCCTGCAATCACCGCAATCGCGCCAAGGAACAAGGCGGCGATGATGAAGGGCGACAGGGCGCCGGTGCGGCCCAGCTCCAGGGTGGTGGCCACGCCGCCGGGGAGACCCGCGACGATGCCGGCGAAGATCAGGAGCGAGACGCCCTGACCGATGCCGCGCTCGGAAATCTGTTCGCCAAGCCACACCAGAAACATGGTGCCGCCCACGAGCGTCACGACCGCGGTAAAGCGAAAGAACATGCCGGGCGCCGAGACCACCGGGATGCCATTGGGCGCGGTGGCGGATTCAAGACCAGTGGCGATGGTGTACGCCTGGACCGCCGTAATGGCGACCGTCAGATAGCGCGTGTACTGGTTCATGCGGATGCGTCCGGACACACCCTCCTTCTTCATCTGCTCAAGGGCCGGGTTCACGGCCGCCAGGAGCTGGATGATGATGGCCGCAGAGATGTACGGCATGATGTTGAGCGCGAAGATGCTCATGCGCGACAGCGCACCGCCGGAGAACACGTCGAACAGGCCCAACACGCCTTTGGACTGCTGCTTGATCATATCGGACATGGCGACCGGATCGATCATGGGCAACGTGATGAACGTGCCCATGCGATAGATGATCAGCGCCATCATGACGAACCAGATTCGCCGCTTAAGCTCGGTCGCTTTCGAAAAAACACCGAGATTAATGTTGGCGGACAGTTGGTCTGCGGCAGAAGCCATATCAAACTCCGATGGCGGAGCCGGAAATACCGGCTCCGGTACGTACTAGGCCTTCTTGCCCTTAGTCTTCGTCTTCTTGGCGGCGCTCTTTTTCTCAGAGCGGGCCACTTTCTCGGCGCCCTTCTTGGGGGCGACCTTCTTCTTCTCGATCTTCTTGCCGTCGGCGGTCTTGCCGCGGGCCTTGTGCGGGTCGGCGCCGGGCAGGGTCAGGATCTTCACGGAACCGCCGGCCTTCTCGATCGCGGCAAGCGCGGTCTTGGAGGCATGAACGGCTTCGATGGTGAGCTTGGCTTTCAGTTCGCCGTCGCCGAGGATGCGCAGACCGGTGAAGGCATGGCGCAGAACGCCAGCTTCGACCAGGCCGGCCACTGTGATGGTCTTGCCGGCATCGATACGTCCCGCATCCACCGCGGCCTGAAGCTTGCCGATGTTCAGTTCTACGAAATCCTTACGCGCGATCGCGACGAAGCCGCGTTTCGGCAGGCGGCGGAACAAGGGCATCTGACCGCCCTCGAAGCCTTTCACGGCCACGCCGGTGCGCGCCTTCTGACCCTTTACGCCGCGGCCTGAGGTCTTGCCGAGGCCGGAGCCGATACCGCGGCCGAGCACCTTGCGCGTGTGCGTAGAGCCCGGACGGTTGCGCAGTTCATTAAGCTTCATGGTTCTATCCTTCGTGGCCAGACGGTCGAGAGGCTGTAAAGACGCGTCCTATCCCCTTACGCCGCCCGTGAAACACGAACAGCGCTGAGATAGGTACGGCCCTAGCCTTCGTCCACCTTCACCAGGTGTTTTACTTTATTAATCATGCCGCGCACCGCCGGAGTGTCTTCCAGGGTGCTGGTGCGGCGGATCTTGTTCAATTTCAGGCCGATCAGGGTCTGCCGCTGATCCGCGTAGCGCCCGGCGCCACTGTGAATCTGGGTGATCGTGACGGTCTTTTTTCCGGCAGCCATCGTCTAGGCCTCCTTAGTCGCGCCCGGGGCGGCGGCAGCGGCTTCCTCACCGCGGCGACCGACGATATCGGCGATCTTTTTGCCGCGCTTGGTGGCAACCGCGCGCGGGCTGGTCATGGATTGCAGGGCAGGGAAGGTCGCCTTGACCATGTTATGGGGATTGTTGCTGCCCACGCTCTTGGCCACGACGTCCTGGACGCCCATGGTTTCGAACACGGCGCGCATCGGACCACCGGCGATGATGCCGGTACCCGCGGGTGCGGCGCGCAGGATGACTTTGCCGGCGCCGAAGCGGCCGTACAGGTCATGGTGCAGCGTGCGGCCTTCGCGGAGCGGGATGCGGATCATGTTGCGCTTGGCGGCGTCAGTGGCCTTGCGGATGGCTTCCGGCACTTCGCGCGCCTTACCCGAACCGTAGCCGACCTTGCCCTTGGCATCGCCGAGAACGACGAGAGCGGCGAAAGCGAAGCGACGGCCACCCTTCACCACTTTGGCGACGCGGTTGATATGCACCAGCTTGTCGATGAATTCATCCTCGCGCTCACGGCCGCCTTCACGCTTGCCGCCGCCTTCGCGGTCGCGCCGCGGACCACGTCCGCCGCCGGAGCCGCCTTCACGGTTTCCTCCACGGCCTGTGCCCTGTCGTTCACCGCCGCGACCGCCGCCCGGACGATCCGAATTTCCTGTGGGAGTGCGTGCCATCTATAACTTCCTTATTAGAACGAGAGGCCGGCTTCGCGCGCCGCTTCAGCCAACGCCTTGACGCGCCCGTGGAACATATACTCACCGCGGTCGAAGATCACTTCCTTGACGCCGGCTTTGGTGGCGCGTTCGGCGATCAACTTGCCGACAGCCGCGGCGGCGTCCTTGGAGTTGCCGACCTTCGACTTGGCCTTCAAGCCTTCGTCGACCGAAGACGCAGACGCCAGAGTGGCGCCGTTCTCGTCGTTGATGACCTGGGCGTAGATGTGGCGGCCGGAGCGGAACACCGACAGCCGGGGACGGCCATGGGCCGCCGCTTTGACCGAAAACCGGGTGCGGGCTTTGCGCCGTGCGCTTTGTTTTGCGAAATTTGCCATGACTTGATTCCTTGCTCGCGCCCTTACTTCTTCTTGCCTTCTTTGCGCAGAATGGTCTCATCCGAATACCGGATGCCCTTGCCCTTGTAGGGCTCGGGCGGCTTGTAGGCGCGGATTTCCGCCGCGACCTGGCCGACCTTCTGGCGGTTCGTGCCCGACACTTCGATTTGCACCGCCGTCGGAGTCTTGATTTCGATGCCTTCCGGCACCGCGTAGACGACGTCGTGGGAGAAGCCGAGATTGAGATTGAGCTTCTTGCCCTGAGCTGCGGCTTTGAAGCCGACCCCGGTGATGTCGAGGGTCTTTTTGTAACCCTGGCTCACGCCCTTGATCATGTTGTTGATGTTGGCGCGGGTGGTGCCCCACAGCGAGCGGGCGCGCTTGGTTTCGGATTTAGTCTTCACCCATACCTTGCCGTCGACAACGCTGGCTTCGACGTCGTCTGTGGTCTCGATCTTGAGCTCGCCCAGCTTGCCTTTGACGGTCAGTGTCTTGCCCGCCGCGGTGACGGTGACGCCGCTCGGGATGGCGACCGGATATTTGCCTACGCGTGACATCTCAATCTTCCTTCAAAATCCGCCTGTACACGCGGATTAAAATACCTGGCAGAGGATTTCGCCGCCGACATTGGCCTGGCGCGCTTCCTGATCCGACATGACGCCGCGTGGCGTCGACAAGATCGAGATGCCCAAGCCATTGTAGACCTTATCCAGGTCCTTGATCTTCGCGTACACGCGGCGACCCGGCCTCGATACGCGCATGATCTCGCTGATCACGGGCTCGCCTTCGTTGTATTTGAGCTCGACCGAGAGCTCTTCCACGCCGTCGCGCACGACATAGCGCTCGAAGCCACGGATATAGCCCTCACGCTCGAGCACGCGCAGGAGGTTTTCACGCAGCCGCGAGGCCGGGGTGGTGATGGAGGATTTGCCCGCGCGCTGTCCGTTGCGGATGCGCGTCAGCAGATCGCCAACTGGATCGGATAATGACACGATCGATTCTCCTTACCAGCTCGACTTGACCATGCCGGGGATCTGGCCATTGGAAGCCAGTTCCCGCAGCTTGTTGCGAGCCATCTTGAATTTACGGTAGGTGGCGCGCGGCCGGCCGGTGAGCTCGCACCGGTTGCGGATACGGACCTTCGAGGAATTGCGCGGGGTCTGGGCCAATTTCACCACGGCCGCATAGCGGTCTTCGTCCGAGGTGTCCTTGTCCATGATGATCGCCTTCAGCTTCGCGCGCTTCGGGCCCAAGGACTTGGCCATGCGGCGGCGCTTGTTGTTGCGCTCAACGGTGCTCGTTTTTGCCATGGGATTTGTTTCCCCCTACTTCTGGAACGGCATATCGAAACCTTCGAGAAGCGCCTTGGCTTCCTCGTCAGTCTTTGCCGTCGTGCAGATGGTGATGTTCATGCCGCGGACCTTGTCGATCTTGTCGTAGTTGATCTCGGGGAACACGATCTGTTCCTTGAGGCCCATGTTGTAATTGCCGGCGCCGTCGAAGCTTTTGGCCGAGACGCCGCGGAAGTCGCGGATACGAGGCATGGCAATATTGATGAGGCGATCGAGGAATTCGTACATGCGCACTTTGCGCAAGGTCACCCGGCAACCGACCATCTGGTTTTCGCGAAGCTTGAAGTTCGCGATCGCCTTGGACGACTTGGTGATGACCGGCTTTTGGCCGGTGATCGACGCCATGTTATCGACCGCACCTTCGATCTTCTTCTTGTCCTGAGAAGCTTCGCCGACACCCATGTTGACCACGATCTTTGTGATCTTGGGGATCGCCATCGGGTTGGTGTACCCGAATTTCGTCATCAGGTTCGGACGTACGACGTCGTCGTAATGTTTCCGAAGACGCGCTGTTTCCGCTTTAGCAGACATTGTTCCTAGTCCTTCACTCAACCGATGACTTCGCCCGAACGCCGGGCGATGCGCACCTTCGTGCCGTCTTCGAGTTTCTTAAAACCGATACGGGTTGGTTTGTTATCCTTGGGATCGATATGCGCCACGTTGGAAGCATGGATCGGCGCTTCCTTTTCGATGATGCCGCCGCCCGAGGTCTGCGAGGCCTTGGTGTGGCGCTTGGCGATATTGATGCCCTGCACGATCACCTTGTTCTCGGTGGGGAACGCTTTGATCACTTCACCCTGCTTGCCTTTATCGCGGCCGGTGAGGATGACGACCTTGTCGCCCTTCTTGACTTTAAGCTTGGCCATTAGAGGACCTCCGGCGCCAGGCTGACGATCTTCATGAACTTCTTGCCGCGCAGTTCACGGGTGACCGGTCCAAAGATACGGGTGCCGATCGGCTCGCCCTGCTTGTTGATCAGCACGGCGGCGTTGCGGTCGAAGCGGATGGCGGTGCCGTCGGCGCGGCGCAGTTCCTTGGCGGTGCGCACGATGACAGCCTGGTGCACGTCGCCCTTCTTCACGCGGCCGCGCGGAATCGCATCCTTCACCGAGACGACGATGATGTCGCCAATGCTGGCATACTTACGCTTGGAGCCGCCGAGCACCTTGATGCACATAACCCGGCGAGCGCCCGAGTTATCGGCAACATCCAAATTGGTTTGCATCTGAATCATGACTTCACGTCCTTATAGACAGAGTGGTTCGGAACCTTCGGGCTTGTCGCGTGCTTACGCACGCTCCGGGCCCTCGCGGCCTATACCGCCTTCTCCATCACGAGTTCCCAACGCTTGTTCTTCGAGATCGGCGCGCACTCCTGGATACGCACAGTGTCGCCGATCTTGCAGCTATTGTTTTCGTCATGCGCCGAATACTTCTTCGAGCGCTTGATGAACTTCTTGTAGATCGGGTGCATCAGGCGGCGTTCGACGCGCACCACGATGGTCTTGTTTTGCTTGTCGCTGACGACAACGCCCTGGAGAATTCGTTTTGGCATGTGCCTGTTCCTATTAGCTCTGAGCGCCGTCGCGGCGGCTGCGCAGGATGGTCTTGATCTGGGCGATTTCGTGACGAACGTTGCCGAATTGGGCGGTGTTGGTCAGCTGTCCCGAGGCCTTCTGAAAGCGCAGATTGAACTGCTCCTTCTTGAGGTCGCCCAGGCGGCCTTCCAGCTCCTCGCTTTTCTTGGCCCGCAGATCTTGTGCTTTGCTCATCGACGTAATCCTTGACGTTTTTCTTAGGCGTGGACGCGGGCGACGACTTTGGTCTTGATCGGCAGCTTGGCGGCGGCGAGCGTGAAGCCTTCCTTGGCCATTTCCGCCGTCACACCATCGACTTCGAACAGGATGCGGCCCGGCTTAATGCGGCAGATCCAGAATTCCGGCGTGCCCTTACCCTTACCCTGACGGACTTCGGCGGGCTTCTTGGACACCGGCACATCCGGGAAAATACGGATCCAGACGCGGCCCTGGCGCTTCATGAAGCGGGTCAGCGCACGGCGCGCGGCTTCGATCTGACGAGCGGTGACGCGTTCCGGCGACAGCGCCTTCAGGCCGAACGACCCGAAGTTCAACGTGGTACCACCCTTGGCATTGCCATGGATGCGGCCTTTGAAGGCCTTACGGTACTTGGTGCGGGATGGCTGCATCATGATGACGAAATTCCACTAAAGAACTGATTGGCTACCGGCCGGAGTGCGGAGCCGGAGCGCCGGCCTGGTCGTTGGCGCGCTTGTCCTGGGCCATCGGGTCGTGCTCCAGGATTTCGCCCTTGAAGATCCAGACCTTCACGCCGCAGGTGCCGTAGGTAGTCTTGGCAGTGCCCACGCCATAGTCGACGTCGGCGCGCAGGGTGTGCAGGGGCACGCGGCCTTCGCGGTACCATTCCGTGCGCGCGATTTCCGCGCCGCCGAGACGGCCGGAGCAGGTGATACGGATGCCTTCGGCGCCGAGACGCATGGCGGCCTGCACGGCGCGCTTCATGGCGCGGCGGAACGCGACGCGGCGCTCAAGCTGCTGCGCGATGTTTTCAGCCACCAACTGAGCGTCGATCTCGGGCTTGCGGATTTCGACGATGTTGAGGTGGACTTCGCTGCCGGTCATCTTCGAGAGATCCTTACGGATCACTTCGATATCGGCGCCTTTTTTGCCGATGACGACGCCCGGACGGGCGGTGTGAATGGTCACGCGCGCCTTTTTGGCCGGGCGCTCGATGATGATGCGCGAAATGCCGGCCTGGGCCAGGCGCTCACGCAGGTAAACGCGGATCTCGAGGTCTTCGTGCAGCATCGTCGCATAGGCGCCACGGGCCGCGTACCAACGCGAGTCCCAGGTACGGTTGATGCCGAGGCGGAGGCCGATCGGATTTACTTTCTGACCCATTAGGCGGCTTCCTTCTTCTCACGCACGATGATGGTGAGATTGCTGAACGGTTTGGAAATGTGGCCGACTCGGCCGCGTGCACGCGGGCTCCAGCGCTTCATGACGATCGACTTGCCCACATAGGCTTCGGCAACGATCAGTTGATCGACGTCGAGCTGGTGGTTGTTTTCGGCGTTGGCGATCGCCGATTCCAGGACGGTCTTGACCTCTTCGGCGATGCGGCGCGGGCTGAACGCGAGCGCTGCCAAGGCAGCGCCGGCGGTCTTGCCGCGGATCATCTGGGCCATAAGGTTGAGCTTGCGGGGGCTCACGCGCATCGAGCGCGAGAACGCCCGGGCAGAGTCGTCGCCGACGCGACGGGGAACGCTTTTTTTGCTCATGGCTTAGCCCCTCTTCGCCGGAGGAGCGACCGTCGCCTTCTTGTCGCCGGTGTGGCCGTGAAAGGTGCGCGACGGCGCGAACTCGCCGAACTTGTGGCCGATCATGTTCTCAGTGACCATCACAGGCATGTGCTTATGCCCGTTATGGACGCCGAACGTGAGGCCGACGAACTGCGGGAGGATAGTTGAACGGCGCGACCAGATTTTGATCACATCGTTGCGGCCTGATGCACGAGAGGTTTCCGCCTTCTTCAGAAGGTAACCGTCGACAAAAGGGCCTTTCCAGGTTGAGCGTGCCACGTGTGATCTCCCTAGCCTTTTTTCTTCGCCTGATGGCGAGAACGCATGATGAGGTTTTTAGTGCGCTTATTCTTGCGGGTGCGCTTGCCCTTGGTCGGTTTGCCCCACGGCGTGACGGGATGACGCCCGCCTGAGGTTTTGCCTTCGCCGCCGCCGAGCGGATGGTCGACTGGGTTCATGGAAACCCCGCGGTTGTGCGGGCGGAAACCCAGCCAGCGCATGCGGCCGGCCTTGCCATAGTTGATGTTCTGGTTGTCGGGGTTCGACACCGCGCCGACGGTCGCCATGCATTCAGCGCGCACCAGGCGGATTTCACCCGAGGAGACACGCAACTGCGCGTAGCCCGAGTCCTTGCCGATGAGCTGGGCATAGCAGCCGGCCGAACGGGCCATCTGGCCGCCGGCGCCCCGCTTCAGCTCAATGTTATGCACGATCGTTCCGACCGGCATGTTCTTGAGCGGCATGGCGTTGCCCGGCTTAATATCGGCGGTTTCGGCCGCGACCACCTTGTCGCCCGCCTTCAGACGCTGCGGGGCGATGATATAGGCCAGTTCGCCGTCTTGGTACTTGAGCAGCGCGATGAAGGCCGTGCGATACGGATCGTATTCCAAGCGTTCGACCGTCGCCGTCATATCGCGCTTGCTGCGCTTGAAGTCGATCGTGCGGTAGCGGCGCTTGTGACCGCCGCCCATGAAACGGCTGGTGATAACGCCGCGGTGATTACGACCACCGGTCGAGTGCATGCCTTCGGTCAGCGCCTTGACGGGCTTGCCCTTGTGCAGGTCGCTGCGTTCAACGAGGACCGTGCCCCGGAGAGACGGCGTGACGGGATTAAATGATTTTAGAGCCATGGCTTAAAGTCCCGTGGTCACATCGATCGACTGGCCCTGAGCCAGGGTCACGATGGCCTTCTTGACGTTGTTGCGACGGCCCAAGCGGCCGCGGAAGCGCTTCAGCTTGCCCTTGGAGATCAGGGTGTTCACGGCGGTAACGTCCACCTTGAACAGGCTTTCGACGGCCTTCTTGATCTGCGGCTTAGTGGCCTTCAGCGGCACGCGGAACATGACCTGGTTGTGCTCGGAGGCCAGGGTGGCCTTTTCGGTGATCATCGGCGCCCTAATGAAGTCATACAGTGCGGGATCGATCGGAGCGGTCTTGTTGTCCACCTTGGCCTTCTTAGGCTTTACGTCGCTCATTTCAGGCGCTCCTCAAGCTTCTCGACCGCGGACTTGGTGAGCACCAGGGTGTCACGGCGCAGGATGTCGTAAACGTTGGCGCCCTGGCTCGGAAGGACGTCGATGCCTTTGATGTTGCGCGCAGCGCGCACGAAGGACTCGTTCACGTCAGGGCCGCCGATGATCAGGGCCGAGGCCCAGCCCAGCTTCTTGATGCGGCCAGCCAGCGCCTTGGTCTTGGCGTCGTCTTTGCCCGAACCGATGTCATCGATCACGATGAGCTTGCCGTCCTTGGCTTTGGACGACAGCGCGGACCGCAGGCCCAGGGTGCGGATCTTCTTGGGCAGGCTGTGGGCATGGCTGCGAACCACCGGTCCGAAGATCACGCCGCCGCCGCGCATGTGGGGGGCGCGCAGCGAACCCTGACGGGCGCCGCCGGTGCCCTTCTGCTTGAACGGCTTCTTGGTGGTGCCGCTCACTTCGCTGATCACTTTGGCTTTGTGATTGCCGGTCTGGCGCTTGGCCAATTGCCAGCGGACCACACGATGCAGGATATCGGTGCGAACTTCGGCGCCAAACACGGCGTCCTGAAGGTCGATCGACCCTACGCTCTTTTTGTCTAAATTGATGATGTCGAACTTCATCGCGTGCGTCCTATTCCTTGGCCTTCAGACCCGCCACTTTCGGCGCGTCCTTGTGCACATCATGCTTCACGGCATCGCGGACCAGCACGTAGCCGCCCGGATTACCGGGAATCGCGCCGCGCACGAAGATGAAGCCCTTCGCGTCATCCACGGAGACGACCTTCAGATTCTGGATGGTCACCTGCTCTGCGCCCAGGTGGCCAGCCATCTTTTTGCCTTTCCAGACACGGCCCGGGTCTTGACGCCCCCCGGTGGAGCCGTGGGAACGGTGCGAGACCGACACGCCGTGAGAGGCTTCAAGGCCGGAGAAGTTCCAGCGCTTCATGGGGCCGGCGAAGCCCTTACCCATCGTGGTGCCGGTGACGTCGACCAACTGGCCGGCGACGAAGTGGGACGGCACGATCTCCGCACCCACATCGACCAGTTTGTCCGCATCAACGCGGAATTCGACCAATTTACGCTTCGGCTCGACGTTGGCCTTGGCGTAGTGGCCCTTGAGGGCGCGGTTAACGCGCTTGGCTTTACGCGTACCGATGCCGAGCTGGATGGCGGTGTAGCCGTCCTTCTCCTGGGTACGCTGAGCGACCACTTGAACCCCATCCACCTTGAGCACAGTGACCGGCACGTGGTGGCCCTCGGCGGTGAAAACGCGGGTCATACCCACTTTTTGTGCAACTAGACCGGAACGCATATGTCCCTACCTTCGCGAAATTACTGTTCGTCGATTAAAGCTTGATCTCGACGTCGACACCGGCAGCGAGGTCGAGCTTCATCAGCGCGTCCACCGTCTGGGGCGTCGGGTCGACGATATCCAGCAGGCGACGATGCGTGCGGATTTCGAACTGTTCGCGCGACTTCTTGTCGACGTGTGGCGAACGGTTAACCGTGAATTTTTCGATACGGGTCGGCAGCGGGATCGGACCCCGTACCTGAGCCCCCGTGCGCTTGGCCGTGCTGACGATTTCCTTGGTGGATTGATCCAGCACGCGGTGGTCAAACGCCTTCAGGCGGATGCGGATGTTTTGACTGTCGTTCATGGCCTAGTACCCAAAAGCTAGCCGGAGAAATCCAGCATTTATTAAGTGGCGGCATCCGCGCGGTGCGGATGCCGCCGGTCTCGGCTCTACTCGATGATGGAAGCCACCACGCCTGCGCCGACGGTACGGCCGCCTTCGCGGATGGCGAAGCGCAGGCCTTCATCCATGGCGATCGGGGCGATCAGGTTCACCTGCATGGAGATGTTGTCCCCAGGCATAACCATCTCGGTCCCAGCCGGCAGTTCGATCGTGCCGGTCACGTCCGTGGTCCGGAAGTAGAACTGCGGGCGATAGTTCGAGAAGAACGGCGTG
>CANISR010000127.1 GCA_947470105.1 Fidelibacterota bacterium | reverse complement strand
GCTATCTCGCCCGCTCCAAGGGACTTGCGCTGCGGGTGATCGACAGCAGCCTGTTCGTGCGCAGCGACCCCCTTTTACTCGCGCAGATGATCCGTAATCTGATTTCGAACGCGATCAAGTACACCAAGCGCGGCAAGGTCCTGGTGGGGTGCCGCCGGCGCGGAGACAAGGTCCGGGTCGAGGTTTGCGATTCCGGCATCGGCATCCCCGAGGGCCAATTCGAGGCGATCTTCGACGAGTATCATCAGCTCGACAATCCCGCGCGCGAGCGCGGCCTCGGCCTTGGACTGGGACTCACCATCGTTCGGCGCATCGGCGAACTGCTCGACCACGATGTCGGGGTCAGCTCGGTCGCCGGCAAGGGTTCGATCTTTTATATCGACATTGGCCGCGGCGCCTTACCGGAAGAGAAGTCCGACGCTGCAGGCGGGACCACGGCCCCCGCGGCGGCGGCGCTGACGGGCACCATCCTGATCATCGAGGACGACCCGATGGTCGCCAACGCACTCACCTTGCTGTTCAAGGGCGAAGGCTACCGCACTTTATCCGCCGACGGCGGCGTAGGCGTAGGCCTTCTCGAGAAAGCCGCCGGTTTCGCGCCCGACGTGGTCATCGCCGACTACAACCTGCCGGGCGACGCCACCGGCCTGGAGGTGGTCCAGCGCCTGCGCGCCGCCGCCCCGCGCCCGTTGCCGGCGATCATTCTCACCGGGGACATCTCCGCCAACGTGTTGCGCAGGGTGGTCGCCGCGGATTGCGATTATCTCCACAAGCCCGTCAACGTCGACCGGCTGACCCAGCGCGTCCAGGACATGCTGGTCTCGATCCGGAAGACCGAGACCATGACGGCGTCCCGCCCTCCGCTGGCGGCCCCCAACCCGGCCGTAAAGCCGGTGGTGCACCTGGTGGATGACGACGTGGACTTGCTCGAATCTCTGCGCGACACCCTTAAAAATCGCGGTCACACGGTGGAAATCTACACCAGCGGCGAATCCTTCCTGGCCGCTCACCACGCCGACCGCCCCGGCTGCCTGGTGGTGGATAGCGCAATGCCCGGCATGAACGGTCTGGAGCTGCTGCGGAGGCTCAAGGCCGAGGGCAGGTCCCTGCCCTCAATCGTCCTCACCGGCTACGGCGACATCCAGTTGGCGATCAAGGCGATGAACGCAGGCGCCATGGATTTCATCGAGAAGCCGGCGGGTGACGAAGTTTTGCTGGCAAGCATCGACCGGGCGCTCAGCCAAGTCGGTGATCCCCTCGCCCGCTCGGTATCGCAGACGGACGCGGCCGACTACTTGTCGCTCCTGACCCCCCGCGAGCGCCAGGTGATGTACCTGGTGGTCGAAGGCCTGCCCAACAAGGAGATCGCGGTAAGTCTGGGCATTAGCCAGCGCACAGTCGAAACGCACCGCGCCGCGGTTATGCGGCGCACCCGCTCGGCCTCGCTCCCTGACCTCATCCGCCTGGTCATGCGGTCGGTTTGAGGCGTGCGCGGGAATTTGGGGCCTGAGCTGCACCCGGCAGAAGCTGGCCGCCATTATGGGGGCCGGCCGCGGGAGCGCCGACGCCGGTTAGACCGAAACAGGCGCGAATACAGGCCGTGGCGAGTGTGATTCCCTGCTCCCCTCGTCCCGGAATTGCCCTATCATCGGCGGGAGTATTGACGCCAATGCATTCGGGGGCCCGTCCATGCGCAATTCCCCACGTCTTTCAGTATCGCTGTTCGCCTTAGCTCTTCTGGGACTGGCGCCGGCCGCCCGGGCGGCAAGTCCCGCCGACATTGAGCGCATTCTCGCAAGCCCGGGATTCAAGACCGCGGCTGCGACCATCGACGCCGAGCACGGACGCATCGTCGATGACGGCATCAAGCTGAACGAAATTCCTGCGCCGCCGTTCACCGAAAAGGTGCGCGGCGCGGAATACGAGAAGATGTTCAAAGCCGTCGGCCTGACGGACGTGAAGACCGATCCCGAAGGCAACGTCCTGGGCTTCCGCAAGGGCACTAAAGGCGACGGCAAGTTCGTGGTGGTCTCGGCGCATCTGGACACGGTGTTCCCGGCCGGAACCGACGTGAAGGTCAAACGCCAGGGCACCAAATTGATCGCGCCCGGCATCGGCGATGACACCATGAGCCTCTCGGTGCTGCTGGGCTACATCCGCGCCATGCAGGCCGGCGGCATCAAGACCCACGATGACATCTTGTTCGTCGGAACCGTCGGCGAGGAAGGACAAGGCGATCTGCGCGGCGTGCGCTATCTGTTCACCAAAGGCGCCTATAAGGACAAGATCAAAGCCTTTTTCTCGGTCGAGGCCGGCGACGTCAGTACGATTACCAACGGCGGCGTCGGATCGCGGCGCTATCGGGTAACCTTCAGCGGCCCCGGCGGGCACAGCTACGGCGCTTTCGGTCTCGTGAACCCGATGTTCGCGCTGGCCCAGGCGGCCGGCGAATTCTCGCGCCTGCAGGTGCCGACGCAGCCCAAGACCACCTACAGCATCGGCGTCATCGGCGGCGGCACCTCGGTCAACTCGATCCCGCTCAACGGCTGGATGGAAATCGACATGCGCTCTGAGTCGGTGTCCGAACTCAAACGGGTCGAGGAACGCATGATGAAGATCATGCAGGACGCAGCGGACAGCGAGAACTTCGCCCGCTCCACCAAGGAAGGCCGGATCACTGTTGAATCCAAAGTCATCGGTGATCGCCCGGCCGGCAGCACCGACCCGAAAACCGATCTGGTGCAAACCGCGGCGGCCGCCATTGCGGCCAACGGCTATAAGGTCGACTACCAATGGAGTTCGACGGACTCCAACATCCCGATGAACCTCGGCATCCCGGCCATTACCATCGGCCGCGCCGGCCCCGGCAAGGGCGGCCGCGCCCATTCGCTGGATGAGTGGATGGACGTGGAAAAGGGTCCCATGGTGAAGGCGATCACCACCAGCCTCAGCATCATCCTGGCGACGACGGGGATGGAGTAAAAAACGCCAGCGCGCGGGCAACGTCGGCGATCACGGCGTCCCAGGCGCCGGGCGTCGCCTGGTGAAACACGCGCGCGGTCGGATACCAGGGTGAATCATCACGGCCCACCGGGTAGCGCCAGCAGCCGTGGGCGCGGTTGAGGATCCACACTGGCTTGCCCATGCCGCCGGCGAGATGCACCACGGACGTGTCGCAGGAAATGACCAGATCGAGGTTGGCGACCAGGGCCGCTGTATCGGCGAAGTCGCCGATGTCATCGGTCAGATCAAGAATCTCGGGGCCGCCCCACCCGGCGGCTTTTGCCGCTGTAAGCTCGTTGCGCTGTTCGCCCTTTTGCAGGCTGACCCAGGTGATACCCGGAAGCTTCGCCAGCGGCGCGAATGCCGCGAGCGGCAATGACCGCAAGGTCCCCATGGACAGGGTGGACGGCAGGTTCTTTTGCGCGCTGCCCGCCCAGACCACTCCGACCTTCACCCCGGGCCTCCCCGCCAACCGTGCGGCCCATGCGGCCGCCTTTTCCGGTTCCGCGCGCAGGTAGGGTGCGCTGGGGATCGTGGCCGCCGTGGTGCCGAGCGCCAATGGTACGCTGAGCAGCGGGCAGTAAAAGTCCGCCGCCGGGTGAGGCTGATGGTCAGCATAGACCGCGGAAACGCCGTCGAGGCCCGATAGCAGCCTGACCAGAGACGCCGGAACCTTCAGTCGGACGTCGGCGCCCATCTTCGCCAGAACGGGCGCGAAGCGGCTGAAGTGGAGGATGTCGCCCAGACCCTGCTCGCCGATGAGCAGGATGGATTTTCCGGCGAGCGGCTCTCCGGTCCAGCGCGGTTCGGCGATGCCTTGAACGATGGGCGCCAGTTCCGGTGTGCGGAAGCGCCACTCGTAGACCGGCCAGGCTTCCGCAAACCGCCCGAGGGCGAACAGGCACAGGGCGCCGTTGACGTAGGAGCGCGGATATTCGGGATCGATTTCTGCCGCGCGCACGTAGTCCGCCAGCGCCAATTCGTAGCGGTTCAAATGCTGCTGCACGTTACCGCGATTGTTGAGCGCCTGAACATGGCCCGGCTGCAAAGACAGTGCAGCGTTATAGCCGGCGATAGCTTCGGTCTCCCGGCCCAAGGCCGCCAGCGCATGGGCGCGATTGAAATGCGCCTCGAATTTGCGGTCGTCGAGGGCCAGCCCCCGATCGGCGCAGGCCAGCGCCTCCTGGTGATCACCGCGCTCCGCGAACAGCGTGCCGCGTGTCACGTGGGCGTCGACATAGCGCGGGTTGAGCGCCAGCGCCCGATCGAACGCCTTCAGCGCCTCATCATTGCGCGCCAGCGCCATGAGCGCCTTGGCGCGATTATAGTGCGCCTCCGCTTGAGTGGGGCTGAGGGCAATCGCCTGATCCAGATCCGCCAGCGCGGCCTTGGGATTATCCAGCGCCAGATAGGCCGCCGCGCGATTGCTGAAAGCGGCCTGCTGCTTACGGTCGGACTTGATGGCCTTGCCGATGAGTTCGACGGCTTTGGCGGCGTCGCCCTTCTGCAGCGCGATCACGCCGCTCAGGTGCAGGGCGTCGAAATGCTTGTGATCCAACGCCAGAACCTGAGCATAGAGCGCAGCGGCAGCATCGAGCGTACCGGCGTTATGCGCGGCGAACGCCCGCTGAAACAGGATGCGGGTCAGATTGGCGTTGTGCAGGGTCACGCTTTTGATCTTAGGGTCCGGTGAAATGCCCCCAAAGCGCTTTTACCTTACAGGTCTAAGCGCGGGCTCGCTTTGTCGGCCACATGCGCGACAGCAGGCCATCCTTAATCACAAATTGGTGATACAGCGCCGCGCCCACATGCAGAATCAGCAAGGCATAGAGTATGTATTGCAGATTGTTGTGAACGTTCTGGAACGCCGCCGAGGTCTTGAGGCTTCGGGTCACCACGTTCGGCAGGTCGAACAGCCCGAAAAGGGTGATCGGCCGGCCGCGCGCGGCCAGGCCCACGTATCCGGTGACGGGCAAGGCGAACAGGATCAGGTACAGCGTGCCGTGGGTGATGGCCGCGGCGATTTTCTGATTGCGGGGCATGGCCGCGGGGAGTTTGGGCGCCGGATGCGTGAGACGCCACCCCAGGCGCGCCAAGGCCATCAAGAAGATTGTAACACCGATGGTTTGATGAACTTCCATGGTGGCGCGGGTCACCTCGGCGGTGTCGGCGTAACCGGAGATGAGGCCAAAAGCAACGGACAGGACGATGCAGGCGGCGATGAACCAGTGCAGGAAGATGGCGACGGGGCCGAATCGTTCCCCGGTCTTTTCCGACATTTTTTCTTCCGCCGTTTTCATATTAATGTACCTTCCTGTCCGCCAAACGTAATCGTAGGGGTAGTAAAGTGTCGATAACAATTTCGCGTTTGCTGGGCGTGGTGTCGGTGGGGGCCCTGCTGACCGCGGGCCTTTTGGCTTCAACCAGCGCCCAGGCCGCGCCGCCGGATTGGTCCAAGGTGAAGTCCAAGAACGTCTGGGTATTCTACCCCGCCCAGGTGGCCTGGGAACGCCTGATGACCCCCGGCCGCCACAGCGGGCGCAGCAAGTACATCGCCGGCAAGAACTGCTTCGGTTGCCACGGCAATATCGACGAAGACCCCCTGGGCAGCAGCCTGGTCCACGCCGAGAAGGACATCGAGCCGACGCCGATCCCCAACAAGCCGGGCGCCATCAAGATGGCCGTGAAGGTCGCGCGGGACGCCGACACCTTCTATACGCGCCTCGAATTCGAGACCGGCGAGCAGCCCAATGCAGGCCAGGACAAGGATTTCGAGACCAAGGTCACCATGATGCTGGATGACGGCACGGTGCCCGAAATGACCCGCGCCGGCTGCTGGTCGGTGTGTCACGACGACGTCGCGAGCATGAGCCGCGGCGCCGAGGAAACCACCAAGTACATCTTCGCCTCACGCCAGCCCGGTGCGAACGGCCTCGTCGAGATCAAGCCGGCGGAAGAACTCGCGAAAATGCGCGCTGAGGGCAACTACCTCGAATACTGGCAGGCGCGCATCAATCCGGGAAAGAAGACCGTGCCGGTGGACGGCATCATCCTGGAAAAGCGCACCGAGAACGCCAAGCCCGCCATCACCGCCACTTCAACTGTGAACAAAGGCGTCACCACCGTCACCTTCAGCCGCAAGATGAAGGCCGAAGGCCTGCATAAGGCGATCGTACCGGGCAAGACCTACAGCCTCGGGTTCGCCATCCACGGCGGCAACACCAGCCACCGGTTCCACTACGTCTCCTTCGAGCGTTCCATGGTGATCGACCAGGGCGAAGGCGATTTCGTAGCCGAGGTGCAGAAGTAGGATTCGTCCGGATATGGGGACCACGCGTGGATTTCGCGCCGTTCGATAAGCGCAACTACCCGGTCCTCTCGGTTGAAGAGGGTTACGGCGAGTGGGCGGCGAGCTACGAGGCCACCGTCCTTGAGCTTATGGATGTACGCCTGCTGCAGCGTCTGCGGAGTGTCGCCTGGTCCGACGTCGTCCGCGCGGCCGATCTCGCCTGCGGTACCGGACGGATTGGCGCCTGGCTGAAATCAAAAGGTGTCCGCGCCGTCGACGGCATCGACATCACGGCGCCCATGCTCGCGCAGGCCCGCGCCCGCAGTGTATATGGCACGCTGAAGCAAGGCGATCTTGCGGCCAGCGGCTTTGAGAGCGGCGCCTATGACCTGGTCGCAGAGAACTTAGCCCAGGAGCACCTCCCGTCCCTCGCCCCACTCTACAACGAGGCCGCGCGCCTGCTGCGCCCCGGCGGCCGCTTCGTCACGGTGGGCTTTCATCCGTTCTTTTTGATGCAGGGCATTCCCACGCATTTCGACCGCGCGTCGGGCGGCTCCGCCACCATCCGCAGCTATGTCCATCTCATGAGCGACCACGTCCGCAGCGCGACGGCGGCCGGCCTTGCCCTGACCGAAATGGAGGAAGGACTGATCGACGACGCTTGGGTCGCGCATAAGCCCAAATGGGAAGCCTGGCGCCATCGGCCCGTGAGTTTCGCCCTCGTTTGGTCGAAAAGCGTCTCGACGAAGTAAGCCTATTTCGGCTTGGCCGGTTCCGGCAGCTTCGCCGCCAGTGCGCGGCGTTCGCCCTCGGCGGTTTCATCCGCCGTCATGTCTTTGACCAGATGTGCGAGGAAGTCCTCGGCGTCGCCGCGTTGGTCATCATCATCCGGCCCATACGCCGCCATCGCCAGGGTTAGCCACTTATAGGCCTCAGCCTTATCGGCCGTAGTGCCGCGTCCTTGGGCGTACATGGTGGCGAGGTTGAATTGCGCCGGTGCGAAGTTCCGGTCGGCGGCCTGGCGATAGAGCGTCACGGCCATAGCGTCGCTCGGCGCCACGCCCTGGCCGCGCATATACATCAGGCCGAGGTTATTGAGCGCGAACACGTCGCCCTGGTCGGCAGCCTTGAGATACCACTTCAAGGCCTCGGGATAGCTTTGGGGCACGCCTTCGCCGTTGGCATGCAGCACGCCGATGTTCACCTGGGCGTCCGTGTTGCCCTGGTCCGCCAGTGGCTGCCACAGGCGCAACGCGGTTTTGGCATCGCCCTTATTGTAGGCGGCGATGCCGTCTTCCAAAGGACCACACCAAGCCGGCGCAGGCGCGCTCAGGACGATGAGCAGCGCGAGCGCGAGCCTGGAGGTCTTTGTCAAAGGGCGGCTATTGCGCCGGCGTCGGCGCCTTCAGCAGCTCAACCTTGAACAGCAACACCGATCCGGCCGGGATCGGGCCCACGGGGCGGCTGCCGTAACCGAGGCCGGGCGGAATGGCGAAGTTCCAGACCTCGCCGACCTTCATCATCGGCACGCCTTCCTGCCAGCCGCGGATGACGTTGGACAGCGGGAAGGTCGCCGGTTCGCTGCGGGCATAGGAGCTGTCGAACACCGTGCCGTCGATGAGCTTGCCTTCGTAGTGCACAGTCACTTCGCTGCCTTGCGCGGGCTTCACCGCGGCAGGATCAGTGGCCGGCTTTTCGATGCTGTACTGCAGGCCGCTCTCGGTGGCCTTCCAGCCTTCCTTTTTCGCGTTTTCGGCGAGGAAGGTTTCATTGGGGTCGGCGGGCGCGGTCGGGACTGCGGTCACAGCGGGTTCCTCGGCAGGGGGTGTTGCGGGCTTCCGGCCTACCATCACAAAGGCGACGAGCGCAACCACAACCACCAGCGCGCCGATGATCCACCATTGTTTCATGTCGATAGTCCTTTTTAGAGTGTGCGCGCCCACACAGTGGCGCGGTTGAAATGGTCGCGCATGGTAGGGAAAAGCCCCTCCAACGGCAACTTAAGCTTTACCCGCCCTACCCCTATTCATCAGCCCTTATTCATCAGCGGTGGCGGCGCTATACGCCCCAGCACATTTTCCACCGCAATGCCGATTCCGAGGATCTTCGCGTCATCACCCGGCAGCCCGGCGAGTTCGAGGCCGACCGGCAGCCCGTCGCTCAAGCCCGCCGGTATATTGAGGCCCGGTGCGCCGAGACGCGGTCCCCAGAAGATGTTGCGGATCACAATGGCGAGTTGGTTCTGTGACTTGCCCTTGATGGTGATGGTCTGGTCCGGGTTTTCACCGGTGGGATTGAGCAGCGGCGCCGGAATCGGAATCGTCGGCGACAAAATCGCCGCGACGCCGTTGGTTACGAACGCCTCGGCATACCTGGCGGCGGCCCCGGTGAGTATGGCGACGCGCTCATCGATGGGCATGCCCTCTGATAGGCCCACGGGCGGTATGGGCCGGTCCTTGTACACGTCCGCGATCGTCACGCCCGGCAGATTGGTCCTCAGCCAGCCTTCCAGATCGCGGCTGCTGTCGGTTGCCAGCGCGGCCGTGAGTCGATCGTCGGCAATCCCGCGCACCGCGTCGAAGTCGATTTCAACAAGCTGCGCGCCCGCGCCCTTGAGCTTGGCGATGGCGGCGAGGATGACTTTGGCGACGCCGGGATCGATGAAATCCTGCTCCCAGTAATCCGGCCGCGGAATCGCGATCCTGGTTTCGCCGATGGCGACAGTGGGCGTTGCTTCGCCCGTGATGATCTGGTCGAGAAAGGCCACATCGGCGACGGTGCGCGCCATGGGCCCGAAAGTATCGCGCGGTCCCGCCGGCGGAACGACGATGCCGGCATCGGAGTAGCGCTTGCGGTTGCTGCCCCGGATCATGTTGTCGATGGTATAGGTGGACGGTCGCAGCCCCGCCAGCCCGCACCAGGCCGCCGGAAAGCGCACCGACCCGCCGGTGTCCTCGCCGATGGCGACGGGCACCATACGCGCACCGATCGCGGCGCCATTGCCGCCGCTGGAGCCGCCCGTCGAACGGCGCGGGTCGTAAGGATTTCGCGGCGTGCCGAATGTGGGATTGGCGCTGGCGGCAGCCATGGCGAGCGAATTGCCGGCGACCATATCGGGAAGGTTGGTTTTGGCGAAGACGATACCGCCTGCCTTCACCACGGACTCGACAACGGGTGCATTCTCTTTGGGAATGTAGCCCTTGAGCGCGCCGTTGCCGCCGGTTGCGGGATAACCCGCTGCCGCAATCTGATCCTTCACCGCGAACGGCAATCCGGCCGCCAGGCCCAATGCGTCGCCACGGGCGCGCGCCCCATCTACGGCACTGGCGGCTTCCAGCACACGCGCTTCGTTCATGGCAACGATGGCGTTGAGGTCTTTGTGTGCCTCGAACTGTTTTAGCAATCGCGCCACATAGCGCTCAGCCTTGAGTTCGCCTTTTCGGATGTGTTCCACCGCGGCCTTGGCGCCGAGTTCAAGGAGCTCTCCTTCCGGCACCGTGTCGCCTTTTTTGGAGCAAGCCGCCAGCAGCGGCGCTGCGGCAGCCCAGGCGGTG
This sequence comes from Fidelibacterota bacterium, assembly GCA_947470105.1. Classification (GTDB taxonomy): domain Bacteria; phylum Pseudomonadota; class Alphaproteobacteria; order Rhodospirillales; family Rhodospirillaceae; genus SHVO01. The sequence continues at coordinate 1,204 of CANISR010000127.1, read as the reverse complement.
GCTTTGAGAACGGCGCGACGAGTGGCCATGACGAGTCCTTAAAATAGGAATCCCGGCTGCAGGAATTGCAGCCGGGATTGTTCTCCTGCGCTTGCGTCAGGTCTTGAGCGACTTGTAGATCATGCGCACAAAGTTGGCGCTGGCTTCCGGGGTCGATTTCACTTTCGGATCGATCGCCGCCAGCGGTTTGGCCGCTACGGTTTCGTCCTCGGTCTTGCCGGCCATCGCCTTTTGCACGGCATCGCGCGCCGACGCCATGAGGTCGTGGTACTCCTGCAGCCGCGCCTTGTTCAGGATCGGGCCATGGCCGGGCACGACCTTTGTCTGGTCGTTGGAGAGTTTTATGTATCCGGCGACCGCGGCGATGATGCCGTTGATGTTGCCGGTGACACCCACATCGACGTTGGGATAGCGGCCTTCGAAGATGCTGACGATATCGCCGGTGGCCAGGACGTTGGAATCCGGGAAGAACACGTAAGTGTCGCCGTCCGTATGGGCATTGGCCGGATGACCGACCTGGACCTTGCGGCCCTTGAGTTCCACGTCGACCTTATCGGTGTAGGTCTTGGTGGGCAGTCGGTCCAGCGCCGGCGGGGTCTTGGCGCCGGTGACCGGGTTTGAAGTGCCTTCGGTCATGCGCTTCTTGACGTTGTCATGGGCCAAAACCACCGCGCCGTCCTTGGCGAACAGGCCGTCGCCGCCGGTGTGGTCGCCGTGATAGTGGGTGTTGATGACGGTCTTGAGCGGCAGCGGACTGATCTTGGTGACCGCGGCCTTGATCTTGTCGTGCAGCGGCGCGAACTGCGTATCGACCATCAGCACGGCGTCGTCGCCGACCGCTACGGTGATGTTCCCACCTTGGCCCTCGAGCATGTAGGTCTTGTTGCCCAGATCCGTGGTCTTGATCTCAACCTTCGAATACTCCGGCGGCGGGGGTGCGGCGGCGGGTGCGGTTTGCGCGTGCGCCGTGGCGGCGAAGAGCGCGGTCGCGGAAACGACCGAAAGTAGGGCGCGGTTCAGTGCATGCATCGGGGGACTCCCTCCCAGTGGAATAGCCGTGACCCAAGGCGGTTCCCCGGGCGCGACAGCAGGCGTTGATGTTCCCTCATGAGCGGTTCCGGAGCAAGCGCGGCCGCAGAGCCGCCGCCGCACCGAATGTGCAGCAATCACAATGAATTGAAGGCCCTTGGCGCTTCTAGACAAG
>CANISR010000126.1 GCA_947470105.1 Fidelibacterota bacterium | reverse complement strand
GGATCCGCCAAACGGATCAAGGGCGTGGTTGCCGCCATTGCGACGCCGGTTACTGCGGCACTGGCGCCCGACCATGACAAGTTCATCTCCCTGGCGCGCAAGCTGCTCGACGGCGGTTGTGACGGCCTCAACGTCCTAGGCACCACTGGCGAAGCGACTTCCTTCACGGCCGAGCAGCGCATGGCGCTTATGTCGGCTGCCGCAAAGACGTTGCCTTTGGACCGAATGATGGTCGGCACCGGCGCCGCCGCCGTGGGTGATGCGGTCAAGATTTCGCAGCATGCCGCTACGCTTGGATTTTCGGGCGTACTCGTGCTGCCGCCGTTCTATTACAAAGGCGTCGCCGACGCGGGCATCATCGCCTATATCGCCGCCATCGCCGAAGCCACCAAGGACAGCGGCATCCCCATCTATCTCTATAACTTCCCGGCGCTCTCCGGCATTGCGTATACGCCGAAGCTGGTAAGCGCACTGGTGCAGCAGTTCGGCAGCCGTATCGCCGGACTTAAGGATTCCTCGGGTGACATGCCCTACGCCAAGGAAATTGCCGCCATCTCGCCGGCGCTCGACGTGTTCCCATCCAATGAAGGAACGCTGATGGAGGCTCGCAACGGCGGGCCGTTCGCGGGTTGCATCTCGGCGACCGCCAATCTCAATTCGAAGGAATGCAGCAAGGCTTTCCATGACGGCGATGCTGCCGCACTCGCAAAGGCCGTGTCGATCCGCAAGCTGTTTGATGGCCTGCCCCTGATTCCGGGCATCAAGGTGCTGCTTGGTCACGTGCATAAGGACGCCGCACTCGCGAACGTCATGCCGCCGCTGAGTGCATTTCCCGACCCGGATGCCTTGCGCGCGCGCTTCGACGCGCTCTAAAGCAGCCCATGACCAAGACCACGATCGTCGTCGCCATTGGCGGGACTTGGGACGTGCCGCCGTGGCAGGAGGAATTCGCCAAGGGCGCCAACGGCCGCCGTGTGGTGTTCTGGCCCCAGGACGGCGTGACGGAAGTAGCGGAGCCTTATGTGCTCTGCTCATGGAAAGCCAAACCCGAGGCTTACGGCATTTTCAATAAGCCCAAAGTGGTGTTCTCACTGGGAGCGGGCGTCGACCATCTCTATGCGGTGCGCGACAAGTTGAACGCCCCCGTGGTGCGGGTGATCAACTCGGATCTTACGGTCCGCATGGTCGAGTACGTTTGCCTTGGCGTGCTGTTCCTGCATCGCCAGATCGGCCGGCATATCCAGAATCAGCGCAAACGCTTGTGGCCCGATCTTACCCAGCCCGCGGCCAATGACGTGCGCGTGGGGATCTTGGGGCCGGGGCAACTCGGTGGCGCTGCAGGCCGTGCGCTGCAAGCCATCGGCTATGACGTGGCAGGTTGGGCGCGCAGCCCACGCCCAGAGTCGGCGTTCCCGGTTTACGCCGGGCCTGAAAACCTGGATGCATTCCTGGCGCGCACGCAAATCCTGGTCAATCTGCTGCCCAATACGCCCGAGACCAAAGGCTCCGTCGGCCGAGAAACCTTCGCGCGCCTCGCGCGGATGGAGGGGCAGGGCGGAGCCTATTTCATCAATGCCGGCCGTGGCGAAACCGTAGCTGAAGGCGAACTGGTGGCGGCTCTGCAGTCCGGCCTGCTCGCGGGCGCCGTCCTGGATGTGTTCAACACCGAACCGTTGCCGGCGGAAAGCCCGCTGTGGGCCATGGAGAATGTGCTCATCACACCCCACGCTGCCGCGGACTCTTACCCACCCGCCATTGTCGCCCAAGTGATGGATACCGTGGAGCGGTTGGAGCGCGGCGCGCCTCTACCGGTGACCGTGGATATCAGCCGCGGATACTGACGGCCCTCTCGCGCCCAATGGGATTATGGGATAGCGTTCATCGTATCTCTGGGTGAGGAGAGACACGATGAAGCTGCTGCGTTATGGCCCGGCGGGGGCTGAGAAACCCGGCCTGCTGGACAATGATGGTCGTATTCGAGACCTGTCCGCTCATGTTGCGGATATCAGCGCCGACAGCATCGCCCCGGCGGAGTTGGCGCGGCTCGGGAAACTGAATATCGCATCTTTGCCGATGGTCACCGGCTCGCCGCGCCTGGGTGTTCCGGTCGCCGGCATCCGCAAATTCCTGGCCGTAGGCCTGAACTACGCCGATCACGCCGCGGAAGCAGGCTTGCCTCTGCCGGCCGAACCCGTGCTGTTCACAAAAGCCATAAGTTGCCTCAGTGGCCCTAACGATCCGGTCATGCTGCCCAAGGACGCCAGGAAGGGCGACTGGGAAGTAGAACTCGGTTTTGTCATGGGCCGCACAGCCCGCTATGTGAGCGAGGCTGAAGCCCTCGACTGCGTTGCAGGGTATTGCCTGGTCAATGATGTGAGCGAACGTGAACTGCAAATGGAGCGCGGAGGAACCTGGGATAAGGGCAAAGGCTTTGATACCGCCGGCCCCGTGGGGCCCTGGCTGGTGACTGCGGACGAGGTCGGCGATCCCCAGAACCTGGGCATGTGGCTCGACCTGAACGGGCAGCGCATGCAGACGGGTAACACCAGAACAATGATCTTCAATGTGCGCCAGATCGTCAGCTACATCAGCCGGCACATCACCCTCTGGCCCGGCGACCTGATTTGCACCGGAACACCGCCCGGCGTGGGCATGGGTAAGAAGCCCCAGCCGCTCTATCTCAAGACCGGCGATGTTATGCGCCTCGGCATCGACAAACTGGGTGAGCAGCAGCAGGAAGTAGTGGCCTGGCGCTGAGGTTATTTGAGCGTCAGGGGAAGCCCGGCCACAACGAACACGGCGTGGTCCGCGAGTGCTGCAAGTCTTTGATGCAGCCTTCCGCTCTCGTCACGGAATCTCCGTGCGAGCGCATTGTCGGGCACGATGCCGAGACCGGTCTCATTTGAGACCAACCAGAGACGTGCAGGGCAGGCTTGGACCGCCGCGGCGAGATCGTCGCATTCGTCGGCGACGACCATTCCCCGCATGAAGACATTGCTGAGCCATAACGTGAGGCAATCCACAACCGCGATCTCATCCGGGGCCAGGTCGGCGATGGCTTTGGCAAGGTCGACCGGCGCCTCCACGGTTCGCCAGGCGGCGCTGCGTTCCGCCTGGTGGCGTTCGATGCGTTCCGCCATCTCAGCATCCATGGCCTGGGCCGTGGCAATCATGACCAGCCGTCCAGGAGCTGCTGCTGCCTCGGCGTTACGCTGGGCGTAGGCGCTTTTGCCCGACCGCGCACCGCCTAAAACAAGTGTGATTGCCATGGGTTGCCCCCAAGTTGACCCTTCTGGACGCACCATATACCATCCGCGCCGCGACAGGTTCTTGGGTGTTTTCACCCGGGATGAAAAAGGGAACTCAGGTCCAAAGCCTGGGCTGCCCCCGCAACTGTAAGCGGTGAGCTCGCGCGTCATACGTCACTGGATACGGACTGACGTCCGTCTGGGAAGACGACGCGCACTGAGCATCGACCCGCAAGCCAGGAAACCTGCCTGTCGCCGCTGTCCTTCGTTCGGCCGGGGTGCGCCAAGCGAACGGGTTTTCCCGAGAGACGGCACGTGTGTGCGCTGGTGAGGATTTCTTCCACAGAATTTCTCGCTGGCGTTGTCGTCTTTGAACAAGGGATACCCATGAGACGCTTTTTGATTTCCACCACCTGCTTCTTCTCGATGACCGCCTCAGCCTTGGCGCAAGCGCCCGCGCAGGAAGCCGCCGTTGCGCCGGACCCGGATGTGACCGCCAAGGGCGTCATTGATGTCGAGGAAATCGTAGTCAGCGCCACCCGCACGCCGCAGTTCATTTATAAAGTGGGCTCATCCATCACGGTGCTATCGGAAGATTCCATCCACGAGAGCCAAGCGACGGTCGTCTCGGACCTTCTCAGCCAGACGCCCGGTGTGAGTTTCTCGCGTAACGGCGGCATCGGCGGCACCACCGCGGTACGCATCCGCGGCGCGGAGACCGATCAGACTGTGGTCGTCATTGACGGCGTGAAGCTCAGCGATCCCGCCACCACCGGCGGTGGTTACAATTTCGCCAACTTGTTGACCGGCGACATCGGCCACATCGAAGTCCTGCGCGGCGCGCAGTCCACCCTGTGGGGTAGCCAGGCCATCGGCGGCGTCGTCAACGTATTGACCACCGTACCGACTAAACCGCTCGAGGTTTCCGCCGAAGCGGAAGGCGGATCCTACGGTACCGGTAGCGCTTCGGCCGCCATCGGCGGTCTGCAAGACCGCCTGACCTGGCGCCTAGCCGGAAGCTATTACACCACAGACGGCATCTCAGCCTACGTGAACGGCCGCGAGCCCGATGGGTATCGCAACACCGGCGCGAGCGGGCGCTTGCGCTATGAGTTCACCGATGACGTCTCGTTGGATCTGCGCGGCATCTACTCCCGCGGGCGCAACAAATTCGACGGCTTTCCCCCGCCGACCTTTGCCTTCAACGACACCCGCGAATTCGGGGTCACCAAGGAATTTGTGGGTTACGCCGGCGCCAACTTCGCGTTGCTGGATGGTCGCCTCAAGAACCGCGTCGCCTATGCCTACACCGACACCGATCGAGATCAATTCAACCCCGACCAAGCTGTTACCACGCGCACATTCGAATCCGCCGGCAAGAACAAGCGCTGGGAGTATCAGGGTTCAGCCTCGGTTGCGCAGGGCTGGGATGTCGTGTTCGGCGGCGAGCATGAGACTTCGGCCTTCCGCACCGCGTCACCTTCAGCAGCCGCGCCCAATCCTGTCCCGAGTGCCGCAAGCGTTACTCTCGACAGCGGTTACGGCCAGGTCCAGGCCAGCCTGGTGGAAGGCCTCACGCTCACCGGCGGCTTACGCTACGACAGCCACGGCACCTTCGGTAGCCGCGTACTCGGCCAGGCGGCGGCCGCATGGGGGCTCAATGATGGCGCTTCCGTGGTCCGTGCGAGTTTCGGGCAAGGCTTCAAGGCGCCGACTCTCTATCAGCTCTACAGCATCTACGGAAACACCAGGCTCAACCCCGAACGGGCCGACAGCTTCGACGGCGGCCTCGAGCAGCGTTTCCTCGACGGCGCGCTGGTGCTGAGCGCGACCGGATTTTATCGGAAGACACTTAACCAGATCGATTTCGTGTCTTGCCCCAACACCAACGTTCTTTGCATTGCGGGCAAGCAGGGCGTCTACGACAACATCGCCCGCACGCGCGCGAAGGGCCTTGAACTGTCCGGCTCCGCAAAGGTCGCGGACCTGAAGGTGCAAGCCAACTACACCCTGACCGACGTCAAGAACCAGTCTACGGGCAGCACCAACTTCGGCAAGCTGCTGGCGCGCCGCCCGAGGCACACCGCCAATCTGTGGGTGACCTATGAGTGGCCGGAGAACATCTCCACCGGCGCGACCATGCGTTATGAAGGCCGCGTGTTCGACGATGCCGCAAACCGCAACGTGCTCGCCGCGCACACCTTGCTGGACCTGCGCACCGCCTGGGCGTTCCGCGAGGGCTTCGAGGTTTATGGCCGGGTCGAGAATGTGACGAACAAGGTCTACCAGACCACTCGCAATTACAGCTCGCCCCGCCGTGGGTTCTTTGGCGGCGTGCGGGCCAAGTTCTGAGGGCAACGTGGCAGTAGGGAACTCAGTGGAACGCCTCTATCGCCACGGCGGCCGGCTGGGCGATGCGCACCACTTGTTTCCGAATGCGCCTAGCCCCTGGATTGATCTGTCCACCGGCGTAAATCCTGTTCCATGGATGGGCGAGGGCGTGGCGGATGACAGGCGTTTGCCTGATCCCCACGCGCTCGAGAGTCTGGAATCCGCCGCCGCCGCCATGTTCGGGGTTGCGGCGGATCACGTTGCGGCGGTGCCGGGCACTGAGATGGCGTTGCGGTTGCTGCCCTTGCTCACGCTTGCGCATCAGGTGGGCGTGGTATCGCCGACCTATAGCAGCCACGAGCAAGCCTGGAGCGGTAACGGTGGGTTAGTCCGCCGCCTGACCCCGAGCGATCTGGATATCCGCGGCCTGGATGCGGTGGTTCTAGGAAATCCGAATAATCCCGATGGAGCCGCTACGCCCAAAGCCGATGTACTGGCGCTGGCCGAGCGCATGGAACGCCAGAACGGCTGGCTGATTGTGGACGAGGCCTTCGCCGACGCCACGCCCGACATCAGTGTTGCGGGCCAGGCCTTCGGCCGGCTCATTGTCCTGCGCTCGTTCGGCAAGTTCTTCGGCCGTCCCGGCCTGCGGCTGGGATTCGTGGTGGCGGCGCCGCATTTCCTTGGGCGCCTCCGCCGGCTGGTAGGTGAGTGGCCGGTGAGCAGCCACGCGACTATAGTTGGGGCGGGTGCCTATGCCGATCGGACTTGGCAGGAGAGCACCCGACTCCGCCTGGAGGACGATGCCGCGCGCATGGATCAGGATTTGACCAAGGCGGGTTTTACGGTGACCGGCGGCACCACGCTGTTCCGCTTGGCGGCACATCCCGACGCGCCGGCCCGCTTTCGTCAGCTGGCGGAGCAGGGAATCCTGACGCGGCCTTTCAGCGATATGACCTCGTGGCTGCGGTTCGGCCTGCCGCGTACCGAAGACCGCCCGCGGGTCAAAGCCGCACTAATGGCATGCGCATGAAGACATATCTGATCATCGCGGCCCTTTTGATGGCGGCGCCGGTGCAGGCGGCGCCGCGGCGCATAGTGTCGCTAAATCCCTGTCTGGATACGACGCTGGTCCAGCTCGCCGATCGGGATCAGATCGGAGCTTTGAGCCATTGGGCGCACGACCCGACCGAGACCACCATCTACGACATGGCCAAGGATTTGCCGATTACCTCCGAGACCGCCGAGGAGGTGATCCTGTTCGAACCGGACCTGGTGCTCACGAGCCGGCATTCGTCGCTCGCCACACGCAATGCACTTGCGCGGGTCAGGATTCAAACTGAGCTTTTTAGTGAACCTCAGACGGTCGTTGAGAGCATCGAGCAAGTGCGGCGCATCGCCCATCTCGTCGGCCATGACGACCGCGGCGAGGCCATGGTGGCACGTATTGAGCAAGCGCTCGCCGACGCCGCGCCGCCGCCCGACGCGCGCCCCATCAGCGCGATCATCTTCCAGCGCTTTGGCTTTTCCACGGGCGCCCGATCTCTCGTCGGAGAAATGATCACGAGGACCGGATTTGTGAATGTGGCGGCGCGTTACGGTCTCAAAAGTTGGGGATATCTTTCGCTTGAGAGCATTATTGCCGACCCGCCCGAGGCGCTGCTCGCGGGCGCCATTGACCCGAATAGACCCCTCTGGTCGGACCGGATGCTGCGTCATCCGGCGCTTGCTGTCGTGGGACCGCGCATGAGGCGCATCACTTTTCCCGATGTGTTGCTTTCCTGCGGGGGGCCGGTGCTGATCCAAGCAGCTCAGGTTCTCTCGGCGGGGCGGCGCTCCATCACGGAGGCGCCATGACCACCATGCGCCGCCCCGCTCTACTGGCCGGGCTTATAACTCTTGTGGTGCTTCTCAGCTTCGCCAGTCTCTGCGCGGGCAAGGCCTGGGTGCCGTTCGACATCTGGTTCAATCCCGGCAGCGATCCGCGCTGGGCGATCATTTTCCAGTTGCGCATCCCGCGCACCATCCTCGGTATTGCTGTGGGCATGGCCCTGGGCGCGGCGGGTGCAGCATTGCAAGGCTATACTCGCAATCCCTTGGCCGATCCTGCGGTGTTCGGGGTGTCGTCTATGGCATCTTTCGGCGCCGTGATGACCCTCTACCTCGGTCTGGGCGCGGCCGCTCCTTGGGTATTGCCGTTGGGCGGCATGCTGGGCGCGGGCATCGGGGTGGCAATCCTGCTGGGGCTGTCGGGTGCGACCTCCAGCGTTCTTACTTTTATCCTTGCCGGGGTTATCCTCAATTCCGTTGCCAGCGCCGGCGTGGCGCTGGCCCTCAACCTCGCGCCGACGCCTTGGGCCGTGAACGAGATCATCAACTGGCTCATGGGCTCTCTTGCCGATCGCAGCGCGGGAGAAGTCCAACTGGCGCTGCCCTTCATTGTCGGAGGATGCCTGCTGCTGTTCACCACCACCAAGGCCCTGGACGCCCTGACGCTGGGCGAGACCGGTGCGCGCTCCCTCGGAATATCCCTCGGAAGGCTACGTCTGATCCTGGCCATCGGCACCGGCCTCGCGGTCGGGGCCAGTGTGGCGGTCACGGGCATGATCGGCTTCGTGGGCCTGATGGCGCCACATCTCCTACGGCCGCTGGTGGGCGCCAAGCCCGGCGCATTGCTGATCCCGAGCGCCATCGCCGGCGCCGCCATCGTGCTGGCGGGCGACATCGCCGCGCGCCTGATCCCGACGCCGGTGGAACTCAAACTCGGCGTCGCCATGGCCGCCCTCGGCGGGCCGTTCTTCTTTGCCATGCTTCTCAATATGCGGCGGAAAATGGCATGAGCCTCTCCGCGGCTACTATTCATGTTCGCCTCGGCGACAAGCAGGTCTTGCGTGGCGTCACTGCTGCCTTTGCCCGGGGAAGCGTCACGGCCATAGTCGGCCCCAACGGCGCGGGAAAATCGACCTTACTCACGGTGCTCGCGGGTCTGCGAAAGCCCGACCAGGGCGTCGTCCAGTTGGGCGGCGCGGATATGCAGGCCATGGCGCCGCGGGCGCGCGCGCAGCGCCTGGCATTTCTGCCGCAGATCCCCGAAATAGCCTGGGCCGTCGAAGTGCGCACACTTGTGGCTCTGGGCCGCACACCCTTCAGCGGCGGCCGTGGTTTGAGCGCGGAGGACGAAGTTGCGGTCGACAAGGCCATCGCCACCGCCAATGTCGGCGCATTCGCCCACCGCAATGTGCTTACCCTGTCGGGTGGTGAGCGGGCGCGCGTGCTGCTGGCCCGGGCTTTGGCCGGCGAACCCGAATGGCTGCTGGCCGACGAACCGCTCACGGGTCTCGATCCCGGCCATCAACTGGATGCCGCCGACCTCATGCGCCGCCTGGCGTTTGAGGGCAGGGGCGTGATCGTCACCCTGCACGACCTGCATATGGCCTTGCGCGTGGCCGACCGGGTGATCGTGCTTGCCGATGGCTTGGTGTCCGCCGAAGGACCGGCGCGCGAAGCGCTCACGCCCGCGATCCTTGCCTCGGCCTACGGCATTAAAGGTCGTATCTGGGACGGCGAGCAGGGCCCGGTGATCGAAGTTCTCGGCCGTGGGTGATTCATGGCCCGGTGATGCTTGGATGGTACTCGGCGCTTTGGCGCTGGAGGCCATGATCGGATATCCGGACTGGCTCCACCGTCGCATTCCGCATCCGGTAGCGCTTATCGCTGCAGCCATCACGGCGCTTGAGGGCCGCTGGAACCATCCTGGCCGCGCGCGCAAGCTGTTGGGACTTCTCACTGTTATAGCCATCGCCGGTGGCGCCGCTGCCGTAGGCTGGCTTATCGCACGCGCGATGATGTTCATTCCCTATGGCGGCGTCATTCTGGTGTTCATCGCCACCCTGGGGCTGGCGCAGCGTAGTCTGTTCGATCATGTGGCCGCCGTGATTCGCGCCTTCAATGCCGGCGACCTTCCCACTGCGCGTATCGCTGTGGGGCGGATCGTTGGGCGCGACGTAGCTCAGCTTGATGAGCGCGGCGTTGCGGCCGCCACGCTGGAAAGCCTGGCGGAAAGCTTCAACGACGGGGTGGTGGCGCCGGCCTTCTGGCTGCTGCTCGGTGGGTTGCCCGGGTTGTTCGCCTACAAGGCGGTCAATACAGCCGATAGCCTCATCGGCCATATGGAGCCACGCTGGAAGGACTTCGGCTGGGCGGCGGCCAGGGCCGACGACCTTATGAACCTGATCCCGGCGCGGTTCGCGGGGTTTCTCATCGCCGTGGCTGGACGGGGCGGCTGGCGGGTCATGTTCAAGGACGCGCGCAAGCACGCCTCGCCAAATGCCGGGTGGCCGGAAGCCGCCATGGCCGGCGCGCTGGGCGTACAGTTGGGCGGCGCTGCGGTCTATGATGGCGCGCGGCACGAACGGCCCACCTTCGGCAACGGCCCTTTACCTATGACGTCAGACCTCGGGCGCGGATTGATGATCTATCTTGGAGCTTGCTGGGTGATGTGGGGAATGCTCGCCATCGGAGGACTTATATGGCGGCCTTGATGATTCAGGGCTGCGGCTCGGATGTGGGTAAGTCGGTGCTGGTGGCGGGGCTCTGTCGCCTGTTCGCCAATCGCGGCCTCACCGTGCGCCCGTTCAAGCCGCAAAATATGTCGAATAACGCAGCCGTCACCGCCGACGGGGGCGAGATCGGACGCGCCCAGGCGCTGCAGGCCGTCGCCTGCCGCACGCCCCCGACCGTCGATATGAACCCCGTCCTGCTTAAACCCCAAAGCGACACTGGCGCGCAGGTGGTGGTGCGCGGACGTATGGAGGGCAATTGGCAGGCGCGGGCCTATCAGGATCGCAAGATCGAGCTGCTCCGTACCGTGTTGGACAGCTTCGCGCACCTTAAGACCGAAAGCGACCTGGTCCTCGTGGAGGGTGCGGGCAGCCCCGCCGAAACCAATCTCCGCATCGGCGATATCGCCAATATGGGCTTCGCCCGCGCCGCCGATGTGCCGGTGATTCTTGCCGGCGATATCAACCGGGGTCACGTGATTGCGGCTCTCGTGGGCGCACGGGAAGTGCTCGACGCCGGAGACCGCGCCATGATCAAAGGATTCCTAATCAATAAATTCCGCGGCGATCCCTCTCTGTTCACCGATGGCCGCACCGAAATCGTCCAGCGTACCGGCTGGAGAGATTTCGGGATGGTGCCGTGGCTCAAAGCCGCGTCGCGGCTGCCGGCGGAGGATGCGGTGGTATTGGAATCCCTGCAGCCGGACTCCGGCGTCCGTCCCCGGAAGATCGCCGTGCCCATGTTCTCGCGCATCGCCAATTTCGACGACTTCGACCCATTGCGGGCAGAACCCGGTGTGCGCCTTGAATTCATTGCGCCCGGGATGGCGCTGCCCAGCGACGTCGACCTGGTGATTCTGCCCGGCACCAAAGCCACGCTCCACGATCTTGCTTTTGTGCGGGAGCAAGGCTGGGACATCGATATCGCCGCCCATGTGCGCCGGGGTGGACGCGTCCTCGGGATCTGCGGCGGCTTCCAGATGCTGGG
>CANISR010000125.1 GCA_947470105.1 Fidelibacterota bacterium | reverse complement strand
GGGCATGGCCGTGGCCCGCGTGGCAGGGTGAGGATCTCGCCGGGAAGCGCATTCTGCTGTGGAGCGACCAGGGAATCGGCGACGAAGTGTTGTACGCATCCATGTTGGGCGAGGTCGCAGCCTGCGCGGCGGAGTGCGTGGTTGAATGCTCATCCCGCCTGGTACCGCTCTATTCGCGCTCCTTCGTTGACATCGAGATCGTGGCGAATCAGCCCGAGGTTCACGCCAGGTTACGCAACCGTACTTTTGATTTTCATTGCTCCGTTCTCGACCTGGGCCGGTGGCTGCGGCGTTCGCTGCCGTCATTTCCCAACCGTCCCCATACTTTGAAAGCTGATCCGGAGCGCACTGCGGCACTGCGGCAGAAATATCTGGCCCCTGCGCCCGGCCGGAAGCTTATCGGGCTATCCTGGCACAGCGCGAATCCGAGGACCGGCCAGCAAAAGAGTCTTCTCCTCAACCAGTTCGCGCCGCTCTTGGCCTTGCCAGAATTTACCTTCGTTAACGTACAATATGGAAATACTATCAGTGATTTAGAGGGATTCAAAGCGACCCACGGCGTGACCGTCCTCGACGATCCCGAAATCGACAGTCTGGTCGATCTGGACGCCTATGCCGCGCAATTAAGCGCCCTGGATGCCGTCGTAACGGTAAGCAATTCCGCCGCTCATCTCGCAGGTGCGCTAGGCGTTCCGGTGGGATTATTCGTTCCCAATCACCATAAAAGGCTATGGTACTGGTTCGATCAGGGGGCTTTCAGCCCGTGGTACCGGTCCGTCCGCGTCTTTCGCGACTCCGCCGATATTTCGGTCAGCGGGCTCAAAAATCTCGTAACCGGATTGCTCTGACCTTAAACTGTCGCGACCAGCTCGGCCTTGCACGCCACTCTATGGTGTCGTCGGCTACTGTTCTGCAGCCAGGGATTTTGCACGCCTCGCCTGACCAAATGTTAAGGCGCGATTAAAGCGCGTTCCGCGTGCGACCCCACCGGAAAATATACTGTTTTTGGGTCTTTCCAGGGCTTGATCGGCTTGACATTGCCCTACCGCCAGAGTGATATGGCGCTGCGCTGACGGGCGCGACAAGTGCTTGCCGTGCGGCGAGTGCTTTTACTGAACCAGATCTGAAACCTTAAGGGGATCCCATAATTATGAATAAACAACAGCTTTTCACGGCTGGCAGCGTATTGCTGGCCACTACGGCGCTGAGCGGCGTCGCGAACGCCGGTATCGTTTCTACCTCTGCTGGCGCTGCCGCTGGCGTTGCTGTCGGCGGTGCGGCCTCTACTTCCCTGAACATTGCCAACACCGTGTTCTCGACCACCGCGTCCACGGCCAATGCCGTGACCGTTGGTTCGACCCAGATCTACGTTGCGTTCTCGAACAACTTCACCGCCGCGACCAAGTTCAGCGTCGAACTGACGCCGATCAATGCCGGCTTCGTGCAGTCTGTCGATGCGAAGGTCCTGCTCAGCAACTCCGGTTCGTTCCTGTTGAGCTTCAACACGGTTGCCGCTTCCACCGCTTGCACCAGCGTCACCCCGCTGACCACCAAAATCATCCTCGATGGTTGCGGCGGCCTCGGCAACAAGATCACCTCCACCACCGGCGCCAACAACAACGTGTCGTCGTCCTACGGCGGCGTTCTGTTCAGCGGCGTGAGCTTCAACAACGCTTCTGGTCTTGCCTCGGTCGGCGCTGCCATCGGCGTCAGCGGCCTGGTCTACAACGCGAACAACACCTCGCAGAACTTCGAAACCATCACTGCTGCGAACATCGCGGTGTCGGTTGCTCCGGTTGCCGTCACCGTCGGCGCTGGCACGACCGCCACTGCCAACGCCAGCGCCACTCCGGTGGCTTTCGCGTACTTCACGGGCACGGCCAACATCGTGACCATGCAGCTCGCTTACGTTGACATCACCGGCACTGCCTCTCTCGCGGCCGACTTGGCCAGCATTGCTCAGGCTGACGCCGGTGTGGGCTTGACCCAGGTCATCTCGAGCATCCAGGTCACTGTGACGTCCGCCGCCCTCACTCAGGCGAGCGTGCAGAGCCTGTCGGTCAACACTGTCGCCGGCATCTTCAACGGCACCATCGCTAACTTCTCCGCTGGCGTGGCCACCTTCTCGATCAACAACTCGGCTGGCTTCACCAGCTTTGTGATCTCGGTGTCCTTCAGCGGAACCACGGCTCTGACCGCCGCGGCGGCTGGCACCGTGACCGTTGCGTTTGGTCTCGGCAACTCGATGGGCCAGGCTGTGCCGACCGTTACCGGCAAGACCTCCACGATCTCGCTGGGCGGCTTCCAGGCCGAACTGAATACGTTCCTGGGTTCGTCCAACACCTCGTTCTCGTCGTTCGCTCGCATCCACAACAACGGCATCATCGCCGCTGGTGCGGTTGTGACCGTGCGTAACGACGCGACCGGCGTGACCATGGGCAGCTACACCACGCCCGCGATCGCGACCAACCAGACCCTGCAGATCAGCGCGAAGGACATTGAAACCGGTGCGGGCATCACGACCGCCGCTGGCGTCAATTACACCCTCCAGATCGCTGGCGCCTTCAGCGGTTACGCTCAGCACATCATCTTCAACCCGGCGACCGGCCAGCTGGCCGATCTGTCGGCGTTCCGCAATCGTGGCAGCACTGTCACCACTGCTCCGTAAGATGGTTTGCTAACCTAACGTCGGGTTCGCCTGACGAAAGATCGAGGGAGGGCGAGAAATCGCCCTCCCTTTTTCTTTTCAGCGGTTGCGGCATCTTAAGAAGCACGGCCCAATCGTTTACCGCACCACAACTGACACTGATGTAAGAGCCCCAAGGCCCGCACCGAGCGTATAATGCGCTTTGCCAGGACGGATCCGGCCTCATTCACCCATGCTCCAGACCTTTCAATACGAAGCACTCGATGGCTCAGGCCGTCTTCTCACCGGGCGGGTGGACGCGAATCACCCGCGCGAGGCGCAGCGTGCGTTAGAAGGCCAGGGCCTGACCCTTGTGGAGCTGGCGGTGGTGCGCTCCGAGGCGCTCAAAGCCGGGGGCCTCTTCTCACGGCGCGGCGTCACCGCGCAGGACCGCATTCTCGCTCTCAAGCAGTTGGCGCTGCTCCTTAAGGCTGGGGTTCCGCTGGTTCAGGGAATCGGTACACTCAAGAATCAGGCGACTCACCCGCTGCTGGCGACCGCTTTCGGAGAAATGGAAAAGCGCCTGCGCACCGGGGATACCTTCACGAACGCGCTTTCGGCCGCGCTGCCTGAATTGCCGTCCTATGTGAACCAACTGGCGGCGTCCGGCGAAGCCATCGGTCACCTTGGTCAAGCCCTCGAGGACGCCGCTGCCCAAATGGCCTACGACCGCCAGGTCCGCCAGGACATCCGCAATGCGCTTACATACCCTGCGATCCTGATCGTCTCGGGTATCACGGCGGTGCTGTTCATCTTCATCGTCGTGGTACCGCGGTTCTCCACGATGTTGGCCAACGCCAAGAAGCCGCTGCCCTGGGTCTCGTCAGTCGTGCTCAAGACCGGCATGGTCCTGTCCAACAACAAGCTGCTCATCTTCGTAGCCGCGGCTGCGCTTGCTTGGGGCGTGCGCGTAGTCTTCACAGACGCGAAGCGAATGAGCCGGTTCCGGGAATTCCTGGCGGGGTTGCCGCTGCTGGGCGTCTGGCTGCGCGACGCTGAAGTGGCGCGCTGGGCCTCCATGCTGGGGACAAT
Source organism: Fidelibacterota bacterium (assembly GCA_947470105.1). GTDB lineage: Bacteria > Pseudomonadota > Alphaproteobacteria > Rhodospirillales > Rhodospirillaceae > SHVO01. The sequence continues at coordinate 7,445 of CANISR010000125.1, read as the reverse complement.
GCTCAGCAACGGCGTCGACTTGATCAAGGCCCTGCAGCTTTCAAGCGATTCCGTGACTCTCGAATCGCTGCGTGACCGCCTCGAACAGGCCACCAAAATGGTCCGAACCGGCCACTCGCTCTCCAACGCGCTCGGGGCGCAGCAGGCGTTCTCTTCGACCGCGCTGAGCCTCATCCAGGTGGGTGAAGAGTCCGGTGAATTGGCGACGATGCTCCGCTCGCTCGCCACACTTTACGAAGACACCGCGCGCCAGCGCATGAAGCAGTTCTTGCTGATGCTGGAACCCATCGCCATCCTGCTGATCGGGGTGGTGGTCGGTGGCATCGTCGCGGCGATCATGTTAGCAATCACGTCCGTCAATCAGGTGGCTTTGTAGTGAAGGACTTCGTCATGCGGCTCATCTCGCTTGGCCCGCGGTCGCGTGCGGCTGTTTCGCGCGGCGCGGCGGCCGGCTTCACCCTGCTGGAAATGCTGGTGGTGCTGGTCATCATCGGCCTGTTGGCAGGCCTCGTCGGTCCGCAGCTTATGGGCCGTGTGGAGACATCTAAGGTGACCGCCGCCGACACTCAGGTGCGGATGCTCAAGGCCGCGCTCGATACCATGCGCCTCGATATCGGGCGTTACCCGACCAAGGAAGAAGGCCTCGGGATGCTGACTAGCGCGCCACGGGAAGAACGCGCGGCCCGCAAGTGGCAGGGGCCCTATCTGGCCGAAGGCGTCCCGGCCGATCCCTGGGGCAACCCCTACCAGTACAACCCGGTCACCCCGATCAATATCGTCCTGTTCAGCTTCGGCGCCGATGGCCAAGCCGGGGGCGACGGCACCAATGCAGATGTCGGATTTGTTGCCCAGTCCACCGCGGATGCCGGCAAGTAGAACCGCGTTCATCGTCACGGCGCCGGTGCTCACCCGGGGCTTCACCCTGCTCGAGATGCTGGTGGTGCTGGTGATCGTAGCCCTGACCGCGGGCGTGGTCGTTCCGCGCATGACCACCATGGGCGCCAGCTTCGACTTTGCGCTCAAGCGGGAAGCTTTCGAGCAAACCTTGAACGGGCTGGCCTATCAGGCTTTCCGCGACAATCAGGATTTCCTTTTGCTCGGCGACTACATCGAGACCGGCCGCATCGATGGGAGCGAGCCCAAGCGCGATCCCGGCGCGGTGTTGCCGGCCAGCATGCGTACCCTTCCCATGAGCGGCCAGTCCCGGGAGCATCTACCGCCCATCAATCCGGCTTACGCAAATCTGAAATTGCCGCCAGGGTGGCGGGTGAGCGTCAACGCGCCCATCTTCTACCGCGCATCAGGCTACTGTGGCGGCGGTGCGGTTATGCTCGAGATCGGCAGGGCAGAGTACGCTTATACCTTGTCTCCGCCTCTGTGCCACGCACAGCTCACAGAGTAAAAACCAATGCCCGCTAACAGTAGAGGTTTTACACTTCTCGAAGCCATTGTCGCCCTGGCGGTCATGGCTATGGCGTTGATTCCCATGGTGGCGTTCGTCAGCCAGGCCGCGGGCGAATTGCAGCGTGCAGGCGAATCGAACGAGCGCAGCTTCGTCATGCAGTCGGCCCTGGCGTTGATGGAGCCCATAAATCCCATGGCCGAAGCTCAGGGTAGGCTCCCGCTCGATCGCAACATCACGATGGCCTGGGAAAGCCTGCCCATCGTCGAACCCAATCCCGGCATTCAGGTGGGGGCCGGCCTGCCCGCCTATCGCCTCGGATTCTTCAAGGTCCACGTCAGTCTCCTGCGCGGCCAGGACACCTGGTTCGATTTCGATATGCGCAAGGTGGGCTACGAAAAGACCAACCAGGAGATGCCCTTCAAATGACCGGGCGCGGGCGCCATTCTGCCCTGGGCTTTACGCTCCTAGAGACCCTCGTGGTCCTGGTGATCACGGCATTGGTGTCCGTGGTCCTGGTCCAGGGCATGGGCCTGGTGCTCTCGGCGCGCACCAGCGTAGAGAGCAAGCTGGTGGATGCCGATCAGTTCATCCTGCAGCGTAATGTCCTCCTGGACCCTCTGCGCGGCGTCGTCCCCGATTACCCCGACCGCCCGAATATTTTCAGCGGGCAGCTTCGGCAGGTGCGCGGTTTTACGGTTAAGCCGTTGCAAGAGCGGCTGGGGTCTCCGGTTGGGTTTATTATGACCATGGACTACGACTCGAGCCTTGATGAGACTTTCGTGACCTACCGCGAACAAGGGACAGAGCCCCTTGTGGTCGCACGCTGGCCCGGCAATGTCGGCGCGTTTTACTACCGTGATCGGATCGGAGAATGGAACGAGGCTTGGCCCCCTGCCGGCATGGCAGCGGACACAGTTCCTCAAACCCCGTGGCTGATCCGCGTCGAAATGGGCGAGGGCGTGCCCTCCAGTCTGATCGCCAGTGTGGACGGCGCCCACCGGCGCCCCTACCGGCTGCAAGACACCCCATTCTTTAACGCGCCTAGCTAACCGCGAATCTCAACTTATTAAGGAAACTCAAAGCACTAGCCAGTGGTCTGACAATCATTTCACTGGGGTGACTCACCCCGTTTTGGGTACCATCCCGGCCCATGGCGCACCCCGCTTCTGCGTGGTCAGCCCCTTGCTCCTCCTTTAGCTTCGTTTTAGGCGGCATCCCGAGGTCCGTTTGACGTCATTGCGCAAATTTGCCCTGGAACAGGGAGCCGGCCGTAGACGGGAAGAGACCGGGTTCATCCTGGTTCTCACCCTGTGGATTATCGCATTCTTCGGCCTTGGAATTGCGGCGATCAATACCTGGGTCACACAGGCCATAGACAACGCCCGGGTGCTCAAGGAGAAGGCCGAAGGCGACCTGGCCCTTTCCGACGCCAAGAGCGAAATCGTCTATGCAGTCGGTACTAGGCCCATGACCCACCGCGGTCTGGAAACCGGTCGTGACATCAAACGGCCCGACATCACCGACATGATGAGCGTGATGTCGGCGGATTTTTCCTCCTCGAGCTTCGTCGCATTCGACGGCCGACCCTATGTCTTGGAGAGCAATCCCGATTACGCAGTTCAACTGCAGGACGGCCGCGGCCTCGTGAATCTCAATTTCATCACGCCTGAACTCCTGCGCCGCCTCCTCGCGCTTTACGACGCGCCGGAAACCTTGCGCAATCAGCTTCCGGATACGCTCGCCGACTGGATCGACGACGACGATCTCACGCGCCTTTCAGGCGCGGAGAAAACCGACTACGAGCGGCGCAGCCGCCTGCTGCCCTCCAACGCCCCGCTGCTTACGCCGCGCGAAGCCCAGAATATTCTGGGATGGGACGAAGTTCCCAAGCTGTGGGAGCAAGATATGAAGTCGCCGATCCTCACGACCTGTGCCGTCTCGGGCTTCAACCCCAACACGGCGCCCAAGGATGTCTTGCTGACCTATGTGCCCGGGCTTACCGATCAGAGCGCCACGCAGACCGTCGAAAAGCGGATGCAAAGCCACTTCCGCCACGCGCGCGATTTCATGACCGCGGCCGACGTCATCGTCCCGAACGAGGCTTTCTTCTTCAGCGTATCGCCCGGAAACTGCACCATCATCGATTTCGTCAATCGCACCACCAACGAACGCGTACGATTCTCGCTCACCCTTATTCCCCTCAGTCAAAACCAGCCCTGGCAGGTGGACTATGCCTTTAGAGTACCTTCGCAATACCGCGGAGCGCTGGACCGGGCCGATCCGGGAATCACTTTCCCAGCCCCCGAAGCGCTTGCTCCAGAACCGTCAGGGCGTGACCGAGCTTCCGGGCTCCGGTAGGCGCGTCTCCTGGATCGTCGGCCGCTCGTATCTTCGGCACAACCTGTTCGAAGTTTCGGAAGCCCTGCCGGAAGCCAAACGCAAGTCGGCGTTGGGCCTATTGGTGCGTAAATGGTCGCCGTTCCCTGCCACCGGATTTTCCGCCCAATGGGCCGGCAACAGGGCTTCGGTATATGCGTGGGATAGCATGCAGATCACACAGGCCGTAGAAGCCGCCGGCGCGGATCTGGCCAGGTGCACGATCTGGCCGGAGACGTTTTTCCGCCCGCCCCACACCGACGGCGCGCGCCTCGCCGCCATGACCGACGGCGTTGAGGGTCAAGCCTGGCGGCAAGGATTGTTGGTGGCGACACGGTGGTGGCCCAGCGTTCCGAACGCGCGCGACTGGATGCTGTTTCTGCGCGGCGCCGGCGTCGATCTCAGCCAGGCGCCTGCCGCGGTTCCCACGCCGCTCGACAGCGAAATTCTCACAGCGCCTTGGACTGTCCAGGCGACGCCGATCACCGATATCTGGGGCCTTGTACAAAACAACCAGGCCGCCGCCATTGCCGCGGCGGCGATTGCGGCGCCGTTCCTCTACTTCCTGACCCAAGCCGCGGTCCTGTCGATTTCCACGTGGCAGGCCAAAAGCACCATCGCCGGCATGAGTGCGGCCAACCAGTCCGTACGCACCGACCGTACGGGAGCGCTGACAAATCTCGACACCGCGGATTCATACCTGTCGTTAGATAACATGCCGCCGCAGTTCGAACTCCTCGGCGTTGCTGCCGCACTCATCAAAGACCGGCGCGTGAACATCTCGGACTGGACGTTCGACAACGGCAATCTTGACGTCGTTCTGCAAGCCCAAGCTCCCATGGAAGCGCCGTTCTTCATCGAGGCTTTTGAGCGCGATGACCATTTCTCGAATGTCACCGCGACGCTCGGCAACCAAGAGAAGGAATTGCATCTCAAAATGCAGGTTGAACCCAAGACATGGCCCACGTCGTGAATATCCCGGCCCCTCTCAAGAAGGTTTTCGACGATCTGCACGCCCGGTTCAGGGAGCGTTTCGGGCGGGATGTCGTCGTGTCCGACCGCCTCAAGGCGATGGTTGCGGCGATCGCCTTCATTCTCGTGCTTTCGAGCCTGATCGGCCTTCATCAACTTGTCACCACACTGGAACGCCAATACACCAGCGCGCAAACCGACATGACGCGACTGCAGTCACAGATCCGCACCAATATCTGGCAAGAACGTAAACAGCAGAGCCAGGTCCTGAAGTCGGTGCTGGAGGAGCGGCTATGGACCGCCCAGACTCCGGGCCTCGCGGATGCCGGTTTCGAGAAGTGGCTGCGAGACCACATGGGCAAATACAAGATGGAGCCCGTCCAGCAGATCCAGATCCGCCGCGTGGCGGTGAGCAAGCCCTTGGCCGGCGCAGGTGCTGCGGCAGACAAATTGACCGAACTTCAGCGTATGACGGCCAAGATTGTCCTGCCGTTCGATCCGCAGGGGTTGAACGGCCTCCTGGCCGACATCGCGGAAGGCGAAAAGACCGTGGTTATTGACCGCCTTAACGTGCGCGCCGGGCGCAATCCACGGGTTGAAATGGACATCTCTGCCTTCTATTGGTCTCCCGAGAAAAGCTGATGACTAAAGACCGCCTCATACATCTTCTCGCCTCCTTGCGAATTCTGCGGTTCTATGTGCCCCATCTGACGGCACTGGGCGCCGCGATCATCGCCGGCATAGCTATGGGATTCGTAACTATTATGGGCCGCCCTCCGGCGGTAGACACCACCGATCGCTGGGCTCTGCCGCGGTGGGCGCCTTATGTCGCGGGTCCGAAGCGCGACGAAATGGCGCGCGCGTCGATTTGGGTCGAGGAACCCGGCAAGAAGCGGGACGAGGCCGTGAAAGTAGCCGCGCCGCCCTGGCGATTTATCGGGACGGTTCGAGACGGAGAGAAGATATTGGCGGTCATAGAACTGGATCAGGGAAAGCGTGTCCAGCGCCTGAGCCAGGGAGAAGCCCTACCCAACGGCGCTCAGATCGTCAGGGTTTCCGCCGGTGAAATGAGTTATTCGGAGAACGATGCCGAAATGACGCTGAAGCTGTTCGGCGTCACCAAGGACGAGAATTTTCCCGGCGCAAACAAGAAGAAGTGAAAGCAAGGTCGCATGAGCCTGATCTCCAAAAATACGTCATCGGCTTTTGCCTGCACGGCGGTCATGGTGAGCGCTTCTCTCCTTGCCAGTTGCGCAATGGAGAGTCAGGAGCGGATTCCCGAGCCGCTGCGCATCATCAAGTCCAAGGCGGATGATTCTGGCTCAATCACCAAGGACGACAACCCCGCCGGCAAACGGGATCGCCTCACGTCGTCGCCGGGCATTACTCCGCCGATGGGGCGCGGACGCGCGGAGCCGCTGATCGCGAATGCACCGCCGCGGCTGACAGGAGAACCCGTGTCGGTCAAATTCGAAGGCATACGCCTCGCCGCCTTTATCAACACGGTGTTCAGCGATATTTTCAAAGTGCCGTATGAAATTGACAACAGCTTGATGCAAAAAGACCTCATGGTGACGCTCAGCACCGGTGAGACTCCTCTGCCGCGTGACAGTTTCTACCGCCTCGTGACTGAAGTCCTGGCCAACTACGGAGTCAGCGTTGTCTATTCCAACAATGTTTACCGGGTAGTCGAGGCCACGACCCAGAGAAAGCCAATTCCCCGCATCATTCGCTCGCGGGGCGTGTCCACGGTTCCGGGCGACATGCGCCCGGTGTTCTATTTCCAGCCACTCAACAACATTCAGACCGCCACAATGAATGTCTGGCTGGAGTTGACCATGAAAGACCGCGTTCAGACGGTCCCTCTGCCGTTCGCCAACGGCCTGCTCCTGCTGGGCAGCGCCGATGATGTGAACGCCGCCACCGAGGTCATCCAAACCCTGGATCAGCCTTACCTCGCCGGGACCACGAGCCTGAAAATCTCTCCGGCGTTCTGGAGCGCGCAGAAACTGGCCCAGCAGCTCATCGATATCCTGACCGCGGAGGGCTACAGCATCGGCATGGGCGGGGGCATATCTTCCGCCATCAAGCTCGTTCCCGTGGAAGCGCAAAACATCATCATTGCCTTCGGTACAGGTCAGGACGGTCTGCAGCACGTCCTGCAGTGGGCGACGGAACTGGACCAGCCGTCCCAGACAGCCAACAGCACCGGGGCCTTCTATCATCAGATCTACAATGCCAAGGCCAAAGATCTCGTCGACATCGTTAAGGGGCTGGTGGAGACCACGACGACCACATCGTCCGCTGCTGCGCAGGGAGCACCGTCGGCGCAAGCTGCGATGACATCATCATCGTCGACGCGGCAGCGGATCATGGTCGATGAGGCCCGCAACGGCATCATTTTCACGGGGAGCGCCGAAGAGTATGCCCAGTTCCGCTCGTTGGTGCAGCAGATGGACCGGGCGCCTCTGCAGGTCATGATCGAAGCCACAATCGCAGAGGTCAATTTGAAGCAAGGCGAAAGCCTCGGCGTCACATTCGACTGGGCGGCGCGCGGCAGCGGCGCCCTCAACCAGACGACCGTAAATTCAGACGGCACAGGGATCTTTTTCTCCCTGGTGCGTGATCACGCTTCGATCATGTCCCAGGTCAATGCACTGGCGGACTATAACCGGCTGCAGGTCCTATCCTC
>CANISR010000124.1 GCA_947470105.1 Fidelibacterota bacterium | reverse complement strand
GTCAGACCGCCCCATCAGGAACTCATCCACCGCGCGTGCGGCTTGGCGGCCTTCGCGGATGGCCCAGACGACCAGGCTTTGGCCGCGGCGCATGTCGCCGGCGGCGAACACCTTGGGCACTGAGCTTTGATACTTGTTGGTGTCCGCGAGCACATTGCCGCGGGCATCCAGGGTCACGCCCAGGTCCTTGAGCAGTCCCGTCTGGATGGGAGACACGAAACCCATGGCCAGCAGCACCAGGTCGGCGTCCAGCACGATCTCGGAGCCGGGGACTTCCTTGCCGTTTTCCAGGCGCACGATGTGCTGGGCTTTGACCTTTCCCTTGCCGTCGTCGGCGAAGGACTTGGTCGCCACCGCGAACTCGCGCTCGCAGCCCTCTTCCTGTGACGACGACGTGCGGAACTTCAATGGCCAGTAAGGCCACACCAGGGGCTTGTTCTCCTGCTCCGGCGGACGCGCCATGATTTCGAGCTGGCGGATGGACTTGGCGCCTTGGCGGATCGACGTGCCGATGCAGTCGGAGCCGGTGTCGCCGCCGCCGATCACCACCACATGTTTATCCTTGGCGGTAATGGTTTTGTCCTTCGGGATCGTATCGCCGGCCACGCGCTTGTTGTTCTGGCCGAGAAAATCCATGGCGAAATGTACGCCGTCGAGAGTGCGCCCCGGCACCGGCAGGTCGCGGGGCATCTGGGCGCCACCGGTCAGCAGCACGGCGTCGAAGTCCTTGAGCAGTTGCGCCGAGGTGATGTCCACACCCACATGGCAGCCGGTGCGAAACTGCACGCCTTCGGCCTGCATCTGGCTGATGCGGCGATCGATAAGGTGCTTTTCCATCTTGAAGTCGGGGATGCCGTAGCGGAGGAGGCCACCGGCGCGGTCGTCCTTCTCGAACACAGTGACACCATGGCCGGTGCGGGCGAGCTGTTGCGCCGCCGCTAGGCCGGCGGGGCCGGAGCCCACCACCGCGATCCTCTTTCCGGTTTTGGCGACCGGCGGCTCGGCCATGATCCAGCCTTCGATCCAGCCCCGGTCGACGATGGCGCATTCGATGGATTTGATGGCCACCGGCTCATCGTTGAAATTGAGCGTGCACGCGGCCTCGCAGGGAGCAGGGCACACACGGCCGGTGAACTCGGGGAAATTGTTGGTGGAGTGCAGCACCGCCAGGGCGTCGCGCCAGCGGTCCTTGTAGACGAGGTGGTTCCAGTCAGGGATGACGTTATTGACCGGACAGCCGGTGTGGCAGAAGGGAATGCCGCAATCCATGCAGCGGGCCCCCTGGCTGGCCATTGCGGCCGGTTCAGGCTGGTGCACGAACTCGCGGTAATTGGTAACGCGCTCGGCCACCTTGTCGTAGGTGCGGTCCTCGCGCGCGATCTCCATGAATCCTGTGGGCTTACCCATGGGTCGCCGCCAGCTTAAAGGAGGTTCCCGTGTCTTCGGTTTCGCGTACCCGCGATGCGGCGAGGGTCTTGAGTGATTTAGCGTAATCGCTGGGCATGACTTTCACGAATTTGGGTAGGAAGGCATCCCAGTTGTCGAGGATGTGCTTGGCCCGGGCGCTGCCGGTGTAGCGGTGGTGGCGCTCGATCAGCATATGCAGCCGGGCGGTGTCCTGGGTCAGGTGATTGGTCAGCAGGCCGCGCCAGCTTCCATCGTCGCTCACGGCGACCGGTTCCGGCGTGATGCGCTCCAGGTCCACCATAGCCATGTTGCAGCGCTTGGCGAAGCTACCGTCCTCATCCAGCACATAGGCGATACCGCCCGACATGCCGGCGGCGAAGTTGCGCCCCGTCTGACCAATGACGACGACAGTGCCGCCGGTCATGTATTCACACCCGTGGTCACCCACGCCTTCGACGACTGCGACAGCACCGGAGTTGCGCACGGCGAAGCGCTCGCCGGCCACGCCCGCGAAATAGCATTCGCCGTCGATGGCGCCGTAAAGCACAGTATTGCCGACGACGATATTCTCCGCCGGATCGGCCGGGCATTCAGGCGGCGGGAATACGGAGATTCGCCCACCAGAGAGCCCCTTGCCGACATAATCGTTGCCGGAGCCGGACAACTCCATGGAGATACCTTTGGCCAGAAAGGCGCCGAAACTCTGCCCGGCGATGCCCTTGAACTTCACCGAGATGGTGTCCTCGGGCAGACCTGTATGGCCGTATTTTTCCGCCACGCGGCCCGACAGCATGGCGCCGACGGTGCGGTTGATGTTGCGGATGCGGGTGTCGATCATCACCGGCTTGCCGGTGGCGATGGCCTCCTTGGCCAAGGCGATCAACTGATGATCCAAAGCGCCCTCAAGACCGTGGTCCTGCTCGGCCTTATTGCTGGTGAGGATGTCCTTGGTCACCCGCGGCTTGTACAGGAGCTTGGAGAAATCCAGGCCCTTGGCCTTGAAATGACTGATGGCGCGGCGGGTGTCGATCAGTTCCACGCGGCCGATGAGGTCCTCGAACTTGCGGATACCGAGGCTCGCCATGATCTCCCGGGCTTCTTCCGCCAGCATGAACAGGAAATTGATCACGTGCTCAGGCTGGCCAGCGAACTTGCGCCGCAGCAGCGGGTCTTGAGTCGCCACACCCACCGGGCAGGTGTTGAGGTGGCACTTGCGCATCATGATGCAGCCCAGGGTGATCAGCGGCGCCGTCGCAAAGCCGAACTCGTCGGCGCCCAGCAGCGCACCCACGATCACGTCGCGGCCTGTGCGCAGGCCCCCGTCAACCTGGACCGCGATGCGGCCGCGCAGGTTGTTCAGCACCAACGTCTGGTGGGTTTCGGCGAGGCCGATTTCCCAAGGTGATCCGGCGTGAGTGAGGGAGGTAAGGGGCGAGGCGCCGGTGCCGCCTTCGAAGCCGGAGATGGTCACATGATCGGCGCGGGCCTTGGACACGCCCGCGGCCACGGTGCCGACGCCGATCTCTGAAACCAGTTTCACGCTGATGCGCGCCGCCGGGTTCACGTTCTTGAGGTCGTGAATAAGCTGCGCCAGATCCTCGATGGAATAGATATCGTGATGCGGGGGCGGCGAGATCAGGCCGACCCCGGGCGTGGAATGACGCACCTTGGCGATAGGGCCGTTGACCTTATGGCCCGGCAGCTGGCCGCCTTCGCCGGGCTTGGCGCCTTGAGCCATCTTGATCTGGATATCGTCGGCGTTGACCAGGTATTCGGCGGTAACGCCGAAACGGCCCGAGGCCACCTGTTTGATGGCCGAGCGCATGGAATCGCCGTTGGGCAGGGGCTTGAACCGGTCCGGCTCTTCGCCACCTTCGCCAGTATTGGAGCGCGCACCGATGCGGTTCATGGCGATGGCCAGCGTGGTGTGAGCCTCGCGCGAGATAGAACCGAAGGACATGGCGCCCGACGAGAAGCGTTTCACGATCTCCTTGGCCGGTTCCACTTCGTCCAACGGCACCGCGGGACCGGCAGGCTGAAGTTCGAACAGCCCGCGCAGGGTCAACAGCCGTTCCGACTGGTCGTTCATCAGCTTGGCGTATTCGGCGTAGGTTTCTTTGCTGTTACTGCGGGCGGCGTGCTGCAGCTTGGCGATGCTGTCCGGCGTCCACATATGGTCTTCGCCGCGCAAGCGGTATTGGTACTCACCGCCCGGATCGAGGGCGTCTTTCAGGTGGAACACGTTGCCGAAGGCCAGGCGGTGGCGCTCGACGGTTTCCTTGGCCACTTCTGCAAGCCCGATGCCTTCGATCTGCGAATGTGTCCCGGTGAAATAGCGCTCGATGAAGGCGCTCGACAGCCCGATGGCGTCGAATATCTGCGCGCCGCAATAGGACTGGAAGGTGGAGATGCCCATTTTGGACATGACCTTCATGACGCCTTTGGCGATGGCCTTGATGTACTGCTTCTGGAGCTTCTCGTCGCTCATGTCGGACGGCAGTTGCGTGCCGCGCATGGACGAAAGCGTCTCGAAGGCGAGATAGGGATTGATGGCTTCGGCGCCGTAACCCGCAAGGGTGCAGAAGTGGTGCGCTTCGCGGGCTTCACCGGTTTCCAGCACCAGGCCGGTCTCCGTGCGCAGGCCCTTGCGGATCAGGTGATGATGCACGGCGGCCGTCGCGAGCAAGGCCGGTATAGCCACACGTGAACGGCTCACGCGCTTATCGGACAGAATCAGAATGTTGTAGCCGTCCAGCACCGCCTTATGGGCCTCAGCGCAAATGGCGTCGACGGCCGGCTCCATGCCTTCGTCGCCGCGCTCCACCGGATAGGTGAGATCAAGGGTGCAGGCTTTGAAGGCGTCGCCCACGGTGTTGTGCAGATGGCGGATCTTCTCGAGGTCAGCGTCGGTGAGAATGGGCTGACGCACTTCCAGGCGCAGGTGCGAGCCTTCCGACCCCAGGCCGAGCAAATTGGGCTTCGGTCCAACCAATGACACCATCGACATCACCAACTCTTCGCGGATGGCGTCGATGGGTGGGTTGGTCACCTGGGCGAAGCACTGCTTGAAGTAGGTGTGCAGCAGTTTGGGTTTGCGCGACAGCACCGACAGCGCGGTATCGCTGCCCATGGAGCCGATGGGGTCGTCGCCCGTGCGCGCGATGGGCTCCAGGAAGAAGTTAAGGTCCTCCTGCGTGTACCCGAAGGCCTGCTGGCGATCGAGCAGCGGCTCGTTCGAGACGGCGGCTTCGGCGGCCGGGACCACGGCCAGATCCTCGAGCATGATCTGGGTTTTTTCGAGCCAGGCCTTATAGGGCTTGGCGTCGGCCAGGGAGGCCTTGATCTCGGCGTCGTCGATGATTCGGCCTTGTTCCAAGTCGATCAGGAACATCTTGCCCGGCTGCAGGCGCCACTTCTTGACGATTTTGTCCTCGGGGATATCCAGCACCCCGGCCTCAGACGACAGCACGACCAGGTCGTCCTTAGTGACGACGTAGCGCGCAGGGCGAAGGCCGTTGCGGTCGAGAGTGGCGCCGATCTGGCGGCCGTCGGTGAACGCCAGGGCGGCGGGGCCGTCCCACGGTTCCATGAGGGCGGCATGGTATTCGTAGAACGCGCGGCGGTTCTCATCCATCAACGGGTTGCCGGCCCAGGCCTCGGGGATCAACATCATCACCGCGTGGGCCAAGCTGTAGCCGCCCTGCACGAGAAGCTCGAGGGCATTGTCGAGGCAGGCGGTGTCCGATTGCCCGGGCGGGATGAGGGGCCACAGCTTCTCCATGTCGGCGCCGAACAAGGGCGACTTCATGGCGTGACGGCGGGCTTCCATCCAATTGAGATTGCCACGGAGCGTATTGATCTCACCGTTATGGCAGACCATGCGGTACGGGTGCGCGAGGCGCCAGGATGGGAAGGTGTTGGTGGAGAACCGCTGGTGCACCAGGGCCAGGGCCGAGACCAGGCGATGATCCAGCAGCTCCTGATAGTAGGTGCCCACTTGGGTTCCGAGCATGATGCCCTTGTAGACCACTGTGCGGGACGACAGGCTCGGGATGTAGAACTCGTGACGGGTCTCGCCGCCGTGAGCGCGCACATAGTTCTGGATCTGCTTGCGGATGACAAAAAGCTTACGTTCGAAGTCATCACCGGCGGGGGTGTTTGCGCTGCGGCCGATGGCCACCTGGCGGATCCAGGGTTCGCAGGCGCGCACGGTTTCGCCCAGGCAGTCCGAATTCACATTCACATCGCGCCAACCGAGTACAAGCTGGCCTTCGTCGGTGGCCACACGCTCAATCAGCGCGATGGCGTCGCGCGCGGCCAGGGGCGCCTTGGGCAGGAACACCATGCCGATGCCGTAGTCGCCGGCCGGCGGCAGTGTGACTTTTTCCTTGGCGAATTGCTCGCGCAGGAAGGCGTCGGGAATCTGGATCATGATGCCGGCGCCGTCGCCGGCCATGGGATCGGCGCCGACGGCGCCGCGGTGTTCCAGGTTCACCAGGATCTGCAGCCCCTGGCGGACGATGTCGTGGGACTTCTGGCCCCTTACATGCGCGACGAAGCCGATGCCGCAGGCATCGTGCTCCCGTGACGGGTCGTAAAGGCCTTGCCGTTTTGGCAACGTCATCGAAAAAATTCCTGGTCCCCATGCGTCCCATCAAAGATTCACCGATCCCCCCCTCGCGGACGCGACCGCATCCGCTGAACTTAAGCGGCGCATGCCGATAGCAGATGCGCACGAGGGGAACGGCAGCTCTTTGGCGGCTCGTCCGAGGTATCAATAAACGACCGGGGGGAGGGGTCAAGGGCCGGGGTTGAGTAAAGCTCTACAAAGTAAGCATATTTCTCTCAACCAACGGGCCTGCCGATACCTGGGTTTGGCAAGCCCGATACCTGGAATACGCCAGGCAAATAAAGTCGTGAAAATTCAAAGACCGGGCCTTCAATGGCCGGCTCGGTTAGGAAGCCCGAATGGCTTCGCTCAAGCGCTTAATGCCCTCATCAATGCGCGCCTCCGCTACCATCGAAAACGACAGTCTGAGGGTATTCATTTCCGGTGGCGTGCCATAGCAGGACTTGCCCGAGATCGAGCCCACCTTGAAATCCGTCAGCGCGCGCCTGACCAGGGCCGGCGCATCCATATGGGACGGCAGCGTCACCCATATGAAAAGTCCGCCCTCGGGCTTTGTCCATGTGACGCCCGAAGGCATGTATTTTTCCAGGGCCGCCAGCATGGCGTCGCGGCGTCCGCGATAGACGGCGCAGACCTTTTCCACATGGGTGGGAGTGAAGACCTCGTCGAGCACTTCGAGCAGCACCATCTGATTGAGCGTCGCCGGCGCCAGGTCCGCGGCCTGCTTGACCAGCTCAAGTTTGCGGATGATCGCCGAGGACGCCGCCACCCAGCCGAGGCGCAAGGACGGCGCCACGATCTTGGAGAAGGTGCTGGTGTAGATGACGCGGCTGTTTTCGATGCCGCCCATGCGCTCGGCGTCCAAGGACAGAAGCGGGCGTACCGGCGTGCCGCTATAGCGTAGTTTTTCGTAGGCGTTGTCCTCGATCAAGGGAATGTCCATCTCGGCGGCGATATCGAGCACGCGATTGCGCTCAGGCAGGGTGAAGCTGCCCCCGGTGGGATTTTTGAAGTCGGACATGACGTAGCCGAGCTTGGGTTTGGACCCGTCCTCGGTCTTTACGTCTGTTGCGTTGGCGAAGGGCGACGGCAGCAGCGCATAGCGCGCCTCATAGGCATCGAAAGCCCGGAGGCCGCCGAGGTAGGTGGGGGCTTCCACCAGAATCGTGTCGCCGGCCGAGACGAACAGCCTGGCGATGAAGTCGATGGCCTGCTGAGAGCCTGCCGTGAGGATAATGTTCTCCGGCCCGCATTCCACACCGAGCGTCGCCATGTAGCGGGCAATGTATTCGCGGAGCGGCATATAGCCCGCGGTATCCGTATATTGCAGCCCGGACTTTGCCAGCACAGGGTCGGACAGGATTTTGGCGTAGGCTTTGGCGATAGCCTCCGTGGGGAACAGGTCCGGCTCCGGCAGACCGCCGCCGAAATGAATCATATCGGGGTGCTTAATTTTCCCGAGCTCACGAATCTCCGACGGCAACACGCGCTCCATGCGCGCAGCGTAAGCTTTGGACCAGTCGATCATGAGAACTCCCCCCTGAAGGGGGGCAGATTAGAGCCCAGCACAACACTTGTCATGCCCGCGGAATGGCCGGTGCGCTAGTCCGGGCGGGGTCGATCGGGGTTGGGGGCAATGGTCTTGAACCAGGCCGCAAATGAGAAGCTCTTTGGCGCCACCGCGGCCTGTGGCCCGCGGGTGCTGCGACGGTCGCCGGTGTTTGGTTGTGCAGAGTCGATTCTGCGCGGCAATGGTTTGAGAACAGGGGCGTCCACAGCGTATATGCCGGCGAAACTGTCCCACCACATGGGCGCGGCTAGGGCCAGGGGTTCGGCAAGCCGGTGGCGCATGGGCAGGCTGTCCATGATACCCGCGGTGGCGGAGTTGAGCCCCACGCCGATGCGTTCCAAGACAGCCTCCACCGCCTGGTCGTGATCGCGGAAATTCTCCGCCGCACGCGCTTTACGGATGCGCCCGAGGGTAATAAACGCCAGGTTGGATACGGCGCTGTCGTCCCGGCCCACGGCCGGATCAATCTGCAGGGCCAGCTCGCGCATGAGAGCTTCGGCCACCGAGAACGGAAACATCTCCCGTATCCGGCAGGCCTGGACCGCCGTCATAGCAGCGAAGAAGTAGTCTTCCACCGGTTGCAGGTCCAGGATCTGCCGCCGGGCCTGCACTGGCAGGGCGCATTCCACCAGGGCCTCGGTCAAAATCTTGTTCCAGACCCGCCAAGGCCGCGCGGACGCGAGGCGCATATCCACCAGGAACTTGGCGATAGCCGCTTTGGGGTCAATGGGCAGCAGTTCATCCATCGGGCCGAAGACGGCAGCGGGTGAGTCAGTCATGAAAATCTCAAAAAATGAAAGGGTATGAAGGGGGAACGGGCGGGCACGGGCAATGTTCCGTAGTGCCCCGGTGCGGGCGAACAGTCAGAGAATCATTACCCGCCGTGCGGGTTGATTCCGGTGTCCGGCACCCGGAAAGCCGTAATCAGGGGTGGAAATTCATCTTAAAGCAGAACATTCGCCCATTGGCTGCGTTATGGGGCCCGTCTGCACATCTGCACAACAATCAGGGGTCGTACCATGGGTCTCGAACAACAGCCTTCACCGTCGCTCGGCTTCACAGTTCCGCCCCGGGCCCTGCGTACCCCCGCGGTCGCGGAAAAGAGCGAACCCAATCCTATCGACGTCCACGTCGGCCACCGGCTTCGGGCGCGCCGCACCCTCCTGGGTCTGTCGCAAGAGAAAGTGGGCGAGGCCATGGGCCTGACTTTCCAGCAAGTGCAGAAGTATGAACGCGGCGCCAACCGCATCGGCGCCTCGCGCCTGTGGGACATGAGCCGAATCCTCAATTGCCCGATCTCCTATTTCTTCGATGAGATCGACGGCAAAACCGACGGCGCCAGCCCGCGTCATCAGAACGGCGGCAGCGCCACGACCTCCAATGAAGATGATCCGCTGATCCAGCGCGAGACCCTGGAACTGGTCCGCGCCTACTACGCCATCGGCAATTACCAAGTCCGCCGCCGCATCTATGATCTGGCCCGGTCGCTCGCGACCCTGGACGGCGACGCCAAACTTCCGGAGATCGACGGCGTCACCGCCACCGCTTAGCACCGCCGGCTCACCGAAAAACCCGCGGCTGTTTCTGACAGCTGCGAGTTTTTTGTTGCGCGCGCGAAACCCTATGGGCCCGTCCCGAGTGGATACAGCAAGCGAAGTCTTGTAAGACGAACGAACTCTCACATTCGCGCGGGACATGAAATTCGTGAGCACCGACCCAGCTGCAGCCGTCAGCCTCAGCATGTGCAAGACGCTGTTCAGAGCGTCCGATTTTGCCGGCGCCCGCAAGGAAGTCGATTGGGCCATGGCGACGTGGCCCAACGAGGCCGGATTTCCGTGGCTATCCGCGCAGCTTTTCGCCCGGGAAAACAAAGGCGCGGAAGCTTTTGTGGCGGTGCAAAGGGCTATGGACCTTGCCCCAGCACCGCTTGCCTACTGGCAAAGCTTCTGCCTGGCATTACCCGAAAATCTCTCGCACGAGACGCCTGGCTTGCTCGACAAGATCGCGCGGGCCATGGCGTTGGACGGCGTCGCCAATGCGCCGGCGCTCAAAGCCGCGCAGCAGATTGTGGACCGCGTATTTGCCCCGCAGTTGAATTCGCCTTCGACGGCGTCCGTTGCCGCTATGGTCGCGGATAACCCGCATCACATCGGGCTTCTGGGCGCGTTTCTTGAATACGGCCGCACGACCGCACCGACACTTGAAGACGCATTGACCCGGCTTCGGCGGTGTTTCCTGGACGCTATCCGGGATCCGGCCATCGTAGAGTTTGCCGATCTGGTGGCGGCGCTAGCCATCCATTGCTTCAACAATGAATTCGTATTCGCGGAATCGGCTGAAGAGCAAGCCGCCGTAGCGAGCGTGCAGCAGCGCTTGCACGGCCAGGCGGATCTGTTGTCCGCGTTAGTTCTCGGGGCTTACCGGCCGATCATGAACGAACCCTACGCCGACGCCTTGCTGGCGCAGGCACCGGCGCTCGGCGAGGGAGCGGTGGCGCGGGCGCTGCGAGTGCTCATTGCCGAGCCGTGGCGGGAACGGGAACTGGCGCGCACGGTGGTCCGCGCCACGCCGATCAACGACAAGGTCTCCGATGAGGTCCGCCTCCAGTACGAACAAAATCCATACCCGCGCTGGCAGCATCTGGGCGGGGGCCTGTTGGCGTCGCCGCCGGCGCCAAGCCCGCCGCAGCGTATCCTGATTGCCGGCTGCGGCACCGGCAAGCAGCCGCTGCTGGCGGCCAGGAACGCGCCGCATGACACGTTCTGGGCCATGGATCTCAGCTTGGCGAGCCTCGGGTATGCAATGCGCAAAGCCGAGGACCTCGGCATCACCAATGTAAAATTTCTGCACGGCGATATTCTCGAACTCGGCAGCCTGGACATGAAGTTCGATGCGATCGCCTGCGGCGGCGTCCTGCATCATATGGCCGTGCCGGAGAAGGGATTGCCGGCCTTACGCACGAAGCTAACGGACAATGCCGTTCTGAAGATCATGATGTACACGGAGTCAGGGCGCCGCGCGGTGGTAGCGGGCATTGCTTTGCGCCAGGAGCTTGGCCTTGACGGGTCGCCTGATGGAATACGCCGGTTTCGCGCGGTGGTCAGAGATCTTCCGCCGGAGCATCCGGCCGCCGGCCTGCGCAATACGCTCGACTTCTATTCCGCATCGGAATGCCGCGACTTGGTGTTCCACGTCATGGAGCACCGCTACACCCTGCCTTTGCTCGCCGACATGTTCGCGCGCGCGGGGTTCAGGCTTGTGAAAGTCGTGGCGTCGGCCCACGCCGTAGCCTGCTTCCGAAAGATGTTTCCCGATCCAGCCCTCGACCCAAAACTCAATCTGGACCTGTGGGCACAGGTGGAGGACCGCTATCCCGGCCTGTTCGGATCCATGTACGGCCTCAACGTTATGAAAGCCTGAGAGGTCAGCGAAGCTGACCTCTCCATGCCGGATGGGCATGACAATCTCCCTAGAAGGCATAGCGCGCTTCTGGGGCGTGTGCTATTTGTCCACGCAGGTGCTCTTGGTACGGGTACAACACTAGGATCGTGCGATGATACAGGTTTTTTCGATAGTTCATCTTGC
>CANISR010000123.1 GCA_947470105.1 Fidelibacterota bacterium | reverse complement strand
TCTCCGGCGTTGACACCCATGCCGACGGAAATGAAGAACAGCCCCAGCAACAGCCCTTTGAAGGGCTCGATATCAGCCTCCAGCTCATGACGGTACTCGGAGTTGGCGAGGAGGACGCCCGCGAGGAAGGCGCCGAGCGCCATGGAGATCCCGACGGAATCCATCAGCAGCGCCGTGCCCGCGACGATCAGCAGCGCGGTGGCGGTGAACAGCTCCGGCGTCCGGGTCTTGGCGACGCTGCGCAGGACGGGGCGCAGGAGGTAGGTGCCGCCGATGATGACCACCGTCAGCACGGCGACAATCTTGGCGATGCTCAGGATGACGGCGGACGCGCCCGCCACCGCATAGCCGGCGCCCAGCAGCGGCACCACGGCGAGCATCGGGATTGCCGCCAGATCTTGAAACAACAGGATGGCGAAGGCCGCGCGGCCGTGCCGATCCCGGAGCTCGTTGCGCTCGGCCAGGGTTTGCAGGACGAAGGCGGTGGAGGAGAACGCCAGGCTGATGCCCACGACAATGGCGGTGCGCGCCTCAAGGCCGAAAGCGATGGCGCCCGCCGTGAGCAGCAGGCCGGACAATACCACCTGCGCGCCGCCCAGGCCGAAGACAGCGTTGCGCATGGTCCACAGCCGCGACGGCTGCAATTCGAGGCCGATGATGAACAGCAGCAGCACTACGCCCAACTCGGCGAAATGCAGGATCGACCCCACGTCGGTGAACAGCTTCAGCCCGAAGGGCCCGATAATGGCGCCGGCGGCGAGGTACCCGAGCACGGCGCCCAGACCCAGGCGGCGAAAGATCGGCACGATGATCACCGCCGCGCCGAAAAATACTGCCGCTTGCCCGAGGAATTCCATGGCCCACCGTTCACGCCAAAAAGGAAACTGAGAATGAGGTGTATCGCCCTGGAGATCAAATGCTGCCCGGCGGCGGAAGGCCCCCATGCGAAAAGACGGCGGACGGCCGTCGTCTAAAAGCTGAGGGAAGCCATTGCCGTCAAATCGGATTACGAGCCGAGCTTGGCTGGGCGCGGTTCTTCCTGCTGCCAGGCGGGAAGGGCTCCGCCGCCGCGTTCCGCCTCAAGCTGCGCCACGCGGCGGCGCAGGGCCTCGACCTCGTTGAGCAGGCCGCAGATTGCCCGCGAGGTGGGATCAGGCAGGTCGTCGCAAGGCGAGCCGTAGGGAACAAAGGCCTGGGTCTTGGTCCGCGGCAATACGACCTGGGCCGGGATGCCGACGACCGTCACCCCAGTCGGCACGTCTTTGACTACCACGGCATTGGCGCCCACACGGGCGTCGCGGTGGACGGTGATGGGGCCCAGAACCTGGGCGCCCGCGCCGATGATGACATTGTCCTCAACCACCGGATGGCGGCGGCCCGTGGTGGCGCCGCTCGCAACACCGCCGAGAGTGACGCCGTGATAGAGCGTCACGTCATTGCCGATGACGGCGGTTTCGCCGATGACGACGCCGGTGCCGTGGTCGATGAACAGGCGCTTGCCGATCGTGGCGCCGGGGTGGATTTCGATACCCGACAGCCAGCGCCCGATCTCGGACACGAAGCGCGCCAGGAACGTCAGTCCGGTGCGCCAGAACGCATGGGCGATGCGGTGGAAGAACAGCACGCGCACGCCGGGATACAGGAGAGCGACTTCCCATACCGAACGTGCCGCCGGATCGCGGGTCTTGATGGAGTCGAGGAGGGAGGGTGTGCCCATGGTGATGCTCTAGCCCTGAAGCCGCTTCTTTTTTGTTAAGGCGCGCAGTCCGAGTCACGTGCCCCATAGCACTCACCCCCGGCAAAGGAAAATAAAAATCTTCCAGGCCTGGACAGGGACCGGGTTGGAGAGGAAAATATTCTCCTTTCCGGCCTCGGCCCGGTGAAACCCGTCCAAAACCCCAGGGAATCGGCGAAATGCGCTCCGCGCGTCCGCCGCCCGGCGCGCGGGACGGCCTATGGCTAGACCCATGTAGGGTGGCGGACCGGCCCGCGCAATTGGCGCCCGAGAAACCAGATAAGTCGAAAACAGATAACCAGAGGAGTGATCCACAAATGGATCCTATCGACCGCAAAATCCTGGGACTGCTGCAGTCCAACGCCGGCCTGTCTATCGCCGATATCGCCGCCAAGGTGGGCCTGTCGCAGACCCCGTGCTGGAAACGCATTCAGAAAATGGAGCAGGCGGGGGTGATCAAGTCACGGGTGGCGCTGCTCGACGCCAAGCGCCTTAACCTCGGCCTCACCGTATTTGTCATCATCCGCACCAGCCAGCACGACGACGTCTGGCTGCAGAAGTTCGCCCGCGCGGTAAAGGATATGAACGAGATCACAGCCATCTGGCGCATGGCCGGCGATATCGACTACCTGCTGCGCGTGGTTGTGAAGGACATGGATGCCTATGACGCGTTCTACAAACGCCTGATCAAACGCGTGTCCTTGAGCGACGTCAGTTCGACCTTCGTCATGGAAGAAATCAAATACACCACCGCGCTGCCGCTGGAGCCTTCAGCGCAAGCGCCGCTCTAGAACAGCGCAATCCGCGTCAGGCGCCGGCACTGTTTGCGGATCTCGGGCTCGGCGTCGCGGGCGGCTTTTTTGTGTTGCCGCCGCACAGTGCGGGCCGCGGCCGCGAGTTTGCGGTCGGCCGTAGCGTCGGGACCCACCAGCTTTTCGATCGTGCGTTCGGCGACATCCAGGTCGTTCATGTGGCCGAGGCTGTCCTGAACGTGTTTGAGCGCGCCGGCCCAGCGGGCGGCACGTTTCGCCGGCAGCAGGTCGTGGAAAAACTCGATGCCGTAGCGCGCCTTCTTCACGGCGATGCGCAATTCGTGACGTTCCGGGACCGGCAATTTAGCAATGCCTTCCGCTGCGCCTCGGATCTTGCGCAGGCGGCGATTGATGGCGTGGCGGGCAAAGTGAGCCGCGTCTTCGCCGGCTTCATCGCTGCGCCAGCCGCGCCCCTGCAGCCATGTGTTCAGGCGTGCTGCGAAACGGTCCGCGCGCACGCTGGAGAGCGCCCGCACGGCGCTTAGCTGCGCTGCATCCCGCTGGAGGCGGGCGGAACGGATCAACTGGGCGAAGCCTTCGCCCTCGGCCACGCGCGGCGTGAAATCCGCCGCCAGCACATTGATGAAAACATCCAGGTCCCGCACCTGGCCCAATTCCGACAGCAGCCATTTCGCTTCCTGGGCCAGGCTGGCGCGTTGCGCGGCGTGGATATGGCGCTTGAAGAGGCCCAGCGCGGACCGTAGCCGGCGCAAGCCGACCCGCACCTGATGCACGCCTTCCGGATCGCGGCCGTCGATGGCGGCGGCGACATTTTTCTGCCAATGGTCGCGGCAGGCGCGGACCACGGCGGCGATGGTGTCGTCGATTGGTGCCTGGTCCTCGAGCGCAACGGGGGCAGCGCGGCTCCAGGCGGGCAGTTTGGTCGCTTTGCTGGAAGGATTCACAGCCACGCGGCCACGCACGATTGGTTTGGCACCGCGGGTCGGCGGGGCGGCAGTTGCGGAGGCAGGGCCGCGATGTCTAAGGCCGGTGGGAATGACGTCCTCACTGCGCTGGGGCCAATGCAATCCCCGTAGGGGGTCCCTTGGCGCGGGCGGACTCTCGCAAAGATTCGCATCCGGCGCAGCGGGGATTTTTTATGCCGCGCGATAGACAGCAGTCTGCAAATGTTCTTAAGCCTTTAGCTGCACTTGGAATATCCACAGCTTGTGCAATTGTCGCAGCCTTCCTGGCGCACGAGCGCATTGGCGCCGCAGCGGGGGCAGGCCCGCAACCGGCTGCGCCCGGCCGCCACCGTATCCCGTGCGGCCTCTTTCAAGTTCACCACCTTGCCGCCGGCCTCGGCTTCCATTCGCAGCGGCACGTCGTCGCGCATGAAACCGGTCTCGCGCATGTGGCGCTCGATGACATCGCCGATGGCGGCCAGCAACGAGGGCACGTAGCGGCCGTCCATCCATTGTCCGCCCCGGGGATCGAACACCGCCTTCAATTCCTCCACCACGAAACCAATGTCGCCGCCACGACGGAACACCGCCGAGATCATGCGGGTCAGCGCCACGGTCCAGGCGTAGTGCTCCATGTTCTTGGAGTTGATGAACACCTCGAACGGTCGCCGCCCGACCATGTTGTGGTGGGTGTCGAAGCTCGGAATGTCGTTGATGGTGATGTAGATGGCGTGGTCGCTTTCCGGCCAGCGCAGCTTGTAGGTCTGGCCTGGCAGCGTCTCCGGCCGCGCTTCCGGTGGGGCGTCCTCGGCCGCAATCACGGCGGGGCGCGGCGGTTCTTTCTTTTTCACTTCCAGCACCGCGCCGCGCGCCGGCGTCGGCCGGTAGGTGGTGCAGCCTTTGCAGCCCAGGTCGTAGGCTTGCATGTAGACTTCGGCGAAAGCCGCGAACGGGAAGTCCTCGGGTATGTTGATGGTCTTGGAAATGGAGCTGTCGATGTAATCCTGGATCGCCGCCTGCATGGCCAAGTGGTCGCCGGGCGCCAGGCTCTGGGCGTCGACGAAGTGTGCGGGCAAGGGCGCCGCATCCCCATGCAGCGTGCGGAACAGCCGGTAGGCGTAGTCGCTGACCTCCTCCTCACGCTTGGTGCCGTCGGGCATCATCACATGGCGGGTGTAGGTGAAGCTGAACACCGGCTCCAGTCCGGAAGACACGTTGTCGGCGAACAGCGAAATGGTGCCGGTGGGCGCTATGGAGGTCACGAGCGCGTTACGGATGCCGTGACGCGCGATGCGCGCGCGCAAGTCTTCGGGCAGTGCGGCGATGGTGGCGCCGGCGAGATATTGGTCCCGGTCGAACAGGGGGAATGGGCCTTTTTCCGCGGCCAGGTCGACCGAGGCGCCATAGGCAGCGTCGCGGAATGCGGTCATCCAGGCACGGGTCAACGCCACCGCATCAGCGGAGCCATAGCGCTGGCCGCACATGAGGAGTGCGTCGGCCAGCCCGGTGATACCAAGGCCGATGCGGCGCTTGGACGTGGCTTCGGCGCGTTGCTCGGGCAGCGGGTAGTTGGACGCCTCGATGACATTGTCGAGCATCCGCACCGCAACGGCGGTGATCTCCTTGAGGGCGGCGGGATCTAGCCGGGCGTCCGGCGTGAAGGGCGCCGTCACCATGCGCGCCAGGTTGACCGATCCCAGCAGGCATGTGCCGTAAGGCGGCAGTGGCTGTTCGCCGCAAGGGTTGGTGGCGGAGATGGCTTCGCAGTAGTGCAGATTGTTGCGGGCGTTGATGCGATCGATGAAGATCACGCCGGGTTCGGCGGCATCATAGGTCGCGCGCATGATCTGGTCCCACAGCGCCCGCGCCTTGACCGTGCGGTAGACCTTGCCGCCGAAGGTGAGCTGCCAGTCGCTGCCCGCTTTCACCGCCGCCATGAAAGCGTCGGTGGCCAGCACCGACATGTTGAACATGGTCAGCCGCCCAGGCGTCTGCTTGGCGGCGATGAAGTCCTCGATGTCGGGGTGGTCGCAGCGCAACGTCGCCATCATGGCGCCACGGCGTGAGCCGGCACTCATGATGGTGCGGCACATGGCGTCCCACACATCCATGAACGACAACGGCCCGGATGCGTCCGCGCCCACGCCTTTGACCGGCGCGCCTTTGGGCCGCAGGGTCGAGAAGTCATAACCAATGCCGCCGCCCTGCTGCATGGTGAGGGCTGCTTCGCGCAGGTGCGCGAAAATCGCGCCCATATCGTCGCCGATCGTGCCCATGACGAAGCAGTTGTGCAGGGTCACGGTGCGCCCGGTGCCGGCGCCGGCCAGAATGCGGCCGGCCGGCAGGAACCGGTAGTCGGCCATGGCGGCGATGAAGCGGTCGCGCCAACCGGCGGAGTCTGATTCCCGCGCCGCCAAGGTGGTCGCCACCCGCGCCCAGGTGTCCGCGACGGTCTGGTCGACCACCGCACCGTCGGCCGCTTTGAAGCGGTACTTCATGTCCCAGATCTGTTGGGCGATTGGCGAAAGGGGCGTCATTTTGCGAGTTTCTGTTTTGTTCTGGGCCGGGGAGGATAAACCCACCCCGCGAGATTGCCCAAGCTTCCTAAATATCCATTTAGGAACCGCCGGTTAGCGCCGCACCTCAGGCGGCAGGCGGCTGGTTGCCGGGGAGACTCCGGGAGCCGTCGGCTATGCTCTCGCGCAACCGGGCGAGCATTTCGTCCTTATCCAGCCCCGCCGGCAACGCCGGCAGGAAGCGAACGGTGATGTGGCCGGGGTATTTGAGGAACCGGTTCTTGCCCCAGAAATACCCGGCGTCGATCGCAACCGGGATCACGGGCACGTCGCAGTAGAGGTAGAGGGCCGCAATTCCGGGACGGAACGGCAGGATGACCCCAGGCGGCGCCCGGGTGCCTTCCGGGAAGATCACCACATGACGGCCTGCGCCCAGCGCCGCCTTGGCGGCCCGCATGGTCTTGCGCATGGCGCTCGCGCCGGCGTTGCGATCGATGCTCACCATGCCGGCGCGCAGCATGTACCAGCCGATGAACGGAATTCGGGTCAGCTCACGTTTCAGCACCAGCACCGGATAATGCAAATCGACGAACACCCGGTAGGTCTCCCAGGCCGACTGATGCTGGGAAGCGATGATGCAGGCCGAGGCGGGGATATTCTCGCGGCCTTCGACCCGGCAGCGGACGCCGGCGATCACATGGGCCAGCACGACGTTGCCCGTGTTCCAGATGCGGACGGCCACGGTCGCCCATTCCCGCCGTATCAGAAACGGCAGCAGGCCAAGGCAGCCGATCACCGCCCAGATGGCGAAGGCGACGAGATAGAGTCCGGAGCGAATCCAGGCGAGCGGTCCTGCACGCTCCAAGGTGTTTTCGGGCTGTTCGCTCACATGGCGCCTTCCGCGGCGCGGGCCGCGAGTCCGAGATTCCGGCGCGCCCAGGACACCACGAACTTGGTGTACTCGCGCGCGATCAGGCTGGCGGTGCCGGGCCAGCGCCACCAGTCGCTTTTGACGACAGCCGGGAACACCGCGTGCGGAACGATGCGTACACCGGGCATGGCGGCGTGGAACTCCAGCAGCGACCGGCGCATGTGGTAGCCGGCGGTCACAAGGCGGATTGAAGCCACGTGTTCGGCGCGCGCCCAGGCTGCGGTTTCGGTGGCGTTGCCGGGCGTGTCGTAAGCGCTGGCCCCAAGGGCAACCTTGTCCGCGAGTTCCGGCGGCAACGCTTCCGTGCGCGCGAACAGGCTGCCGGCCTTGACCTGTTCACCGACGCCCGACACGAACAGGCGGTCGGCCAATCCCGCCGACAGCAGCTTGAATCCGGTTTCGATGCGCTCGGAGCCGCCCGTAAGGACGACGATGGCGTCGGTGTGCGTGGTGGGGTCGTCCACCGCCGCCGGCAACGTGGACGCGAACCACAATAACCCCGCCAGCCAGCCCGTCATCACGCAAGCCGCGGACACGCTGAAGCCGACGGCGAGCGCGCGCGCCGGGGAAGGGGTGGAAGGAAGAGCGTCCGTCATGGCGTGGTTATAGCTTACCCGCTTAGACCTTAGAAGAAAGCGCGCGGCGGACGGTGATATTGGCCGACAGCATGGCCAGGATGCCGGCCACCGCGGGCAGCAGCGCCAGAGCCGCCCAGTGCAGCGGCGGCAGATGTACCGCCGGCAGAATTTCCGGATCCACCCGAGATGCCAGAATGGCCACGAAACCCAGCGCCGGCGCATAGAGCGCCAAACCAGCCACGCCGCCGAGAAAGGCCTGCACCAACGCGCGGCGGGCGAATTGTCCGGCGACATAACCGTCTTTTGCGCCGACTACATGCAGGATCTCGATTACCTGCGCGAATTCGGTAAGGCTCGCGCGCGTCGCGAAAATGATGGTCAGCGCCAGCGCCGCGGTCACCAGGACAATGATCGCCGCGGCCACCGCGCCGATGCCGCGGGCGAGACCTGCGACGCGGTCCAGCCACACCCGGTGATCGTCGATGACCGCCGCCGGCGCGGCCGCCTTCACCGAGGCTTCGACCGCGGCCACGGCAGCGGGCGCGGCGTCACGCATTTCCACATCGATCAAGGCCGGCAGCGGCAGGTCGCTCATCACGCCGTCGCCGATCCAGGGCTTGAGGAGTTCATCGACCTTGGCGCGCGGCACCAGCGTCGCACCCGCGACCGCCGGATGGCGCGACAGCACGTCCAGCGCTTTCGCCACCTGGGCATCCGATGCCGACCCGGCGGCGACGGGAACCTGTACCGTGAGCGTTCCGCTCACGCCTCTGTTCCAGTCGCCAATCAGCGCGCCGACATAGGCGCTGACGGTCACGGCGAAGGCGGCGATGAACACCAGCACCATCACGAGCGAGCCGACGAAGCGGCCGGAGCCGCCGCCGCGCAAGGGCAGATCGGAGCGGAGCGCGAACATCATCACTCTCCTGCAGGAATTTGAGTCACGACGCCGTCGGCCAGATGCAGCCGCGGAAAGGCGAAGCGTTCGACCAGGCTGTGATTGTGAGTGGCGATGATGACGCTCGATCCGATTTTGTGCATCTCGACGAACAGCAGCATCAGCCGCAGCGCGATGACGTCGTCGACGTTGCCGGTGGGTTCGTCGGCGAGGATGAACTTCGGCCGGTTGACCACGGCGCGGGCGATGGCGACGCGCTGCTGCTGCCCGCCCGATAGGGCCGCCGGGTGCTTGCCCATCTCGTCCTCGAGGCCCACCCACTTCAGCAGTTCGGTGACGTCGCGCTGGACCACGTTCGGCGCCACCCCCGCCACCCGCAGCGGCAAGGCCACGTTATCGAACGCGGTCATATGGTCGAGCAGGCGGAAGTCCTGGAACACCACGCCCAGCCGGCGGCGCAGCATCGCCAGGCGGCCGCGTTTGGCCTCGGTAACGTTTTCCCCGAACAGGATCACATTACCCCGGGTTGGACGCTTGGCCAGGTACATGAGGCTGAGCAGCGAGGTCTTTCCTGCGCCCGAAGGGCCGGTCAGGAAGTAAAAGGAGCGCGCCGGGATGGTCAGCGAAACATCCGCAAGAACCTCCGGCCCGTCGTCGTACTGCAGGCCGACGCCGTTCAGGGAGAGGGTGTCGCTAGAGGCGCCTTTGGTATCGCCTGGCGACTTCTTTTCGGCTTGCGGGCCCGGGCTCATCGCGACACTGTTTCCATAATCCTGCGGTTGCGCAAGGGCTTGCCGGACGGCGGCGCCCGGCGTTTAGCTCCTATTAAGGCGCTGTCTGTATTATAGAATTTCGAGCTCTGTGTACCCACAGGACATGCCAAAGGTCTGAATGCGTATCACGTGCCCTAACTGCACGTCCCACTTCGAGCTGCCGACGGAGTTACTGGGAAAGAAAGGCCGCGCGCTGAAATGCGCGAGTTGCGGCCATTCCTGGTATCAAACGGCGCAGGTGGAGACGCTTGACCTGGCGGCCATCATGGGCGGCGAGTATGCCGCTCAGGCCGAAGCCACCGAGGCCGCCGCCGCCGCCCAGACGGCGAGCGCCAAGGCCGCCATGGGCGGCGCCGCGGCCAAAGGCGGGGCTCCGCCAGCCGCACAGCAACGCACTCAGGGCGCCCAGCCAGCCCAAACCGGCAACCCCCGGCTCCAGGCGGCGCCCGTCGGCGGGCAGCAGCGCGCCATGGGCGGTCAGCCGGGAGCCCAGCAGAACCGGGTTCAGGCAGCCCCCCTCCGCGCCCAGTCCGCACCCGGCGCGGCCAATCGCCAGGCTCCGCCGCAGAACGCGGTTTCGATGATGCAGCGGCCCGGAGGCGGGCCCTCGCCGGGCGCTGCCATGGGGCAGCCGCCCCAAGGCCAGCAGTCCGGTCCGCCGGGCATGCCGGGTCAAGCGGGCCAACCCTGGTACCAGGGCGCGGTAGCGCGTCAGGCGCCTGGAGCCCAGGGGGGTAACCAGGCCGCGGCCATGGCGGGTCAATCCATGCGCGGCCAAGCCGGCGCGGGCGCGGTGGGCGAGGCGGCGGTTTCCTGGAATAGAAATCCGCAAGGTATGCCGGGCGGCCAAGGTGGTCCCCAAGGAGGGCCCCAAGGCGCCCCGCTCGGTCGGCAGCCGGGGGCTCCCGGGGGTCCGCAGGGCCCAATGGGTGCGCCGGGTCAGGCGGGCCAGGGCGCCCAGGGCATGCCGGGTCAATCTATGCGCGGTCAGCAGCAGCCCGGTGGGCCCCAGGCCGCAGCCATGGCGGGCCAGTCCATGCGCGGCCAGGCCGGCGCGGGGGCCGTGGGCGACGCAGCGGTCTCCTGGAACAGAAATCCGCAAGGGGCTCCTGGGGCCCAAGGCATGCCGGGAGGACCGGCCGCATCATTGATGGGCCAGCCCGGAGCACAGGGCATGCCAGGAGGTCCGGGGGCATCGTTGATGGGCCAGGCCGGTGCCCAGGGCGGGCCCCAGGCGGCAGCCATGTCCGGCCAGTCCATGCGCGGCCAGGCCGGGGCCGGTGCTGTGGGTGGCGGCTCCCAGTCGTGGATGGAACACCAGGGCGCCGGCGGCGCTCCTGGCGGTGCTCCAGGTGGTCCAGGCGCTCCGGGGCATGCCATGGGCGCCCCAGGTATGGCCGGAGCCAGGGGCGCACCGGGTGCTCCAGGGGCGTCGTTGATGGGGCAGGCCGGCGCCGGCGCGGTCGGCCAGGGTTCGGTGTCCTGGATGGATCCCAAGCAAGGCGCCCAAGGGATGCCCGGCGGTCCGGTGCAGTCCATGCGCGACCAAGGCATCATGGCCGGGCCGGGGGGTGCGGCGGTGTCGCAGATGACCGGCGCGGTGGCGGGGCCGGGGGGCCAAGCCATTTCGCAGATTTCGGGTGCGCCCGTGGGCCCCGGCGGCCCAGGCGCCTCGCAGCTCGCTGGCGGGGCCCTGGGCCCCGGAGGCCCCGGTGTTTCACAAATGCAGGACGGCGGCGCCATGGGCGGCCCCGGCGCGGGGCAAGGTGCGGCGGCCGGTGGCCCCGGGCAGCCCGGCATTTCGCTGCAAGGCGCGCCCGGTGGTCCCGGACAACCCGGCGTGTCCCAACAGGGTGCGGCCGGCGGCCCCGGACAACCCGGCGTATCCCAACAGGGCGCGCCCGGCGGTCCCGGACAACCCGGCGTATCCCAACAAGGTGCGGCGGGCGGCCCCGGACAACCCGGCGTATCGCAAGGTGAGGGTGCCAGCGGCGCTCCGGGGGCTCCCGGCGCTGCTGCGGGCGCCGCTGCGGGTGCAGCGGGCGCGCCAGGCCAG
>CANISR010000122.1 GCA_947470105.1 Fidelibacterota bacterium | reverse complement strand
GGCTCAAAGCCGACGACGACCTGCGCTCCATTCCGGTGGTGGCGGTGACCGCCTTCGCCATGAAGGGCGACGAGCAGAAAATCCGTAACGGCGGCTGTGACGGCTATATCGCGAAGCCGATCTCGGTGGCGAGTTTTTTGCAGACCGTGTCAAAGTTTCTTGAGCAGGGCGCCCCAGCGGCTGTGTAGCCGCTAGACGGGCGTCACCAAAAACAATCCCTCACCGATCACCGACAGGCGCGGCCGCACGTCCGATCCCGCGGCGGCGGCGGCTTTTTCGATTCCGGCGGTCATCTCTTCGGCGGTGGCGCGGTACTTGTCGCGGTGAACGTCGGTGATCTCCGGCTCCACGAAGGGTCCCCGCCAAGCCAGCGTGAAATCGCCGTGCGGGGTCGCGCCGTGTTTCGCCAGTTCCGCCGTGAGGCCCTCGGCCACCAGGCGCGCGGCCTGGTCATCGCGATAGCTCGGGAAATGCTTGGCCAGGGCTTTTTGCGCCTTGTCGCCATGGTCGGCGATGGGGCCGCTGCCCTTGCTCAGAAACGCGGAGATGGCCTTGGCGGCGTCTTCCCAGGTGCGGAAGGTCGGGTTCACTAGGTTGACGATCTGGCCGCAGTTGGGATGGCTGCGCGGCAGCAGGTTCACGGCCGGCTTATCCAGCAGCACGGCCTCGAGGCCGGTGGTGCAGCCGGTGTGAACCACCAGTTCGGCGCCGGTGATCCAGGGATGCGGGTCCGAGCGCGGAATGACATGGGCGCGCGGCACGCCCGCCAGCATCTGTTCCCAATAGCGCGGGCGCTCCGATGGATGCGGTCGCACCACCACGTTCACGGTCTTCAGTTCGTTCACCGCCCATTGCAGCAAGGACACCATGGCTTTGTGGTTGGCGGTCTCCCAATCCAGGATCGCCTGGAATTCGCGTATTTTCTTGGCGCGGTCCGGCCCGTCGAAGGCGCCGGTGGTCTCGGCCATGGACATGACTTGATTGCTGTCCGCCCAGACGCTGTTGATGCTGCCGTAGTTGGTGTTGAACAGAATGTAGGGGCGGTGCTGGTGAACGCGGTCGTCGACCGCCTCGAACAGGCCGCGGTTACGCTCCGACATGAGGTCGACGCGCGGATTGCCCACGATCCGCACCTTGCCTTTGAGCTGGGGGAAGCGTTTTTCGACGGCCTGCATGTGGGCGTAGCTTTGCGCGAAAAACAGCGCGCAATTGTCGGCGGCGTTTTCGCCGAAGGCGACCAGGTAGCCCTTCTCCTCGGTGAAGACGAGCACTTCCTCGTCGCTGGCGGCGATCGTGTGGCCGTTGGCGGTCAGCATCGCCATGGCCTTGCCCTGGAGCTTGTTGACCGATTTGAAGAAGTAGATGCCCTGCGGCAGAGCCTTCTGGTTGGGGGGATTGATCAGCGCCCAGTGGCTGCCGATCACCACCGCATACCCGGCCTGTAGCAGGTGGCTGGCGATCAGCATGCGCGACGGCAATTCGCGGTACCTGATCTCGATGGGCAGGTAGACGACGGGTTCCATCGCCTCAGTATACCGGCGGCCAATAAAAAAGCCCGCCGGTGAAGGCGGGCTTTTTGAATTCTGAGAAGGCGATCCTACTTGATCTTGCCTTCTTTGAAGATCACGTGCTTGCGCGCGATCGGGTCGTACTTCTTGAACTCCAGCTTTTCAGTGGTGTTCGGGCTGCGCGGGTTCTTCTTGGTCACGTAGTAGTAACCGGTGTCCGCGGTGCTCTGCAGCTTGATCTGGATCGTGGCGGATTTGGCCATGGCTGGTCTCGCTCTGAATTTCGGAGGCAGGACGGCGCGCCCTGCGAAGCCGCGCACAATACACCGGCGAAAAACCCTGTCAAGGCAAGGTGATCGGGCCACAACCCCTTGGGATAAAACAAGGATTTGCGCCGTTTTGGAGTGTTCTGGGGCGGACAATACACATCATGCCGGTCCAGATCAGCCAGGCCGTGAACAATAGGAGCCCCACCGAGCCCCTGGACCTCCAAAACGCCCACGGCGGCGACGCTCTTGCCGAAGCGCAGATGGCGCAGCTGCGACACCGCGTCGGATGAGGTCCATTGCGGGCCTGCGCCGATACCGGGTGCGGGCAACCGCTGTGTACGCGATGGTACGCAGGCCGTCGCACAAGGTTCACGACATTGCCGCTTCTTCGAGCTCCGCTGAGACAAGCTGGAGCCCGTGAAGCTTCTCTGTCGCGCGCCAAACATAGGGTTAGTTATGCAAGAGCGACGCAAGCGGACGGCAAAGCCGGTCGCTGTTCTATCCGAGGCCAATCTGATCGCTCTCGAGCGCGCGACCGGCGCGCTGCGCCAGAGCCTGACTGCGAAGACGCAGCTCTATGGCCAGGGCCAAGCCGCGGACACGATATTTTACATCGTTGAGGGCAAGGTCCAGGTCACCGTCGTCTCGAAGCAGGGGCGTGGCGGCATGATCGGGCTGCTGTCCGAAGGCGGGTTTGTCGGAGAATCCTCCCTCACCCCGCAGGTCAACCATCTCGACACGGCGACGGCGTTTTCGGACTGCGTTGTGCTGAAAATTTCCGCCAAGCGCATGCAGGACGCCCTCAAAAAGAGTCCGGCTCTGTCCGAGTTCTTCATGCATTTCCTGCTGGGGCATTCGATCGAGGTGCAGGCGGACCTGGTGGATCACCTGTTCAATTCCAGTGAAAAGCGTTTGGCGCGCGTCCTGCTCATGCTCGCCAATTTCAGCAATTCCGGAAAGCTGGAGACCATCCCCCACATCACCCAGGAGCTGCTGGCCGAACGCGTCGGCACCACGCGAGCGCGCATCAGCGCT
This sequence comes from Fidelibacterota bacterium, assembly GCA_947470105.1. Lineage (GTDB taxonomy): Bacteria > Pseudomonadota > Alphaproteobacteria > Rhodospirillales > Rhodospirillaceae > SHVO01. The sequence goes on along the minus strand of CANISR010000122.1, from coordinate 8,401 downwards.
TTCATGAACAAATTTCGCCGCCTCGGACTCATTGAATACAATGGCGAAATCAAGGTTCACAGCGGCCTCCTGAACGTCCTGCTTCACGATTCGCGGCTCACGGAAAAGGACTGAACCCGCCGCCCCGCCGCGGCCCTGCCGCCGCCGGATGTGATCCATGTTGAACAGTCCCACCGCGGCGGAACGGGCATTGTAGCCCTGGGAAGTCGTCAACAACGCTCCTTAGGGGTTTCGCCATGATCGCATCATATAACGCGCCGCCGACGTTTCGGGGCGCCCCGATTGTGTTCGATCCCGCAGCCGACGCCGCGCGCTGCGGGTCCTGCCCGCAAACCCTGCTGCTGAGAGAGGGTAACCACAGGATCGCAAACAGCCTGCAGCTCGCGAGCAGCACGCTGTTCACGCGGGCGCGCCATACCAAATCAGAGGAAGCCCGCGCCATTCTCACCGGTGTCGCCAACGACATTCACATCATTGCCCGCATGCACCGCCGGCTGTGCCAGGTCGATAGCGCGGGCATGATCGACCTGGGGGGATATATCGGCGGACTCTGCGCGGATATCGGCGCGTCGGCCCTGGGCGAGGCGGGCGCCGCAGTTTCATTCGATTCCGGCGATGCGCCGATCTACCTGGAAGCCGACAAGGTGGTCCAGATCGGATTGATCGTGACGGAACTGCTGACCAACTGCATGAAGCATGCGGGGCCGAAACCCGTGTGCCGCGTCAGCACGGATCTGAGGTCGGGCAATGTGGAGGTCACGGTTTCCGACGACGGCCCGGGCCTACCCGGGGATTTTCAATTGGAGAATGGGCGTGGGGTCGGCATGCAGATCATGCTGAGCCTGGCGTCGGGCATGAACGGCAAGGTGGCGCCCGTACCGGTGCTTCATGGCGCCTGCTTCTTGCTCACGGTACCTCTGTGGGCTGTAGTAGCGGCGTAAAAATCCGGCCTTACCCAGGCGGGCGCAGAACGCCTTATGCGCTGCGACTGGCCATGCCGTTCGACAGGCGCGCGGGAGTCGTATGGCGCGCCATGCGGAAAATGTAGACCGATGTTGCCTCGGGCTTGCGGCCTGAATCACCCTGCGTGCCGCTCTCTACCAAGTGCGAGGCCAGGGCGGCCGCGTCCGAACTGGTGGCGGCGGTGCGGTAGAGGCCCACATCACCTTTCTTGAATCCGTGGACATCGAACAACTGCGCGCGGCCGTCCTTGGCCGTTCCCACATACCAACTCTGGTCGGGGCCGGCGTGGCGCTTCATGAACGAAACAATGTCAGCCAGGATTTGCGAGAGCGGCTTTTGCGCGTTGGACTTGATCATTTTCACACCGGGTGATTGCCGCTCCGCCGCAGGTGAGGCTGCTCCCGGATCGGCAAATGCAGGCACATCTGCTGTACCGCTAACACAATGGAAAATGGCGCAGTTGGTTGCGCGACGCCGCCGAATCTCTGCCAGGCGGCGCGGGTTGTGGTGGGGGCGTTGAATAGCGCGCGGTCTGCGACGGCCAGCTAGGACGGCAGGTTCCACCAGCCGAAGAAGCCGTGGGTGATGGCGCCGCCGATACGGCTGACGAAGTCGCCTTCCTCTTCGGTCTGCGGCGGGCGGTCGAGGATGTTCCAGGCCACCCACAGGCCGATGGAGCCGGCGGCGAGAAAGCGCGGCTCAACGCCTTGCGCGGTCAGCGCCTCGAAATTTTTGGCAAAACCGTCTTTGCAGTTCTCGAAGCAGGCGCGCGCGTTCACCGGGTCCCATTCCGCGAGGCCGACGGAGACTTCGCTCATGAGCGCTAGTTCGCGCTCGGCGCCAACTTGCAGATTCTGCAGGCGCGCCGCGGCGATATAGATGCCGGCGGTAGCGACAATGAACTCCCAGTGCCCGGCCGCGTGCTTCTTGGCGAAGTCCGCCGCCAGGGACGGGAACTGATCGACCATGGGCTGATAGGACCCAACGCCCACTTCGCGCGCCGTCGTCACGAGGGCTTTGGCCCGCGGCAGCAGCGGATCGGTCTCTGGAGAATAGGCTTGCACGTCGCGGTCCTCGGTTTTGGGTGGGAGTTCGTGGCGGGACTACGTATTTAGGAGGTGAGAGGCCCCAGGGCAACTCCCTGCCGCCAACTAACCGCTTCTCACGCCACCTGCTTCCCCCATCGGCGAAGCCTGTGCGATGCTGGGCGTATGATCAAATTCCTAGCCCGCGCCGGCCTCGCGGCCCTGTGCGCCGCAGCACTCGCCGCCTGCTCCCCCACTGAATCCCGCACCGCCCGGCTGCAGCAGTCGCCGCAATGGCACAAGGACCATTTTGAAAATCCCCAGCCGCTGTGGGTGGATACACGGAGCGCTTACACGCGCATGATCTTCGGGCGCGCCACACCCTTGTCCGCACCGGAGGGGCCTTTGCCGGGCGTGGATGCCGCCACGGCGTCCGCCGCCTTGGCCGCGCCGCCGCCATCGGGACTGCGCGTCACCTGGTTCGGGCATTCCTCCGCGCTGATCGAGATCGACGGCGTGCGCGTGTTGACCGATCCGTTGTGGAGCGAACGCGCTTCGCCGGTGTCCTGGTTCGGGCCGAAGCGGTGGCAGCGGCCGTCATTGGAGCTGGCCGCCCTGCCGCCGCTCGATGCCGTGCTGATCTCGCACGACCACTACGATCATCTCGACCGCGGCAGCATCCTGGCCCTGGCCTCCGGCACGGCAGCGTTTGTGGTGCCGCTCGGTATTGGTCTTCAACTGTCGGAGTGGGGCATTCCCCCCGATCGTATCATCGAGCTGGACTGGTGGCAGTCGGCCACCATCAAAGGCGTCGAGGTCACCGCAACGCCGGCGCGTCATCGGTCGGGCATCGTGCCGTGGCGGGCCAACGAGACGCTCTGGGCCGGTTACGCCGTCGCCGGGAAAAATCACCGCGCCTGGTATTCCGGCGACACCGGCTATCACGACGGTCTGACCGAAATCGGCACCCGCCTCGGGCCGTTCAATGTGACGCTGATCGAGGCCGGGCAATACGACGCGCGCTGGCCTGACGCGCATCTGGGACCGGAGCAGGCAGTGGCGGCGCACCGGCTGGTGCGTGGCCGCGTCATGATCCCGGTGCACTGGGGCGCATTGAAGCTGTCGGAGAACGTCTGGACCGAACCGGTGGAGCGCGTCCTGACGGCGGCGGCCAAATGTGATGGAACTAAAGTCCTCACGCCGCGCCTGGGCGAGAGCATCGAACCTACGAAAGACCCGGCCACTCCGAAGTGGTGGCCGACAATTCCAGGGCGCTCGGCGCTCGAAGCACCCATCGTCGCAACTCAGAACGGGGACCCGTCCCGCCGTGTTGCCGTGAACCTGTGCCCCACGGAGGCCGCGACATGATCAAAATGCCGGAACAGGAAAAAGAATGGAACCGCGGCCGCGGGGCCACTCTGGCGGAGGATTTCGACATTCTCCTGGGCGACCTCTGTGTCATCTGGGGCTTCTGCGGCGGCCTCACCGGGTGGGAGCTGACGCATGAAGGGAACGCGATCACGGCCCAGGCTTTCGCCGAGGCCGTAATCGCGGCGGAGGAGGAACCGCCCGCCGGCGCGGATGTCTGGCTGCCGAAGATCGTCGGTGTGTTCGTGGAGCGCTATGGGCCCACGGTTTCGGCAGCGACGTTCGGGCGGCAAGCGAAGTAGATTCGCAGAAGCCGCCACCCGTTTTCAAAGCTGAAGGGCGCCCTCGTGAAAGGGCGCCCTTCGGCATTTTGTCAGGCTGCGGCTGTTCAGAGGTGCAGGACGAACTTCAGCATTGCCTGATGGGCGCTGTAGCTGTCGTTTTTCCACTGGTAGTCGTAGACGCCTTCGACCGACCAGTTTCCCGCGTTAGCGAATACCACGCCGGCGCCGGCGTTAAAGGTATTGCGGTCCGGCTTCAGGCCGACGGCGGTGAAGGCGGGGCCGCCAATCGCAAACGCAGCAGTGTTCTTTATGGTCTCGCCGCCGAGGGAATGCAGCCAATTGATATGAACCTGAGGGCGCATGGTCTGCGAATCCGAAAGTTGAACCTCGCGCGCCATTTTCAGGCCGAGGCCGGCCTGGGCGAAGTCGTAGGTCTGGGCGTTGACCCGCAAGTTGATGCCGTCGCCGCCACCGGTTTCGGTATAGCTGTCGATCTTCAGCTTGGTGTACTGCAGGGTGGCCGCGGGGGTGATGACCGTGCGGCCGTCGCCAACATAGACGTGATAGCCGGTGACGCCGTAAGCCGAGTACTGGTGGCCGCCGTAGCTCGACACCGGAACGCTGTCCACGCCGGTGAACTGAACGTGGCGTGAGCCTTTGTACTTATCACAGCCGGCGACAAGCGCGGCGTTGGCGAACCAAGCCCCCGGCGCATACCCCAAGTAGGCGGTGGCCTGATATGAGTTGATGGCGACCTGGCCATCGGTATCGTTGGGCTGCACGATTGAACGGGCATATCTGATGCCCGCGCCGGCGCGGGCCGCGTCGCTGACCGGTGCGTCGTAAGCCACCATGGCGCCGAGGATATGGGAGTCGTAGCCCTCGTATCCCCTGACGTTGTTCTGCTGACCAAAATAACCGAACGCCGACGCCCACACCTGCGGACGATCATCGCGCGGACGGCAGGCGGCGGCATCCTCGTGGCGGACGCCCATGCGCTCATTCTGCGCGCTGGGTTCGGCACAGGTGCCTTGAGTTTGTTCAAGATGCGCTGACCACAGATCCTGAAACCGCTGGGTGACGCGGTAGCTGACTTGGGGTGAAGCGAAATTGGCGGTGCCGGGCGCCAACTGGGCCAGAGCGCTGGCGATGGCCGGCGCAGAGGGCAGTAAGGTGATGGCGGTCAGCACCGGCGTCGTGCCCGGTGTGACCGGAAGGGCATCAACCACCGGCGCGACAACGACGACGACCGGGGTAACAACCACCGGGGTCACCGGATTCACGACCGGGGGTGTGGTTCCCGGGACGACGGGCGGGGTTACGGGAACGACAGGCGGCACGGTCGGATTAACCACCGGCGTAACCACATCGACCAATGGAATCTGCGTGGTGGTTATCCTGACCAGGCCGTTTGTCGTCGGCGCGGCGGAAAACAGATAACGGCTGGTGTTGTTGGTGGCGATAACGGTCGAGCCGCTGGTGCCGCTGGTGGCGTCAACGATGTTGAAGCTGGTGCCGTTGGCGATAGGTCCCGTGACCGTGACATTGACCTGCAGCGCGTTGCCGATGGTGGCCGCGCCCACCGGAACGATCTTGCCGTAAGAGGTGGTGCTGAAAATGGTGGTGTTGATGACTCCGGCCACAGGTGTCGCGAAAGCGCCGGCAACATTCAGGGTGTTGGTGCCCAGGGTATAGATCCCGGCCTTGGCCTGGCCGGTTATCAAGGCATTGCCGCCCACGACTTTGATTTCCTTCAGGCCGCTTGCCGCGCCGACCGCGCCGTTGAGGATACTGTTGCCGCTCAGGGTTAAGGTGCCGGTATTGGCGCCCGCCGAATTCGTCACCGCCGCTTTGACGGTCTGGCCGGGACCGACGACAATGAAGCCGTTGCCCGCGAAATCGAGAGTCGAGCCGGTGTTGCTGGTGAAGCCGCCGTTGAAATTGACCGTCCCGGCGCCCGAGACCGAGAATGTAGTGGCATATACCGGGCCAGCGAAGGTCACGGTATTGGCGTTGGCGCCCGCCGCGATATTGAGGAAGGTCGATCCAGTCGCGCCGACAAATCCGGTCACTGCCGAAGTGCCGCTAAAAACGATATTGGCGGTATTGGCCGCGGTGGTGGTGATTGCGCCGCCGGCATCGTTGCTGGTGTTTATGTTCTGGTTTCCCACGGTCAGGGTGCCGGGGCCCTGGGTATCAACGCCGCTCGCGACCCCAACAGGACTAACGACGCCCGGCAGGACAACAACTTCGCGGGCGCTCGCCAGAGGAACGCAAACGGACATAGCTGCGCCGATCGCGGGAATCAGAACTGAATTTTTCATTGGTGCCTTTTGGGCTGGGACGTATTACGGGATCGTGACGTGTCGCGCCGCTCAGGAGGGGGGCGTCCGTGCCGGGGGGATTGCGCGTGTGGACGCGAGGGGGCACTAACAGCAAGCCAACGTGCACGCGCGGAGATTGTTCCCGTGTATTCGCAATACACCGCAGAGATGCAATGCAACTTTGCCGGGGGCGGCTCACCCGCGGCTAGTATTCGTCACCACGCAGCGCCGCGTCGCGGACATCAGCCGGAGCCACGGCCCGGCGTGCAACGCGCTCATCAAAATGTACATGGGGACCATACCGCCAAGCAGGCCGCCAAGCAGGCCGCCGAGGTGCAAGCCGTCCCGCGCCGCCATGCACAGCATGTCCGATGGCGGTGACAGCGCGGTCGCGACCGCCATGACGGCGAAGATGGGCGAGGCCGCGAGGCACAAACGGTCGGCAATGCCGTGCAGGCGGGCGGGGGTCATGGCCGGACTCCCTTACGCCGACTTGTATTCATCGTGGCGGCGCCACCAATAGCCGGTCTCGTTGCGGCCCTTGGGCGCAAGATCGAGCCACTGGTAGGCGCCCCAGATGGCGTCCATGCCGCGGCCGTAGCTGGAGTAGGTGTGGTAGATCGCCCCATCCTCGCGCACGAAGGCGCTGAGGCCTGGGCGGTCGCGGACGTAGGTGGGCACATCGGTGCCGACGCCGGCCGCTATCTTGACCACGGCGTCGGGTACATCCGTGGTCGCGTCCATGGCGTGGCCGCCCTGCGCGAAGTTGTAGATGATGCCGCCGCTGCGCTGCTGATCCTCGGTGAACGAGACATTGAAGTCGAAGTTGAAGTCGCCGCCGTGGGAAGAAACCCAAGGGAACGTCCAGTCCATGCGCTGCTTGAAGGCGCGCAGCTTGGCCAGTGGCGCCCGCGACACGGCAGTCAGCGCCACGTCGTGGTTGGCGAGATGCACCGCAAAACCGTTGAAGCCGTCGGCGATGGCCGAGCAGGATGGGCAACCGGCTTTGTAGTCGGGCCCGAACATGAAGTGATAGACCAGCAGTTGCGAGCGGCCCTGAAACAGGTCCGCCAGCGCCACCGGCCCGGCGTCGCTCTCGAACATATAGGGCTTGTCGATGCGGACCCACGGCAGGTCCTGACGCCGGCGCGCCAGTTCGTCGCCGCGCCGCGTGTGTTCCTTTTCCGCCGCCAGCAGCGCGAGGCGCGCTGTGAGCCATTCATCGCGTGTTCCGGTGGTGTGCGTCGTCATAGTGGTTTCCTCCGTTGCGGGTTGATGTTCGTGCGCTAAGCTAAGGCGGCCCCTGCGAACGGCGGGAGTGACATGTGTGGCGGGATTTGCCGTGAGGGATTTCAGTTGGACTCGCTGATCAACGCGGCGGCCCGCGCGCTCGCCATGGGTGATCCGCTGGCGGCCTTGGACCGCGTAGCGCTCCGGGGCGATGCGCCGGCGCTGGCGCTGCGCGGTATTGCCATGGCGCAATTGGGTGACCTGGCGCGCGCTAAGGACCTGCTGCGCAAGGCCGCCCGCGCCTTCGGCCCCAGAGAAGCGGTGGCCCGCGCACGCTGCGTGGTGGCCGAAGCCGAGGTGGCCTTGGCCGCGCGCGATCTTGCGTGGCCCGTGAAGACCCTGGACTCCGCGCGCGCAACCCTGGAAAGGCGCGGTGACCGCGTCAACGCCACGCATGCGCGCTATCTCGATGTTCGCCGTCTGGTCCTGATCGGGCGCCTGTCGGAAGCCGAAAGCAAAGTCGCCCATATCGATCCGGCGCTGCTGCCGCCGCCGCTGCGCGCCGCCCACGAGCTGGTGGTGGCCGGCATAGCCATGCGCCGCGTCCAGGCGCACACCGCACGCGATGCTTTGACGCGCGCCAAAGCCGCCGCCCGCCAGGCCGGAATCCCCGCGCTGATGGCCGAGGTCGAGAGTGCGGCGCGGATGCTGAAAGCGCCGGCGGCACGGCTGACCGTCCGTGGCGAGGACCGGCCCCTGTCCCTAGGCGAAGTGGAAGCGCTGCTGGCGTCCAAGGCGCTGGTGGTGGACGCCTGCCGCTATACGGTGCGCCGTGGCGCCAAGGTCATCTCCCTGGCGCGGCGTCCGGTGTTGTTCGCCCTGGCCCGCACATTGGCCGAGGCGTGGCCGGAAGACGCATCGCGCACAGAATTGCTCGCCCGCGCCTTCGGCGCGAAACACGCGGATGAGTCCCATCGCGCACGGCTGCGGGTGGAGATCGGACGGCTGCGCGCTGCTCTGCGCACGGTCGCCGGCGTGAGCGCGACGCGGAACGGATTTAAGCTGACGGCGCGCACGGTTGCGGTGCTTGCCCAGCCGGTTGAAGAGGAACACGCGGGCGTTCTGGCCTTCCTGGCGGACGGCGAGTCCTGGTCCAGCTCGGCGCTGGCCCTGGCGCTGGGCGCCAGCCAGCGCACGGTGCAGCGGG
>CANISR010000121.1 GCA_947470105.1 Fidelibacterota bacterium | reverse complement strand
TTGCCGTATGGAATCCGCAGTGGGGTGTTTATCGCCGCTGTTTTCTTTAAGGGCGTTGATTGAGCATCAGTGGCCGGAGCCGCCATGGCTCTCTGTTTCCGCGTACGCTTGGGTGGCGTGTCAGATTCTTCCACCGTCAATTTCGCTGATTTTCTACCGCGCCTGGCGCGCGACTTGGTCGGCCTCGCGGTCTGGTTCGGTTTCAGCCCTGCGGACATGCCTTGCGATGGTACTTGCTCTCCACCAGTCACATCGCCAGATTTCTTGGGCGCATGCTGTTGCAGAAACGCCCGGCATATCGAACTGGAAGTTGCGTAGTCTGCCGGCAAGCTTATGTGCTTCTGGCGCGAGAGGGTGACCGCAAAACGCTTCATCGCAGGCGTGGGAGGGTGGCTGCCACCTGCACCACCGAAGCCCGGGCCGAGCAATGGCGCGCCACCAGACGGCGCACCGTTCTTTAGCTTGCCGATGATGCGCAGGGCAACGTCGCACACGGCATCAATGGCGCCGAACATCTCCTGCTTACCAAGCACGACATCGTCGAGCAGGCATTCAAGTTGCGCTGTCACACCCGGATCGACCAATGCCGGATCGGCTTGATTGAGGACGCCAAACAACTTCAGTCCGGTGTCGGTAGGGACGATGTTCTTCCCCTGCGCGACCAGAAAATCCTGGCGCTTGAGGCCGCTGATTATTTCTGCTCGCGTTGCAGGTGTGCCGATCCCCTTGGCCTCTTTCAGGCGGTCGCGAAGAATTTCGTCTTCCACAAAACGCCAGGCATTCTGCATCGCCTCGATCAGCGTGCCCTCGTTGTACCGCGGCGGCGGGCGGGTTTCCTTGTCCTCGACCTTCGGGTTTTGCAATTGGGTGGTCTCTCCGTTCTTCATCGCCGGGAGAAGTTGCGCGTCATCGCCCTTTTCGTCGGCCGGCGTCCATTCCGGGAATGCCGCGCGCCAGCCAAGATCGATCGGCTGACGGCCATTGGCCTTGAACGGAAATCCCGCGACATCGAGTGTCGCTGTCGTCTGGCGGTAGCGGAAGTCCGGCATGACGGAGGCGAGGTAGGCCCGTGCGATCACGTCGAACAGCTTCTTCTCGTCGATCGAAAGCCGCGGCCATACTTCACGCAGATTATCGACGGTGTTGACGTTCGGGATGACGGCGTGATGGCTGGCACCCTCGAGCCCCTTGTCATGGAAAGACCCGTGCCCGCCTTTGCGGATAACGGGTGGCGTCGGTATAGGGATTTCTTTGAACGATTGCCCCACCTGAAGGCGGGCCACGACCTTTGGCACGTCCGTGATCAGTGTCTCCGGCAGATAGCGCACCTCGGCGCGGGGATAGGTGATGATCTTCTTGCCCTGGCCGTCATAGAGTTCCTGCGCAACCTCGAGCGTCTTGGCTGCCGACCAGCCGAACCTCGAAGAGCAGAGCTTCTGCAGCGAGGGGAGATCGTGCAGCTTGGGCGGGCCTTGCTTCTTGTCCTCGACGCGCACGCTCAGCGGGCCCTGAAAGCCCTGAGCCGCCTTTACGACGATATCGGCATTCTCGCGCTTGAGGATTCTGTCCTGCGGCGCGTGCCTCATCTGGAATTCGCCTGCGGCGACGTTGGCAGTGGCGACAATCTCAAAATACGTGATGGGCACGAAGTCGCGGATTTCCAACTCGCGCTTGCACACAATCGCCAACGTTGGCGTCTTCACCCGGCCAACCCCGATCACCCCGCGCGCGCCCTGCCCGAGAATGACCGTCGCAGTGCGGGTGAGGGAGAGGTTGTAAATCTGATCGGCCTGACGGCGTGCGACAGCGGCGGCGTAGAGACGGGAATATTCCGAGTTTGGTTTCGCGCGCCCAAAGGCGTCCCGGATGGTCTGAGAATCCTGCGCGGTGAACAGAACCCGCATGACCTCGCCGCGGTATTTGTAGTGCTCGAGTATTTCCTGACCGATGAGTTGTCCCTCCCGGTCGCAGTCGGTGGCAAGCCAAACTCGCTTGGCTGTACGCAGCGCCTCGCGGATCGCCTTGAGCTTAGCGGCCTTGTTACCGCCATCGGCAGGACGCGTACCGTAGAGCCCATCAGGGCGTAGCAGAATCGGCGACCAGCGCTTCCACTCTGGAACCACGTCCTCCGGTTCTAGCAGATCGAATAAATGGCCTTCGGCTGGAAGGATGTCGCCGTAGCGGGACCCCACTGCAGAGCGGACGTCTTTTGCCTGGCTGGTTTTCTCGGTGATAACAATTTGATCAGCCAAAACGGGCCTAGCTTACTGTTCGATTGGATCTCCAGTAGAGAGAACATACAGTGAACAACTGGGTGGCGCAAGCCGCCCCATTGAGCCTCTTAAGCAATGTAAGATCAACCGCCACCGATCCAACTTATGAATCGGGGCTGGGTGTGACCGCGACGCGAAGTATGGGTCAGAAGAGTTTCTACGATTTTGAACGGCGTCTTGAGGCGATCAGCGCTAAAGGCGATCGGTGCAAAGATTCAGCATCATCTTCTGGTTGGCCAGTCGAGGGCTGGGTAGCATTCATTATTTGGTCTCATCATTTCGGTGGAGAAGTTGAATGAAAACGAGGTTCCTCGGCGCGTCGGCATTGATCGCATTATTGGCAAGTGGCAGTGCGATGGCTGCAGAGTACACGCACATCGCTATTGAAAAGGACGTCAATGCCTCCGCCGACACGGTGTGGAAGAAGGTTGGGGGCTTCTGTGCCTTGACCGAATGGCTCAAAATTCCGGATTGCACCCTGACCTCACCGTACTTCGAGGGCGAAGGATGTGGCGCAGACGGTAATTGGACGCCTGAACGCAGCGTTCTCGCGTTCCGCGTTGCGAGGCGTGCGGCGGCTCGGCTTGGCCGGCGCTTCAGACAAAATGCCGTCATCTTTGTGAGTTACGGCAAACCGGCGGAGTTGATGATGCTGAGATAAGCGGCGGCGAGAAACGAGTTCGATCAAGCATAGCGAGCGAGGCTGGGTAAGCGACGCTCAGACAAAGCGCTGAAGCTTGACTAGCCAAAACCTTTAGCTGGCGACCCGATACCTATGCGATTGCCGCATGCCTCTCCTGCTGCGGTCGTGGGCAACTGCACCTTCGACCATTCGTTTCTGATGGCGAGTAAATAAGCAGAAGGAAAACGCATGCTGTTGCAACACGAAGAATTTGTCGCCGCGTCTATCCAGTTCTGTTTGCCCACCTGGGCGAAGGAATCGCTGGATCTGAGTCTCGCTGTCGTCGCACTCGCAAGTGCCGGTTATCTCGCGAAAATCATCAGCGATCTTGCTGCACTGCAGTAAGGCAGGCGCAATTTCCAGTTCGGCAGCACGGGACACAATCAGGAGGTATCCATGGCTGAGTCTGCAAAAGTCGACAGAAACAAGGACGACAGCGCGCCCACCAAATCCAGCCCTGTCGTAAAGTTTAATAAGCGGGATGAGGCGGATGACGAAGGCAGCGCGCCGATGGCCATCCCGGCCAAGCAGAAGATGCTGGCGACGGCGCTTTCTCGGGGTCTCGTCCTTGCTACCGTGATTGCATCAGTGGCTATTAGCGTGAGCATGACGCTTACTGCGCGCTACGCAGTAATCCCAGCCCCAAACGTTGCCAATAATTTCGTTTATCGCTTGGACCGTCTCACCGGAAAGATGCAGTTCTGCGGCCAGGTCCGGTGCGTAGACCTGACCCATGGTGAGACCGCAAATTAACTAGGATCTGCGCCCACCCGAATTGATGACGCGATCCCGCCGCGCGCTCTCAGGTGCGGTGCTCTGGCCTCAGGTGCTGCCTATTTTCGCTTGAGGGCGGCTGCAAGCGCGGCGCCCAGTGCGCCTTGGGGGGCGGGGTCATTTTGTTTGGGTTTGTTCATCACCTGCGGAGGCGGCGCCCTGCGCGGCGCGCCGCTCTCCCGCGGACCCGGCGCATGTGGCGTTGCTCCACCGTCGATCTCCTTGCGCATCGATAGGGCGATACGCTTGCGGGCGGTATCGATCTCCACCACGCGCACCTTCACCACATCACCGGCTTTGACCACCTCATGGGGGTCCTTCACGAACCGGTCTGCGAGCTGTGATACATGCACCAGTCCATCCTGATGCACGCCGATGTCGACAAAGGCGCCGAAGGCGGCGACGTTGGTCACCGTACCCTCCAATATCATGCCGGGCTTCAGATCTTTGATCTCGTCGACGCCTTCGGCAAACGTCGCGGTCTTGAAGCTGGGGCGAGGATCGCGGCCGGGCTTTTCCAGTTCGGCGAGAATGTCGCGCACGGTGGGCAAGCCGAAGCGTTCATCGACGAATACGCGGGGGTCGAGGGCTTTCAGCGCCGCGCTATCGCCCATGACGGCGCGCACATCGCGACCGCAAGCGGCGATGATCTTCTTGGCCACGTCATAGGCCTCGGGATGCACCGCCGAGGCGTCCAAGGGTTCCTTGCCGTTGGGAATACGCAGGAAGCCCGCGCATTGTTCGAAGGTGCGGGGGCCAAGGCGTCCGACTTTCAAAAGCTGCTTACGGTCGACGAAAGGGCCGGTGGTGTCGCGGTGAGCAACAATGGCTTCGGCCAGTGAATCGCTGAGGCCCGAGACGCGCGCCAGCAGCGGCGCCGAGGCGGTATTGAGGTCCACACCGACCGCGTTGACCGCGTCTTCGACCACGGCTTCGAGGGAGCGCCCAAGCCGGAACTGGTCGACGTCATGCTGATACTGCCCCACGCCGATGGACTTGGGTTCGATCTTCACCAGCTCGGCCAGGGGATCCTGCAGACGGCGGGCAATGGAAACGGCGCCGCGCAAGGACACATCGAGGCCGGGGAACTCCTTCGCGGCCCGCTCGGAGGCGGAGTAAATCGAGGCGCCGGCCTCGCTGACGATTACCTTAAGGGGCTTCGGCGCCGGCAATACCGCCAGCATATCGGCCACGAGCTTTTCGGTCTCGCGGCTGCCGGTGCCGTTGCCGATGGCGATCAGCTCGACATCATGCTTGCGTACCAGGGCCGCGAGTTCGGCCTGCGTGCCGCGCACGTCATTGCGCGGTGGGAAGGGGTAGACGGTTGTCGTCGCCAGCAGTTTCCCGGTCCCGTCGATAATTGCGACTTTGACGCCGGTACGAATGCCGGGGTCCAGGCCCATGGTCGCCCGCGAGCCCGCGGGCGCCGCCAGGAGCAGGTCCTTGAGATTTCGGGCAAACACCTGAATGGCTTCCTCCTCGGCGCGTTCGCGCAGGGCGGTCATCAGGTCGATGGAGAGATGCAGTGAAAGCTTTACCCGCCAGGTCCAGCCGGCGACGGTCGCCAGCCACTGGTCGCCAGGGAGCTTTGCGCCGATCCCATAGGCATCGGCGATCATCTGCTCCGTGGGCTTGATCTTCGCGGTGCTGTCGGCGTCAACCTCGATGTCCAGAAGCAGCATCTCTTCGTTTCGCCCGCGCAGCATGGCCAGCGCCCGGTGACCTGGGACGGCGGCCCAGCGCTCGGCATGGTCGAAGTAGTCGCGGAATTTCGCACCGGCTTCTTGCTTTCCCTCGGCCACACGCGCCCGCAGGAAGGCTCGGTCTTTCATATAATTGCGCAGCCGGCCGACAAGGTCGGCGTTTTCAGCGAATTGTTCGGCCAGGATGTCGCGGGCGCCTTCCAGCGCAGCTTTGACGTCTGGCACCTTTTCGTTGAGGTAGCCCGCCGCGATTTTGGCGGGAACCAGCGCGCGATCAGCCAGAATCGCGTCGGCGAGGGGGCCAAGGCCGTTTTCGCGGGCAATTTCCGCCTTGGTGCGCCGCTTGGGCTTGTAGGGCAGGTAAATGTCTTCCAGCTCGGCTTTTGTCGCCGCCGCGGCCAGCTTTGCTTCCAATTCTTCTGTCAGCTTACCTTGCTCGCGGATCGAGCTGAGGATGGCGTCGCGGCGTGCGTCCAGCTCACGCAAGTAAGACAGGCGGTCGGCCAGCGTGCGGAGCTGGGTATCATCAAGTCCGCCGGTGACTTCCTTACGGTAGCGCGCGATGAACGGCACCGTGGCCCCTTCATCCAGCAATCCGATGGCCGCCGCGGCCTGCGCCGGCTTGGCCGCGATTTCGGAGGCGATGAGGATAGAAAGGTGCTGCAGGTCAGAGGCCATAAAAGTTCCAGGTACGAGGAGCGGGGGCGGGAAAATACGGACATTCGCCACCCGATATCAACGGAATTTCAGAGCGGCGGCGACAACTGCGCCACGAATCGGTGGTCCGGGCGCCGATGCTCGGCTAGCATCACTTTCACCTTTCCTCACATGGCAATTATTCGTGCCCTCCGAACCTTTGAGCGACCAATCCAGGCAGTCCGATACGCTTCGCGCGCGGGGCGCAGCCGCATTGCGGAACAACGACTACGCGCAGGCGGCGGTGCTGTTGGGCCAGGAACTGGAAGCGGACCCGGGCAGCGCCGAATTGTACTGCGCGTATGGAGCGGCCTTGAGCGGGCTCCGGCAATTTGACCGGGCCATCGCCAGTTACGACAAAGCCATAGCCCTTCAGTCGGCCTGTGCCGAGGGATATGCAGGCCGGGGCGCGGCCTTACTGGAATTGAAGCGGCTGGAAGCGGCGGCAAGCAACTTGCAACTCGCGCTCCTTTTGAAGCCCGACTTCGCCGCAGCGCATTTCCTTATGGGTGAAACGCTGCGGGGTCTCAATGACTCGGACGGCGTGCGGTCGAGCTACCGAAGCGCGCTGGCGGCCGACCCCCATTTCGACCTTGCCGCCGGGCTCGCGCTGTTCATGGAGATGCAGCTCTGCGACTGGCCCGCCGCGGAAGCGGGGCGGCGCGCAGTGTTGGCGGCCATTGATCGCAATGAAAATGCGACACCGCCGTTTCCCGTCCTCGCCATGATCGACTCTCCCGCAGTTCAGAAGGCTGTGACCGAGCGATATGCGCGCGCGACTTATCCGCGGCGCGGATCGTTGGGCGAAGCGGCGCCACGAAAACAAGGCGCCAAAATCCACATCGGCTATTACTCGGCGGATTTTGAGAATCACCCAGTCATGCAATTGATCGCCGGAATCTTCGAAGCCCATGACCGGGCGTCATTCGAACTCACGGCGTTTTCCTTCGGCCGGGATACGCAAGACGAAATGCGGCTCCGCGTGTCCCCCGCGTTCGACAGGTTCCTCGACGCCCGGATGATGAGCGATGACGACGTCGTGGGTGCGTCACGCGATTTGGGGATCGATATCGCGGTGGACTTGACCGGCTATACCCGCGACCGCCGCACCGGGGTATTCGCCGGCCGCGCCGCCCCCATCCAGGTTGGTTTTCTCGGGTATCCGGGCACCATGGGGGCAGACTACTTCGACTATATCGTGGCCGACAAAACCCTTATCCCCGCCGACAGTCGCCGACACTACACGGAGAAGGTGGTCTACCTGCCGCACACCTACCAGTGCAACGACCGCAAGCGCACGGCTTCCGCACGCGTCTTCTCGAGAGCTGAAGCGGGGCTGCCTCATGATGCTTTTGTCTTTTGTTGCTTCAACAACAATTTCAAGATTTCCCCGGCGATCTTTGAGGCCTGGATAAGAATTCTCAAGCGGGTCGAGGGCAGCGTTCTGTGGCTCATGGAAGACAATCCGACCGCCGCCGCCAATCTGCGTAAGGCGGCGCAGGAGGGCGGACTCGATCCGGCGCGGGTGGTGTTTGCCGGGCGCATGCCGGCGGCAGAACATTTGGCCCGGCACACGCTCGCCGATCTGTTTCTCGACACGCTGCCCTACAACGCTCATACGACCGCGAGCGATGCGCTCTGGATGGGATTGCCGGTTTTGACTTGTCTCGGCGAGTCTTTCGCCGGGCGCGTCGCCGGCAGCTTGCTCCGCGCGGTCGGACTGCCGGAACTCGTCACCAACACGCGCGAAGACTACGAAAGCCTTGCCGTAAAGTTCGCTACCGACCGGCTCGCGTTGGCCGCCATTAAGGATAAACTGCTGAGGAGCAGGCTATCGGCACCGCTGTTCGATACGCAAATGTTCGCCGTACATATCGAGGCGGCCTACAGTGCCATTTTAGATCGGCACCGGGCCGGATTGCCGCCGGACCACATTGAAGTTATGGAATAGTTGCAAAGTCTGCATATGGCTTCCGAATGCTTTTTAATCATGGCGCCGCCTCGGATTAATACTGATCAAACCTACCGGCCGCGCTCCTATCCGACGTTATCCCGGGATCATCTCCTATGAGCGCCCCTGCCTCGAGCCTGCGGAAAGAGGTCGACCAGTTATTGGGTCAAGGCCAGTTTGCGCGGGCGGTTCCGCTGCTGAAGCAGCTCGCCAGGATGGAGCCGCGTGACTCTCAGATCACCCGTGTACTCGGGATTGCGTATTTTCAGACCGGACAATTTCCGGAGGCGGCCAAGTGTTTTGAGAAGGTGCTGGCACTCACCGCCAATCGCGATTCCAGCACCCTGTGCGACCTCGCGCGGTCCTATGCGATGGCGTTACAGGACGAAGCCGCCATCAAGACCTTCGCAGAGGCCTTGGACCGGGGGGCCACCGATCCGGATGCTATTGCGCAACTCGCGCAGCTTTATGAGAAAAAGGGGCGCTTTTCGGAGCTGGAGCAGGTGCTGCGGCGTGCGGTCCAGTTGCATCCGGGCAACAAGAGCTTCGCTGTCTATCTCGCCGAAGAGCTTGTCGATAGTGGAAACGCCGCTGAAGCCTCGCTGGCCCTCGGTGACACGGCGTCGCTCACGTTAGATGACCCGCGCTTCCAGATCCGGGCGGCGCTGGTGTTGCAACAGGTGGGGAGGCCGGGTGACGCTCTGACGTTACTGTCCACTGCGGCCACGCATGACGCGGCCCCCAGCCTGGTCCATGGCCTGCTCCGGCAAAGCTTGAAGGCCGTGCATGGGGACCATCTGCTTGAGGCGATCCGGGCTATGGTCGCGGAGTCCGGGCACCACGCTCTCAAATTCCAACTGGCGCTGCAATTATCGGAAGAAGATTTGCTCGACGAGGCGGAAAAGGTCCTCGATTCCGTCGGCGCGCGTATACCCGACAACTTGGTCCTGGAGCTGCGTGCGCGCATCGGATTGGGACGGGGCGATCTCGCGCAAGCCAATGCGTGTTTCGACAAGGTCTGGGATAGGGTTGCAGATAACTTCAGGGGCAAGGAGCCTGCCCCTGGCCCGGCGCCGCCGAAGCCTGCGCGGCGGACGGTCGCACCGCTCGTTTACATGCCGATCGAGGTCGGCGAACGGGAATTGAGCAGTCGCATCTACATTGCGCTGTTCGCTGCGCAAAAGGGACTCAGTTCACTGATCGCGCCGACGCACACGGTTTCGACGTTCGCGGCCGAACTGCCGGCCGGCGTTTTTCTTCATAAGACCTTGAACAGCGTCGACCGCAGAAAAATCACAGACTCCCTGGCGGGTGGTCATGTGTTCAGCGCCATTGATGAAGAATCCATGGCCTGGACGGGTGGCCACATCCTGCTGGGCGTGGATCCCACGGCGGCCACCCTCATGGACATGATATTTGTCGCCGGGCCGGCGCACGCCAGGGCCTACCACGATGTGTTTCCAGAGGCCGCGGACAAGCTTCGTGTCGTCGGCAACCCGCGTATCGACCTGCTGAGTCCGCAGTTGCGCTCGCAGTTCGACGCGCAGGTCCGGAATATCCGCGCCAGACATGGAAGGTTCGTCCTCATCTGCACGAGTTTCGCGCAGGTTAGCTCTACCAATTTCAATTTCGAGGGTTTCTGTGAGGTCTATTTCAGAGTCACGTCACCCAAGGCGGCCACCAAAGATTTCGACAGCGTGCTCGCTTTGGGGCGTTCAACGGTCTACGCCGCGGGCGCCTATCGCGCGGCGCTTGAAGTCATCTTGCCGAAAATTGCAGAACAGTCCCCCGATATCCGTTTCGTTATCCGCGTGCATCCCGCCGAATCGCCGGAATATTGGCGGCGGATCACGGACACATATCCCAATGTGGTTCTGGAGGGTGGCGGCTCGCTGCACCCATGGCTGTTCGCCGCCGAAGCCACGCTCTATATGGCCGGATGCTCGACCGGGCTTGAAGCGTTCCTGGCCGGCGTGCCGACCTTGCGTCTGTTGGTCGACCCCAGCCTGGCGGCGCCGCAGCATGGTCTGTCCTATGGGTTGAACGATCTTGTTACTTCGGCGGAGGACATTACCGCAAAGATCCGCGCGCTCCCTTGGGACCGGAGCGAGGATCCCGCATACCAGGCGCAGCGGGAAGTGGTCGCGGACCATATCCTGGTTGGGCCGCAACTGGCGGCGGTTCGGATCGCGGCGGGACTGAGCGAACTTCAAAGCCGATTTGAATCGAAACGCCTGATGAATGCCGCCGCTGTAAAGGCCGATCTGGATTTGCTTTTGACTCAAGGAGCACGGTTGAGCCGGAGGAAATTCCGCGGTGATCCGGGCATGGCGCGAAAGTTGGTCGCCATCGACAAGGACGCGGTCGAGGAGGTCATGCGGACCGCGGTCACAGCCTTTGGCCTGGACATCAACGTGGACGTTGCGCGTGCGGGGACCGACTCCATTTTGATCTCCCCGGTCCGGATATGACCCGAAATTGAAGGCCACCTCACGGGCCTGTTACCCGTGCACGCATATAGAGGCGTCAGGCCCCATGCTATGGTGCGTTCTCCATTAGCATGGAGGTTGCCATGAAATTCCGTTTCCTCGGATTGGTTGCCGCTGTCGGATTACTGGCCAGTGCCGCCGCGGCCCACCATGGCTGGGATTGGGCGGAGGAAAAGCAGACTGACCTCACCGGCACTATTCGGGAAATTTATATCGGCCCGCCCCATCCGACCTTAAAGGTGGAAACCACCGCCGATGGCCTGTGGACCGTAGAGCTCAGCAATTCTGCGCAGACCGTACGTGCGGGCTTCGTCGAAGGCGTCACCAAGGTCGGCGATAAGGTCGAGGTGCTTGGCAACCGCTCGGCCAAGTCCGGCCAGAAGCTCATGAAGGCCGTGCGCCTGATCATCGCCGATAAAACCTACTTGCTCTATCCGGAGCGCATCCAGAAGTAGTGATGGAGCTGCTCCAGGCCCTGCACGCATCGGCCTTCGCGGCGGGGCTGCGGGACCCGACGCTCTATCCCTTCGTCAATGCAGGCCACATCCTGTCGCTGGCCGTGCTGGTTGGGTCCATTGCAACGCTCGACCTGCGCGTCCTCGGGCTGTTCCGGAGCATCCCACTTGCGCATATGGCCCCGCCATTGTCGCGCATGGCTGTCATTGGTTTGAGTTGCACGATTGTCAACGCCGGAGACAAAATGCATCGGTGCGCCGGAGTAAAAATGCATCAGTGAGGCGAGCAGGAAGGCCCCCCGCGGGGGGCCTTCCTGCGTTTCGCGATCAGGTTTGGCTGGCGTCGTCGGGGGCGTTACGGG
>CANISR010000120.1 GCA_947470105.1 Fidelibacterota bacterium | reverse complement strand
TATGACGAAGCCATGGCGAACCTGAATCACCTGCTGGCCCTTGATCCCGCCAACCCCGTTGCGCTCTATAACCGCGCGTCCATCCTGGACAGCCTGGGGCGTCCCGCGGAGGCCCTCGCCAACCTTGAAACCGCGTGCGCCGCCAAACCCGGTTTCGCCGAAGGGCTGTTTTTCAAGGGCAACCTCCTCCGCCAGTCCGGGCGCACGGACGAAGCCCTGGCGGCCTACATCGCCGCATCCGCCGCCAATCCAAAACACTACGACTGCCTGAACAATTGGGGCGATACCTTGAACGATCTCGGACGCCACAGTGAGGCGCTCGCGGTGTTCGACAAGGCGCTAGCGATCACGCCGCGCCACGTCGATATCGTCGTCAACCGTGGCCGCACCCTCGGCAAGCTGGGCCGCACCGAGGAGCAGCTCGCGGCCTACAACCAGGCGCTGGCGATCAAACCCGAGTTCATACCCGCTCTGCTCAGCCTTGGCGTGGCGTTGACAGGCCTGCGCCAGCACGAGCAAGCGCTAGCAGTTCTCGATCGGGGACTGGCCGCGGCGCCGCAGGACGCCAAAGTGCTCGAAGCCCGCGGCAATGTGCTCATGCTGCTGGGACGCCGGGACGAGGCCATCGCGAGCTACGAAGGCGCCCTCGCCGTTCAACCGACCGTCGAGGCTTTGAACAACTACGGGCACGCCTTACGGCGTGTGAGCCGTTATGAGGACGCCGCCAACGCCTATGAGCGGGTATTGACGTTGCGGCCCGATTTTCCCATGGCCCAAGGGTATCAGTGGACGTCGCGCCTCTACTGTTGCGATTGGGCGGATGTTCCGGCCGGTATCGACGGCATGGTGGCGGACACCATGGCGGGCAAGCTCACCACCAATCCTTTCGGGTTGGTGCAATTCAGCCATTCGGCCGAAGCGCAAAAAGAATGCGCAAAGTTGTTCATCGCCGCCAAGAAACGGCCCGCCCAGCCTTGGGCGCCCGGATCCCGCCAGGCGCCGCGACTGCGCGTGGCCTATCTGTCCGCTGATCTGCAGAACCACGCCACCGCTTTCCTGATGTCGGGGATGTTCGAAGCCCACGACCGCGCGCAATTCGAGACCATCGCCATTTCCTTCGCCCGCGACGACGGCGGGCTGTACCGCCGCCGGCTCCAAGGCGCCTTCGACCGCTTCATTGACGCCTCCGCCATGACGGACGCCGAGATCGTGACCTTGGCGCGGGCGATGCCGGTAGATATCGCCGTCGACCTCAAAGGGTTCACCAACGATGCAAGGCCGGAGATTTTTCTCGACCGCATCGCGCCGTTGCAGGTCAGTTTCCTCGGCTATCCCGGCACCTGGGGTGCGCCGTGCATGGACTACCTGATCGCCGATCCCTGGATCATTCCGCCGGAACACGAGGGCTTCTACAGCGAGCGCATCGTGCGCCTGCCCGACAGCTATCAGCCCAACGACCGCAACCGGGAAATCGCGGACCGCGCCTTCACCCGCGCGGAGTTCGGGCTGCCGGCGGAAGGCTTCGTGTTCTGCTCGTTCAACAACAGCTACAAGATCCTGCCGCCGGTGTTCGATATCTGGATGCGCCTTCTTAAACAGGTGCCGGGCAGCGTGTTGTGGCTGCTGGGCACAAATGCAGCGGCCACCCGCAATCTCCGGCGCGAGGCTTCCGCCCGCGGCGTGGCGCCCGAACGGCTGATCTTCGCGCCCGTCGCCCCGCCGCCGGAACATCTTGCCCGGCAGCGGCTGGCGGATCTGTTCCTCGACACCCTGCCCTGCACCGCCCACACCACCGCCAGCGACGCGCTCTGGGCCGGCCTTCCGCTTCTGACCTGCCTCGGCGACACCTTCGCCGGCCGGGTGGCCGCCAGCCTGCTCGCGGCCGCAGGCGTGCCCGAGCTGATCACCCGTTCGCTGGCGGACTATGAGGCGCTGGCGCTGAAACTCGCGTCCTCACCTGAGGCGCTCAAGGACATCCGCGACAAACTCGCGCGGAACCGCATGACCTGCGCTCTTTTCGACACGCAGCGTCTCTGCCGCAACCTGGAGAGCGCCTATCTGACCATGTGGGAACGCCAGCAGCGCGGCTTGCCGCCGATCACGTTCGATGTGGCCGCCGGCTAAGCATTGGTGCGCCGCTTCCACGGCACCGCCTGAACCTCGATGCCCTCGTCCCGCAACGCCGCAGTTTCTTCGGGGCTGGCGTCGCCGTAGATCGGCCGCCCCGGCGTTTCGCCGTAATGCATGCGCCGCGCTTCCTCGGGGAATTTCTCGCCCACATTGTCGAAGTTCTTTTCGATCACCGCGCGCATTTCAGCCATGGCCTGTTCGGCCTTGGCCATGGCGGCGGCGGCTTCGGCGCTCGGTTCCTGGGCCACGAGAGCTTTGTGACCCGGCGCGTCGTCTGAAGATTTGGCGACCCGCGGCGCCATGAGCGCCTTGTGCACCTTGGTGCTGCCGCAGGTGGGACAGACCACATTGCCGGTTTTGATCAGC
This sequence comes from Fidelibacterota bacterium, assembly GCA_947470105.1. Taxonomy (GTDB): domain Bacteria; phylum Pseudomonadota; class Alphaproteobacteria; order Rhodospirillales; family Rhodospirillaceae; genus SHVO01. The sequence continues at coordinate 9,110 of CANISR010000120.1, read as the reverse complement.
TTGTCCGCAGCGCCGCTGTTGCGGAACCAGGACTCGAAGACGTGATCCTTGGCGCAGGTAAGGTCGTAAACAATCATGACCGATCAGCCGAACTGCAATTCGTCGTTGCCCGATTGCTCTACGCCGTCGGAGTAACGGGTACGTACAGACAGCGCAGGGATCCGGGCCCGGGCCTGATCAACTTCCGCCGGGTTGATGGCGGCCATGATCACGCCGGGCTCAAGCCCGCCGTCGGCCAGCACTTCACCCCATGGATTGACGATCAGGGAGTGGCCATAGGTCTTGCGTCCGCCGGCGTGAATGCCGGTCTGGGCGGGCGCAAAAATAAAGCATCCCGTCTCAATGGCGCGGGCGCGCAGCAGCACATGCCAATGAGCCTCGCCCGTGGGCCGGGTAAAGGCCGAGGGCACGGCGATGAAATCGGCTCCCGTCTGGGCGAGATGGCGGTAGAGGTTCGGGAATCGCAAGTCGTAGCAGATCGTCAGACCCAAATTGCCCCAGGGCAGGTTGACTGACTTTGCTTCACGTCCGGCCTCGAAGGTGGCGCTTTCGGCGTAGCGTTCGCCATTGCCCAAATCCACGTCGAACATATGGATCTTGTCATAGGCTGCGGCCACGTTGCCGCGCGGATCGATCACGTAAGTACGGTTGGCGATCTTACCGTTCCGGAGGGCGACCGCGAGGCTGCCGCAATGGAGCCAGACGCCAAGCTCTGGCGCCAGTTTCTTAAAGGCGGCGAGCGCTGTGTGGGTCTCCTCCGGCATGGCTTTGGCGAGCGTGTTCTCGCGCCCCCACTCCATCATCGACACGTTCTCCGGCATCATCACCAGGTCGGCGCCGTCCTTGACCGCGGCGCGGGCAAAGACAGCCGCCTTGTCAATATTCTCCGCCATGTCGTTGGAGGTGTTGACCTGGATGCAGGCGACGTTGAACGTCAATCTGGGTGAAGCAGTCATGATCAAGTCTTGCCGGTCAGCAAAGGGTCGAGGCCGCCGGCAGAGTCCAGGTCATAGAGATCATCGCAACCACCGATGTGCCGGTCGCCGATGAAGATCTGCGGCACCGTCCGCCGGCCTGACCTGGTCATCATCTCCGCACGCCGTGCATCGTCTTCCATGATGTCGATCTCGGTGAAGGTGGCGCCTTTGCGCGTCAGCAAGGCCTTGGCCCGATGGCAATAGCCGCAATAAGGAGAGGTATAAATTTCGATCTCAGCCATGGGGACAACCTTAGGATACCCTACATGAAGTAAGCGGGCGCAGACCTTTTATGTAAGGTTCATACTGTAACATACAAGGTACTGGCTTGTGACCGGCACACCCTGATGGCGATCCCGAAAATCATTCTTCTGACCGGCCGCGATGAAGCGCCACCCCTGATCCGGATGCTGCGGCGTTCCGACGCCGCTTTGCCGATCGAGCCGGCCCACGATCTCGCCGCGCTTATGAATGCGGCGCAGCCCGGCGCGCGCTTGCTGTCGTTCTGCTCGGCGGTGATCGCCCCCGCGGCGGTGTTGGCCGCCCTTGGAACGCCCGGCTACAATTTTCACCCCGGGCCTCCTGAACGACCCGGACGCTTTCCCGCCGTATTCGCATTGTTCGAAGGTGCGCAGCGCTTCGGTATTACCGTGCACGAAATGGCGCCGCGCGTGGATGCCGGGCCTATCGTCGTCTCGGAGCGGTTCGATATTCCGCCGGCGTGTGATCTGGCCACGCTTGAAGGCCTGGCGATGACCAAGCTGGCGGAGGCTTTCAAACGCCTGGCGCCTTATTTCACCAGTGTCGCGCGGCCGCTCCCGCATCTGCCGGTGTCGTGGCAAGGCCGCAAAACCGCCCGTGCCGAGTGCGAGCAACTTTGCGCCGTCACGCCGGACATGGATGCAGCAGAGATCGAGCGCCGCCGCCGGTGTTGCGGAACCTTGATGGGTATCTAGCGAGGCGCCGGGACCCGCGCGAGGACAAGCACGTCCACATTCGCCGCCCCTGCATCGCACAGCGCTTTGGTGCAGGCCTCCACCGTCGCGCCGGTGGTGAAAACATCGTCTATCAACAACACCCGTTGTCCCGCGATCCGCGCCGGGTGCTTGACCGCGAAAGCCCCGCCCACATTGCGCCGACGCGCCGTGCGGTTCAGCCCTCCCTGGCTGGGGGTCGGCTTGATCCTCCTCAGCGCATCCACCGCCACAGGTTTGCCCGCCAGTTTCCCCAAAGCGTTTGCCAACAGCGCCGCCTGGTTGTAGGCGCGCATCAAGAGGCGCAAACGGTGCAGCGGCACCGGCAAGATGACGTCGCAGGTGGACAACAGCTCGCTCCCGCTCCGGTGCATCCAGCGCGCGAGGTGGACCGCCGCGTCGGTGCGGTCGCCATGCTTCAGCTTCAGCACCAGGCCCCTGCTGCCTTCATCATAGGTGAACACTGCACGGGCGCGGCCAAAGACCGGCCGCTCCGCCAGGCAAGCACCGCACAGGACTTCGCCGGGGATGGGCGTCTCGAACGGCGCGCCGCAAGCGTCGCACTGCGGCGGCGCCACAAAGGTCATACGCGCAAAGCAATCGGCGCAGACCGCGCCCGCATCGTCCACCACCGCGTTGCACGCCAGGCACTGGGGCGGCAGCAGCGCGTTTAACACCACCTTCGATGCCGCAGCAAAAATCCCCATGGTCTCCACCGGCTTTATGCGTGAGAGCAAAAATGCCATAAGGACGCCATGTCCGACAGCATGCTTGTGTTCGACCGCGGCCTTGTCCGCCGCCACCGCGACCGTGCCGCCGCGGGCTTTGGCGCGGCCGACTTCCTGTTTCGCGAGTCCGCTGGTCGTCTGGCCGACCGGCTCTTGGATATGGTCCGGGACTTTCCCCTGGCGCTCGATCTCGGCTGCCATACGGGTCAGATGGCGCAGGCCCTGGCCGGGCATCCAAAAATCCAGCGCCTGATCCAGTGCGACCTGTCGCCGGCCATGGCGCGCCGGGCGGCCGCTTTGGCCCCCACGGCCTGCGCCGATGAAGAATGGCTGCCCTTTGCCGAAGGCGCCTTCGATCTCGCTATCGCCAATCTCTCGCTGCATTGGGTCAACGACCTGCCGGGGGCGCTGGCGCAGATACGCCGGGCGACAAAACCCGACGGCCTGCTGCTCGCCACCGTATTCGGCGGCGAGACCCTTCAGGAACTGCGCATCGCGCTCATGGAAGCCGAAAGCGAAATCACCGGCGGTGTTACGCCGCGGGTGTCGCCTTTTATCGACATGCGCGAAGCCGGTGGCCTTCTGGGGCGCGCGGGGTTCGCGTTGCCGGTGGTGGACACGGAAACCATCACGGTCACCTACGCCGACATCTTCAAGCTCATGGCCGACATCCGCGCCATGGGCGAAACCAACGCAGTGATCGAGCGCCGCAAAAAGCCCACCGCCCGCGCCGTCCTTTTGCGCGCCGCCGAGATTTACCGCGACCGGTTTTCCGACAGCCGCGGGCGGCTAGTGGCCACGTTCCAGATTGTCACCCTCACCGCCTGGGTGCCTCACCCCTCGCAGCAGCAGCCCTTGCGCCGCGGCAGCGCCAAAGCCCGCCTCGCCGATGCGCTGGCGACACAGGAAATCAGCCTGGGCGAGAAGCCGGGGTCATGAGATTCGCAGTCCCGCTTATCGAAGGGCGCCTGATCCAGCGCTACAAGCGTTTCCTCGCCGACGTAAAGCTGCCCTCGGGTGAAATCGTTGTCGCCCACTGCGCCAATTCGGGCTCCATGCTCTCGGTCAACGCGCCGGGATCGCGCGTGTGGCTGTCGCCCGCCGCCGATCCGAACCGCAAGCTGCGCTACACCTGGGAATTGATCGAGGTCGGCAATGGGTTGGTGGGCATCAACACCGGTCTCCCCAACCGCATCGTCGCCGAAGCGATCACGGATGGCACCATCGCCGAACTCGCCGGTTACCCGGTGCTCAAGCGCGAGCAGAAATACGGCAAAAACTCGCGTATCGACATTCTCCTAGAGGGGCCGGGGCGCCCGCCCTGTTACGTGGAGGTCAAAAACGTGACTTTGAAGCGGGGGCCGGGCGATCTCGCCGAGTTCCCGGACTCGGTCACCGAACGGGGGGCCAAGCACCTGCGGGAAATGACGGATATTGTGGCCGCCGGCGGCCGCGCGGTTATGGTCTACTTGGTGCAACGTACTGATTGCCGCAGATTTTCCGTCGCAGGCGATATCGACCCGGCCTATGCCGCCGGCCTGACCGCGGCCCTGGCGGCGGGCGTGGAGGCCGTCTGCTATGGTTGCCGCCTCGCCCCGGATGCTATAACCGTGGCCAAGCCGTTAACCTTTGATTTTAAGAAATCCTGGAATACATAGAGACACAGCCCTGACTGACTCTGGGGCGCCTCGTTGGAATGAATCTGGTTATGAGAGAAGCCGCCATTAAACGCCCGCGCGATGTCGAGGTCCATGGACCGGATGCCTTTGCCGCCATGCGCAAATCCGGCCGCCTGACCGCCGAGATCCTGGATTACATCACCGACTTCGTAAAACCCGGCGTCACCACCGGCGAGATCGACGAGCTCTGCCACGAGATGCACCGCGCCCACGGCGCGATTCCGGGCCCGCTCAACTACCGCGGCTACCCCAAGTCCATCTGCACGTCGATCAATCACGTGGTCTGCCACGGCATCCCCGGCGACAAGGTGCTCAAGGACGGCGACATCGTGAACATCGACGTCTCGCCCATCCTTGACGGTTGGTTTGGCGATTCAAGCCGCATGTATTTCGTCGGCGATGTGAAGATCAAGGCCCAGCGTCTGGTCGAACACACCTACCGCGCCATGATGAAGGGCATCGAAGCCATAAAGCCCGGCGCCACACTCGGCGATGTGGGCCACGCCATCCAGAGCTACGCCGAAGGTCATCGTTTTTCGGTGGTGCGCGATTTCTGCGGCCACGGCATCGGCCGCGTGTTTCACCAGTCGCCCAACGTCATGCATTTCGGCGAACCCGGCGAAGGCATGATCCTGGAGCCCGGCATGATCTTCACGGTCGAGCCCATGATCAACGCCGGCCGCTATGAAACCAAGATCCTCGACGACGGCTGGACGGCGGTCACCCGCGACAAGTCCCTGTCCGCCCAGTTCGAGCACACCGTGGGCGTGACGGAGACCGGGGTGGAAATCTTCACCCTCTCGCCGAAGGGTTACACGTTCCCGCCGTATGGCGACGCCGCTTCGACCGAAGAACCAACCTAAGCCGCAGTACTCCGCGCCCAAGCAACTATGCGGCCGGTGTCCATGACGCCGGCCGTTTGTGCTTTGAGCTGTCCGCGATGCAGTAACAAGAGTGTCGGTACGCTTTGAATGCCGAACCTCCGGCCGATATCGGGCGCCGTGTCCAGGTTCAGCTTGAGCAAACGCATGCCCGGCTCCAGAGCCTCCGCCGCACGGGCGAACATGGGGCTCATGGTACGGCAAGGCCCGCACCAGGGCGCCCAGACATCCACCAGCACCGGCAGATCGCCGCGCGCATGCCGGTCGAGGCCGGCGCTGTCCACGTCCACCGGCTGGCCGGTGAACAGGGGTTTCCCGCAGGCCCCGCAATTTGGCTTTTCCGCTAGCCGCACCGCCGGGATGCGGTTCAGTTTCTGGCAGGCGGGGCAGACGGTGATGAGGGGATCGGCCATGCCTCTCACATATGCTCAGATGAGCGCAGCCTCAACCCCGCGCCTGGCGATGATCGATTTCGCAGGCGCGGTTGAAATGGTACAAATCTACCTCGCGCGTCTTTCGGGTGTGGACTGATTTTCATGGGGCGAAACGGCAGCGACGACGGCGCGGATGAGCGGGATGAACGTCCAGGCGCGGACTCAAAGCCGGATCACGCGGATCATCGGCAGCGCCTGCGCGACCGCTTCATGCGCGAGCCCGGCGCCCTGCCCGACTATGAGCTGCTGGAGATGCTGCTGGCGCTCGCGCGGCCCAGGGTAGACACGAAGCCGGCCGCCAAGGCGCTGCTGCGCCGGTTCAATGACAGCTTCGCAGAGGTCATTTCCGCCGACGCACAGGACTTAGAGAACGTCGATGGGGTCGGCGGCATCAGCGTGGTCGCACTCAAGACGGTGCAGGAAGCTGCCCAGCGCCTGTTGCGCCCCAAGCCCAAAAGTATGGACATGATTTCGTCCTGGGACGCCTTGGTGGATTATCTCACGGCCAAGGCGGCCTACGGCGCCACCGAGCAATTTCGCGTGATCTATCTCGACCGTAAGAACAAGCTGATCACCGACGAGGCCCAGCAAAGAGGAACGGTCGACCACACGCCGGTTTATCCGCGCGAGGTCGCCAAACGCGCGCTCGAACTGAACGCGAGCGCCGTGATCATTTGCCACAATCACCCCAGCGGCGATCCCAAACCGTCGGCGGCCGACATAGATATGACGCGCAAGGTGAAGGATGCGCTGGGCGCCGTCGGCATCACCCTGCACGACCATGTGATCGTCAGCCGCGGCGGGCCGCTGTCGTTCCGTGCCCAAGGCCTGCTGTAGCGCGGGCTGGTGTTGGCTTTTTGAGGGCGATGCCTCACAGTAAGAAATGCCCGTGTTCGCAGCAGAACCATGACAACCCCGCCAGAGCACATCCAATCGGTCCTCGACCTGTTCGGCGCTGGACGTTACCAGCAGGCGTCCGCGCGGGCGGCTGAGCTTCCCCACGAATTTCCGTGCGATGCGCGCCTGCACACCTATTTGGGCGGGACTCTCATTCAACTGGATAGGGCCGCGGAAGCGGTCGACTGTTTCCAGCGCGCACTGTCGATTGCGCCCCAGGACAAGAACGCGCTTTACAACCTGGGCGTCGCCCAAACCGCGCTCGGCGCGTTTCACGCGGCGGCAGACACCTACACGAAACTCCTGGGCATCCATTCGGACCATCGCGCCGCCCTCAAAAACCTCTGCCTGACGTTGTCGGAGGTCGACGATTTCGAATCACGATCCGCGGCGGATGTCTTTCGCGGCGCATATGCCGCGTTCTTCAAGAGGAATCCACATCTCGCCGTCACCTTGGCGCGGTCGGAGGAGCTGGCCGATTGGTGTGGGAACAACGGCATCGAGATGCGAACACTTGAAATGCCGCAGGACGTGAAAGTCGTCCACCCAGAGTCCGGCGCGGTGCATACCTACCGGACCGAAGGCGTTCGGTACGTCGTCATACCAAATGCGTCGTTCATATCGGGTTGGGACTTCGTGGTCGCGCCAACCGGGCAGGTTCTCAACAGGTCCGGCTATCAGACCTTGTGGGCCATGAATGAAATCCTGCCCCATCTCTACAACAAGCCGTCCGGGATGGTCCTTCACCCCTGGTCGGCGGATGTAACGTTCGTCGATGCGGATGCACTCTTCGTGTCCGCCCCCGCCGATCTGCAATTCGGCCATTGGATGCTGGAGTTCTTGCCGCGCCTCAGGGCATGGCAGCCCGGAGCAGCTTCTCCATTGAAACTCGCCGTGCCGAGCTGGATTGGGAAACATCATCGCGACACACTGGCTGCCTGTGGCGTCCGTCCCGAAGATGTAGTGTGGTGCGATTTCGGCAAGCGGTACGCGTTCAGAGCCCTGACGGTCGTACAAACCGGCGATCCCTATAGGCCTGGGCCGGGCCTCGCGCATTTCCTGAGCGAGAAGTTAGGCCCCGGACGCGCCGAACCCGCGTCCCCGCGCCCAACCAGGCGGGTGTTCCTCGCGAGAAGCCGAACGTCGCGCGGGCGCAATATCGCCAACCCGGAGGCCTTGGATGCACTGCTGACCGACATGGGATTTGAATCCATGCGGCGCCCTCAAGTTTCGGTGCGGGAGCAGAACGAAATATTGCGGGACGCCGCCATCGTCATGACGTCCTTCGGCACGAACAAGTTTGCTCTGTTTCAGATGCGGGCCGGAACCGACCTCGTACTCTTGTGTTTGGAGCACATGATGGGGCTGGACACGGTTGGATATGCCACCGTGGTCCTCATGTGCGAAACCCTCGGAATCCGCCTGCACCTTCTGCCCTGCCGCGCCACCGACGGTGCACGGCGGGACTCGCTCTATTACAGTGATCTCATCGTGGATTGTGATGCCGTACGCACACGCCTGACGGAGATCATCGCCTATCGCCGTCACCCGGCGTCATGAGGCGGAGGCGACTTTACTGCCCTGGTCCGGTGCCGAGCCGTTGCCGGTAGCGGTCAAACGGCGCCGGAATGCCGGCGCTCTGCATCTCCATCATGATGTGGAGGCACAGGTCGTAGGACTTGTAGAAATCATGCAGGATCGCGACCAGTTTAAGCAGGGACTCCCGCGGCAATCGCGTTATTCCGTCCAGGGCGCGGAAGTAGACGGCGTCGCTGTGCAGGATCTGGTTGTGGCCGCTGAGTTGGACGGTGCGCATCTTCACCGGCATGTACAGTAGGCTGGCCAAGCCACCGTGAAACATGTGAAATTGGAAATCGCTGCCCCGCATGAACCTGTCTATGTCGGCGAAGAGGGGCTGATTTTCGTAGAGCGGCACGAATTCCACTTCACATTGCACGGCTAAGGTTTCCGACAGCACCCGTGTGGCGCCGTGCAGCACGTCCAGCTCCGCGCCCTGCACATCGAGCTTGATGAAATCGACCGATTGGCCCGCCAGCACCTCATCCAGCTTGTGCGTGACTATTGGGCTGGTAGATACCACCTCCGTCAAGCCCGCGAGGTTTGAGAACCGTCTGATGACCTTGTCGTTGGGCCGATACAGTGAGCTCGTGTACCCGTTCCTGGTTTTGTAGAATGTATGCTCCTCGCCATCACCGACGGCATAGGGGTAGAGCTTGACGTTAGCGGGCGATGCGGCCGTCAAACGCTCGAATGCCTCGGGATCGGGCTCAAAGGCGATGACCTCGGCCCGCCCTTGATCCAGAAGCGCCTGGTAGAACGGCGGCTTCCCGGTAGGGGCTGCGCCGATATCGACAATCGTCAAAGGGGACAGGTCGGGCGCCACCTCGAAAAAGCTGAAGTTCAGATCCAAAACGTTTACTCCTCAAGCGGCCGCACCCTTGGCACTCCGCGGCATCATGCTTTACTTTGTACGCTTGCGATTGGGTTATCCAGGGGAGGATACGATGAAAGCCATTGGT
>CANISR010000119.1 GCA_947470105.1 Fidelibacterota bacterium | reverse complement strand
GGCCAGCACGCCGGCGATGACTTTGTCCTTCTTGGCCTTGGCCATGTAGCGGGACAGCTTCTTGCGGCCGCCCAGGGGCTTGTCCATGCCGAACAGCGGCGCGAACAGGAGCAGGAACCCGAGGCTCGGCACGGCGAAGACGTCGGCGATGGTGAACTTGGCGCCGGCGGCGTAAGGGCCGGCCACCAACACCTGTTCGGCCACGTCGAGCTGCTTGTTGATCTCGACGATCACCGCGTCTACGGCGGCCTTGTTGGGGTTCGGTCCCAGCAGCGGGAAGAACTTGCTGGTGGCGCCGTGGACGTATTCACCGAGCACTGCGCCGATCATGCGGGCCTTGGCGGCGTCCTTGGCGTTCTTGGGAACCACCGGCTTCTTCTTGGACTTGGCGTCCAGGTATTCGACGATCACGCCGGATTCATAGACGTAGAATTTGCCGTCCTTCAGCACCGGGACTTTGCCGAGGGGGTTGAGCTTCAGGTATTGGGGCGACTTGTAGCCGCCGCCGGGCGTCGGGCTGAACTTGAGCTTGATGCCCTTGAAGCGGGCCGCGAGCGCAACGCGCGCGCAATAGGGCGAGAAGATAGCGCCGTAGATTTCCATAGTGTCCCCCAGGTGGATTTTAAACGAGTTGGATTTAGGCGAGTGCGCTCTTGAATAGCGCGAGAGTGCGGCTGTGCGCCAGCGTGCAGGCCGCCGCATCGTAGTTCCGCGGGTCGATGTCGCGGCAGAAGCCGTGATGGACGCCGGGGTAGTCATAAACCGTGACGTTCGGGTTCCCGGCGGCGGCCTCCTTGATCTTCACTTGCGCCTCCGTGGGCACGAAGTCATCGACGCCGGCCAGGTGGAGCAGGGTGGGCTTTTTGATTTTCTCCATGAGGTCGAGCTTCCCGCTGATCCCGCCGCCGTAGTAGCTCGAACTGGCGTCGGTGTCGGTGCGGGCGGCGCACAGATAGGACAACAGGCCGCCGGCGCAGAAGCCCATATTGCCGACCTTGCCCGAGGCGCCGGGCGCTGTGCGCAGGTAGGTCATGGTGGACTGGATGTCGGCCAACGCCTTCTCGAAATCGTATTTGCCGTAGAGTTCGAAGCCGCGTTTCTGCTCATCGGGCTTGGTGGGGTCGAGCTGGACGCCGGGGGCGATGCGCCAGAACAGGTCCGGGGCGACGGCTATGTAGCCCTGTGCCGCCATCATATCGGCGACGCTACGCACCCACGGATTGACCCCGAAAATCTCCTGGATCACCACCACCGCCGGGCCTTTACCCGATGCCGGCGTGGCGAGATAGCCGCCGAAGGAACCGTCGTTCCCCGAAACCGTGATGTCCTGGCCCATGGCGTTCTCCTTCAAAACCAGGCTCTGTTTTAGAGCATTTGTCTCGCCCAGAAAAAGCCGTTTCCGATCCGTGAAATCGGCTAAAGTGCCGCCCTGTTTTCGGGTGTTCCTGTCAGTATGCCGTCCGCAAAATCCTCCCGCTCGCCCACGCCCGCACCCCGCATTGTTGTCGGCATCAGCGGCGCGTCCGGTGTCATTTACGGCGTACGGGCGCTGGAAGTGCTGCGCGCCGCCGGGATCGAGACACATCTCGTCATGAGCCGTTCGGCCGAGGTCACGCTCGCCCACGAAACCAATCTCAAAGTGGCGGCGGTCAAGAAGCTGGCCCACACGGTTTACGACAATTCCAATATGGCGGCGGCCATTTCCTCCGGGTCATTCCGCACCCTCGGCATGCTGGTGGCGCCGTGCTCCATCCGCAGCGTCTCGGAGATCGCCACCGGCGTCACCTCGACTCTGCTGACGCGGGCCGCCGACGTGGCGCTCAAGGAATGCCGCCGCGTGGTGCTCATGGTGCGCGAAAGCCCGCTGCACGCCGGCCACCTGCGCACGCTGGCCCAGGCCGCCGAGATCGGCGCGGTAATCGCGCCGCCGGTGCCGGCGTTCTACACCCGGCCTCAGAGCCTCGAGGACATGATCGACCACACCGTCGGCCGCGCGCTCGATTTATTCGGCCTGGACCGCTTTGGTATAGACGTCGGGTTGGTGAAGCGCTGGGGCGAAAAGGCCCAATGAGTATCCCCGAAGCGCCATCCAATGCGGTGAAGTCCAACCCGCTGTGGGACTTCATGACCTGGGCCTACAAGGAGCCCGGCGTCGAGAAGGCGTGCCTCGCCCTGCAGGCCCGGCACGCCATCGACGTGAATATCCTGCTGTTCTGCCTGTGGCTGGCCCATCGCAGTGTCGGATCGAGCAACCTGGCGCGCTATCTCGCCGGGGCGCTCAAGCTGTCGCGTGATTGGCAACGCAATCTGGTGGAGCCATTGCGCACGGCGCGCACCAACATGAAGGATTTCATCGAGAACTCCGACATGGCGGGGCCGAACCGCATCGCGGCGTCGGAACTGCGCGACCGCATCAAGGCCTGCGAGCTGGATACGGAAGCCCTGCAGACCTTGGCGCTCTATGCCTTGGTGATGGAAAGCACCGACGAGGAGCGCCACCGCGCACCCGCAGAACAGAAAGACGACGCCAACAACAACCTGACTGTGTATTTCACCGCCACCGGCGTGAAGCTGGACCCTCTCGGCCAGGCGCAGGTCATGCGTATTCTCACCGCAGTCTTCGGCGCCTGAGTAAAAAACCTGCAGCGCTTATGCCGCCCCGTTCACGTACATGCGGAATACACCGGCTCTATTTCATGTTTAAAGCTTGCGCGTTTTCGGTTGCGTGCCGCGCGGTGCAGCGGTCATTGTACGCGCCGTTAGGTTGAGACGCGGCTGCCGGAACGAGAAACGTTTCCCGCGCACGCGGATCCGGATGCGGGTGCGGAATGTTCGAGACGGAAGAGGCCAAGCGATTCTTCGCGGCCTGGCAGGGCATGCGAAGCGGAGGTGAGCTTCCGCATTTCCGGACTGTGTTCCAGACTCTGCCCAATGACCTGTTGCCGCAGGCGGTCATCATCGAGCAGCAAACGCCTGACACCTACATCACGCGGTTCATGGGCACGCGGTTCGCGGACCTGTGGAATCTGGATCTCACCGGCCAGGACGCCTTTACCGCGGTCACCCCAAAAGTCGCCGCCGCCGGGCGGCAGAACGTGGCCCGGGTGCTCTCGCATCCCTGTGGCATCGTCACCATCGGCCTGTTTTCCCTGAAATCCCGCGACGACCTGGCCATGGAGCATGTGACGCTCCCGCTCTCCAACGATTCCGGCCGGCCGCCGCGCACCCTGGGCTTCGTCCAGAACCTTCGCCCGCCGTACCCCCTCGTGGACGACCGCCCGGACGTCGCCCGGCGCCGCTGGATCGACATCGGCTTTGGGGTCCCTGCCGCCAAGCCGGCCCATTAAGCGGCCCTCTGCCGGGGTCTTTCCCGGCTTACGTGCAACCAGATTTGGGTCGATTTTAAGACCCGGCCACTAGCCCTGGCAGGCAAGCGGAAATACGCAGGAAACCCGCAAAATATACCCTGAAAGTTCACGCCCGCGGCCTTTGCGACCCCGGCCTTTTGTGGTCTTCTTGGGGGGACAGAAATCCCGGGAACGTCCGCTTCTTGGCAGCGGCGGGCGTTTCACAAAAAATAGGGTGGCCATTTGCATGACCACCCCTAGTTTCAGGGACGCACCTCGTTAAACACCCCAGTTCTGCCGAACTGGGGTGTTTGATTCTAGAGCGCCGCCAGCATGCAGGCGACGAGCGGATGCCGCACCACATCCAGCTTCGATAAGCGGACGACGGCGATGTCGGAAAGTGTCTCGAGCTTCGATGCGATGTCGGCGAGACCGGAGACGCCCGGCAGCAAATCTGTCTGGTCCGGATCGCCGGTGATCACCATGGTCGAGTGCCAGCCAAGTCTCGTCAGCAACATCTTGATCTGCCCGTAAGTGCAGTTCTGCGCCTCGTCGATGACGACGAAGGCATTGTTGAGCGTGCGCCCGCGCATGTAAGCGATAGGCGCGATCTCGATGGTGCCGTCTTGCATGGCGGAACGCAAGCGTTTCCCGCCCATGCGATCGGCGAGCGCGTCGTAGAGCGGCCGCAGGTACGGCGACATCTTCTCCTCCATGGTTCCCGGCAAGTAGCCGAGCGTCTCGCCGGCTTCGATGGCGGGACGGGAGAGGACGATGCGGTCGATACTGCCTTCCTCGAGTGCGGTGACCGCGGCAGCGATGGCAAGATAGGTTTTCCCCGTGCCCGCGGGCCCGAGGGCCACGGTCAGCGCGCGCTCGGCGATGGCGTCCATCAACTGTTGTTGGCCTTCGCTGCGCGGTTTGACGTGGCGGATGAAGCTCTGGTCGCGTCGTTCTTCGCCCTTTTGCTCCGCGATCGGGTCCCAGCCCCCTGGGATGGCGTGGAGTTGAAAGGAGTCATTGTTGTCATGGAACTGTTTCTTGGAACGAGCTGATGACCGCTTACCCATCTGGACTTGTTGCTCCTCAAATGTGATCTCGCGCATCGTTCGGGCACGGCGGATGCCGTCCCGTTCGCCTTCGGTCGAATCTCTCCGGTGGTCTTTTTGTTGTTCGGTAAAATGGGTGGAGGTGGGAGGCGCCGAAGCGTCCAGAAACGCCGGCGGGGCGTCTTCTCCGAAACCGGGACCGGCGAAAGCGTCGCGCTGTCCCTGATGGCGTGCCGTCTGCATGAATGCTTAGGCCAATCCCCCAACTCGTCATGAAGATCATCTCAGAAATTCCAAAGTCTGTCACTCGATTTTGTGTTTCGGTGGCGTGACACCACAAGTGATGGTGGGAATCCAATCGAGTCGAGCGGAGGTTGGATAGCTTCCGATGCATAGCCTGCTGAACCCTTTTCATTTTCGCCGCGCGCGCTTTACGGTGCGCGCATGACTTCTCTTCCAACATCCATCGACAGCACATCCGAACTCCTGCGCGCCCACGGCTATGTGCCCGAGCGTGCGCTCGCGACTTCGGTTTTCCTGGCGCTCAAGCTCGCGCGGCCTTTGTTCCTCGAAGGCGAAGCCGGCGTGGGTAAGACCGAAATCGCCAAGGTGCTGGCCGCGGCCCTTGGCCGCGATCTCATCCGCTTGCAGTGCTACGAAGGCCTCGACGCCGCGAGCGCCGTGTATGAGTGGAACTATCCGCGCCAGATGATGGCGATCCGTTTGGCGGAAGCCTCAGGCAAGGCCACGGAATCAACGCTGGCGCGCGACATCTACAGCGCCGACTATCTCATCGCGCGGCCGCTGCTGAAGGCGCTGGAGCCCAACGCCAAAGGCCCGCCGGTGCTGCTGATCGACGAGATCGACCGCAGCGACGAACCGTTCGAAGCCTTCCTGCTGGAAGTGTTGTCGGACTATCAGGTGACGATCCCCGAGTGGGGCACCGTGCGCGCCGAAGCGCCGCCCATCGTCATCGTAACGTCAAACCGCACGCGCGAAGTCCACGACGCGCTGAAGCGGAGATGCCTCTATCACTGGGTGGATTATCCGAGCGCCGAACGGGAGCGCGCGATCCTCTCCGCCAAGGCGCCGGGTGTGAGCGCGCGGCTCTCGGGCCAGGTGGTCGCCTTCGTTCAGGCCCTGCGCGGCATGGAGCTGTTCAAGCCCCCCGGCATCGCCGAGACCCTGGACTGGGCCCAGGCCCTCATGGCCTTGGACGCCAAGGAATTGGACGCGCCCGCGGTAGACTCGACCCTGGGCGTACTTCTGAAATATCAGGACGACATCGCCAAAGTGCGCGGTGAAACGGCCGCCCGGCTGCTCCAGCCCCAGGCCGCGCAGTAAATGGCCGCGACACCGTGAGTTCCTTGGCGGCGAACACGATCGCGTTCGCGCGGATTCTCCGGCGCATCGGGCTCCCCATCGGCACGGGCAAGGTGGCGCTGGCCCTTGACGCGCTGGACGCCGTCGACATCTCCCGACGCGCCGACGTGTTTGCGGCCCTCCAGGCCGTGTTCGTGGAACGCTACGCCCACCGGGAGCTGTTCGCCCTGGCGTTCGAGCGATTCTGGCAGGCGCCGAAGCCGGAGCAGATCGACCTCGATCAGTTCCTGAAGCCCGAATTGAAGCCGCCGCCGGGAACGCCTGTGCCTCGGCGGGTCACCGAAGCCTTCGCCAAACCCCAGGCCACGCCGCCGCGGTTGATGATGGACGCCGAGGCCCAGGCGAGCTGGTCGGGGGCCGAACAGCTCCGCGCCCGGGACTTCGAGACCATGAGCAGCGCCGAGGCCGCCGAAGCCATCACGCTGATGGCGACCTTGCGCCTGCCGGTGCCCCTGACGGCGACGCGGCGGTTCAAGCCCGCCGCCCACGGCAGCCGCATCGACATGCGCGCCACCCTGCGCGCCATGATGCGGACCGGCACCATGGCGTTGCGCATGCGCGCGCGCCGCGAACGCCGTCCGCCGCTGGTGGTGCTGTGCGACATTTCCGGGTCCATGGGATCCTATGCCCGCATGCTTCTGCATTTCCTGCACGCCATCGCCAATACCCGGCATGACCCCAGCCGTACCCATGTGTTCCTGTTCGGCACCAGGCTTACCAACGTCACGCGGGAACTGGCCTTGCGCGATCCCGACGTCGCCATTGCACGCGTGGCGGGCGCGGTGAAGGACTGGTCCGGCGGCACAAGGATCGGCGAGGTGTTACGCACCTTCAACCGTTTCTGGGCGCGCCGGGTGCTGGGGCAGGGCGCGGTGGTTCTTCTGATCACCGATGGCCTGGACCGGGACGCCGGCGAAGGCCTGGGTGTGGAGATGGAACGCCTGCACAGATCCTGCCGCCGCCTGATCTGGCTCAATCCACTGTTGCGCTACGCCGGCTTCGAGCCCAAGTCATCGGGCGTCCGCGCTATGCTCCCCCACGTGGACGACTTCCGCCCCGTGCATAACCTCGATAGCTTGGCGGAGTTGATAAAGGCGCTGGGCGAGAAGCCGGTGCGTACCGCGCGGGCTGCGTAACCCACTCCCCTGTCACTCTCGGGCTTGACCCGAGAGTCCAGGGTTGGAAAAAAAGGCGGGCTGTGGCGTACACGACGTAAACAGCATGCGCGTTTCTTGCAGCCTTTCTTCGTTACCGCCCTGGATCCTCGGGTCAAGCCCGAGGATGACATGTAGAGTGAGAGCATGACCGCCTCCGATCCTCTTGACCAACTCGCGACCTGGGCCGCCTCCGGCCATGGCGTTGCGCTCGCCACCGTCGCCGCGACCTGGGGATCGAGTCCGCGGCCGGTGGGCAGCCATATGGCCATCTCGGACAGCGGCGACTTCGCGGGCTCCGTGTCCGGCGGCTGCATCGAGGGCGCGGTGGTGGACGCCGGCCTCAAGGTCATCGCCTCGGGCAAGCCGCAGATGCTGGAGTTCGGCGTCACCAACGAAGCCGCCTGGGAAGTGGGCCTGGCCTGCGGCGGGCGCATCAAGGTGTTCGTGCAGCCCAAGCCGGGCGTCCTCGACGACCTCAATCGCATGCGGGCGGGGAAACGCATGGGGGCTGTGGTCACCGACACGGTGAACGGCGCCCAGCTCCTGGTGGACGGCAAAAATCTCTCCGGCGACCTGTGTATCTCCGACGACGAGGTGCTGGATGTTCGGGCACGCATCGCCGGCGACCGCTCGGGCATCGCCGCCTACGGCTACCTGGTACGGGTCTACGCGCCGCCGGCGCGCATGGTCATCGTCGGCGCGGTGCATATCGCCCAGGCCCTGGCGCCCATGGCGCAACTCGCGGGCTTCGACGTGACGGTCATCGACCCCCGCGAGGGCTTTGCCAAATCCGGCGCCCTGGCGGGCATCACGGCGCTGAACGCCTGGCCCGATGAAGGCATGGCCGAGATCAAACCCGACGCCCGTACCGCCATCGTGACGCTCACCCACGATCCGAAGTTGGACGACCCCGCGCTGACCGCGGCGCTGAAGTCCGACGCCTTCTATATCGGCGCCCTGGGCAGCAAGAAGACCCACGCCAGCCGCCTGGAGCGCCTGGCCGCGGCGGGATTCACCGCCGACGACACCGCGCGCATTCGCGGTCCGGTGGGTTTGGATATAAATGCGCTGACGCCGGCGGAGATCGCGGTGTCGATCCTGGCGCAGGTGATCGAGACGTTGCGCAAATGAAATTCGGCTCCATTCCCGTCGGCGAGTCCGAAGGCGCCATTCTGGGCCACACGCTGCGCGCGGGCGCGGTGACGCTCAAGAAGGGCCACACGCTCACGGCCGAGGATGTGGCGGCGCTGGTTGCGGCAGGGCTCACCGACATCACCGCGGCGCGGTTGGAAGCCGGTGACGCCGACGAGGACACCGCGGCCTCGGAGATCGCCGGCCTGTGCGCCGGCATGGGGTTGCGCCTGACCGCGGCGCGGACCGGGCGTTGCAATATCGAAGCGGTGGCGCCCGGACTGATCCGCGTCACAGCGGCGACCATCGACGCAGTGAACCGCATCAGCGAGGCGGTCACCATCGCCACCCTCGCGGACTACGCGCCGGTGCAGGAAGGCCAGATCGTGGCCACGGTGAAGATCATCCCTTACGCGGTCGGCGCCGCGGTCATGGGGCAGGTGCGCAAAGCCCTGGAGACCACCTCCCTGGCCCTGGCGCCGTTCCATCCGCGCCGCACCGCCGTCATTTCCACCACCACCGCGCATTTGAAGGCCGCGGTCATCAGCAGCACCGAGGCGGTAACCGCAAAGCGTGTCACCGAACTGGGCGGCAGCGTCATCAGTACCGCGCGCATCCCACACGATGCCGATGCGGTGGCTAAGGCTGTGCGCGATGCGGTCATCGCGGGGGCGGAGCAGATCTTGATCAGTGGGGCCTCGGCGACCGCTGACCGCAACGACGTGGCGCCCGCGGGTATCGTCGCGGCGGGCGGGCGCATCGATCACTTCGGTATGCCGGTGGACCCCGGGAACCTGCTGGTGCTCGGCCATGTGCGCAACGTGCCGGTGCTGGTGCTGCCGGGTTGCGCGCGCTCGCCGCGGCTCAACGGCGCCGACTGGGTGATGCAGCGCCTGGCCGCCGGTCTCGAGGTGACCAGCAGCGACATCATGGGCATGGGCGTGGGCGGACTTTTGGTGGACACACCGGCACGGCCTCTGCCGCGAGCCCGCGCGGTGAAGGAAAACGCTGTTCCGGATGTTCTGCCGGAGCCGGATGCGCCCGCCGACGAGCCCGCGCCATTCCCGCTGGCGATTGTACTGCTGGCGGCAGGCCAGTCCCGGCGCATGGGCCCCCACAACAAGCTGGTGATGCCCTTGGGCGGCAAGCCCCTGGTGCGGCGCATGGTGGAGACCATCCTGGCGGCGCGCCCGGCTCAGGTCGTGGTGGTCACCGGCCACGAGCCGGCCATGGTCGCGGCGGCGGTGGCCGGCCTGCCGGTCACCGTGGTGCATAACCCGAAATATGGTGAAGGCCTGTCCACATCGCTGAAGGCGGGCATCGCCGCCGTGGCGCCGGACATGCTCGGCGCCATGATCTGCCTGGCCGACATGCCCAGCCTGACGGCGACGCACCTGGAAAAGCTCATGGCCGGCTTCGACCCCGCGTCCGGCAAGGCCATCGGCGTCCCCACCCACACCGGAAAGCGCGGCAATCCGGTATTGTGGGCGCGGGAACTGTTTGAGCAGATGCGGGAAACCGCCGGCGACGCCGGCGCCAAAGCCCTCATCGGCGCCAATGAGTCCCTTGTTTACGAGGTTGAATTTGAGGACACTGCGGTCCTGACAGACCTCGATACGCCGGAACAATGGTCCGAGTACGTAGCTAAGGGGTCCGGCGCTTAGGAGATTCGTCCCCGGCTTGAAATAGGGGGATCTTCGTCGAGGCCTGCCTTTCGGGATGGGAAAGGGAGGGACCTTAATGCCTGACGCCGGCGGATCGTCGCACAAGACAGATGTCATTATTATCGGCGCGGGGCCTGTGGGCCTCTTCGCGGTGTTCGAGTTGGGACTTCTCGGATTGTCCGCTCATGTGGTGGACATCCTCGACCGCCCTGGCGGCCAATGCGCCGAACTGTACCCCGAGAAAGTCATCCTCGACATTCCCAGCCGGCTGAAGATCACCGGCCAGGAACTGACCAATGATCTCATGGCGCAGATCGCGCCCTTCAATCCGGTGTTCCACTTCCAGGAGATGGGCTCGAACCTGGAGAAGCTGGACGGCGGCGGCTTCCGTCTCACCACCGACATGGGCACGGTGATCGAGGCCCCCTGCGTGTGCATAGCTGGCGGCGGCGGCAGCTTTACGCCCAAGAAACCCAAGCTCGAACGCCTCGACGAATTCGAAGGCAAGTCGCTGTTCTATGCCGTGCGCAAGAAGGAGCAGTTCCGCGACAAGCATGTGCTCATCGCCGGCGGCGGTGACTCGGCCCTGGACTGGAGCGTGAACCTGCAGGGCGTGGTGGCGAGCATGACCCTGGTCCACCGCCGCAACGAGTTCCGCGGCATGCAGGCCACGGTCGATCAGATGTACGCGCTGGTGAAGGAGGGCAAGGTGAACCTCCAGATCGGCGACATCGTGCGTATCAATGGCGACAACGGCCAGATCAGCTCACTGACATTGAAAAGCGCCGAGAAGGGCGAGTTCGACGTGCCCTGCGACACGCTGCTGCCGTTCTATGGACTCACCATGAAACTCGGCCCCATCGCCGATTGGGGTATTCAGCTCGACGACAAGGACCGCATACCGGTGTCGACGGAGAGCTTCGAAACCGGCGTCCCGGGAATCTTCTGCATCGGCGATATGTGCGCCTATCCGGGCAAGCTGAAACTGATTTTGTCCGGCTTCCATGAGTCCGCGCTCATGGCCCACGGCTGCTTCCACTACGCCCGCCCCAACCAGAAACTGCGGTTCGAGCACACCACGTCCAGTTCCGCGATCCAGGCGAAGGTGACGGGGGAAGCGGCGAAGTAGCGGTTAGCGCACTCGTGCCAGCATCGCCTTCACGCTGCGGGTGAGGGCGGGCCCGGCTTCGACCATCACCACGCCCGCGAGAATCATCGCGCAGCCGCCCAAGGTTGTGACCGTCAGGCGTTCGGCCAGGAGCCAGGCGCCGGCCAGGGCGGCGAAGACTGACTCCAGCGACATGATCAGGCCGGCCTCAGCGGGCGGGGTGTGGCGTTGGGCGATCACCTGCAAGGTGAACCCCAAGCCGCCCGACAAAATCCCGGCGTAGAGGATCGGGTACAGCGACGCAGCCAGGGCGTCCCAGGTCACGGTTTCGAAGATCAGCGCCAGGATACATGCGCCAACGCCGCAGATTGCGTATTGCAGGAACGAGAGGAAGAACGGCCGCGCGGCGCGGCGCTGGAACACAGCGACCAACGTAATGCCGAAGGCCCAGGGCACGTCGGAGGCGAGCAGCAACAGGTCGCCGGTGGCAAAAGTGCGCGCGGCGCCGGTATCCGTGAGCAGCCAGGCGCCGGCCACGCAGATCAAACAGGCGGCGATCACCAGTGGCCGGATGGGATCACGGGAGATCAGCCAGGTGGTGAACGGGATCAGCACCACATAGAGCGCGGTGAGAAAGCCGCCGCTGGTGGCGCTGGCGGTCACCAACGCCACTTGCTGCAAAGTGGCGCCGGCCAACAGACAACCGCCCACCAAAACAGCGATGCCCATGGCCCCGCGGGTAAGGGGCTCCGCCGCGCGCCGCGCTTCGTAAAGCGCGAAGGGCGCCAGCACCACTGCGGACAGCAGGAACCGCGCCGACACGAAGCCGATGGGCTCCATGGTGCCGTTGGC
>CANISR010000118.1 GCA_947470105.1 Fidelibacterota bacterium | reverse complement strand
GCCTGGCCTGTCCTTAACCCTGATTGCGTGAGGGCGGAATGCGCGTGTTCTGCGCGATATTGGCCTGGTCGCCCTGTTCTTTCAGGTTGCGGAGGCGCGGATCGTGCGCCGAGACCTTGGCATCCTCGGCGGTATTCTCGGAGGTATCGCGTTTGTGGTCTTTATGGGTTTTGGCGTCGTGAGGATTGCGCCCGGCGGGCGGCGCCTGTGGGGTATGGTTGGCCATGATGCATCTCCTGATGAAGGGTGTTGACCTTCAACGGGCATCGGCCGCCTTTCGTTCCGTGTCCGGGCTTACGGTAGAGGTAGCTTCGCCCGGCTATTCTTTCGGCGGCGGCTCTTTGGGTTGTGGCGGGGGGCCCATAACCTCGGGCCCCTCACCCGGCATGTCGCCCGGCGGCATCATGCGGTTGCCGCGGAAACCCGGCCCGCCACCTGGACCGGCCATGTCGTTCATCCGGTTGGGGGCGGCGTTCAGCATGCGCGCCAGCACCACGCGTTCTTCCGCGCTCAGCTCGGGGGCCGCCTGCGCGACCACGCGGTGATAGACCTCCTGCGCCGCCACGGTCTTGGTGCGCATATCGGCAAGCGCGGAATCGAGTGCCGCTTTATCCAACGGCTCCGCGCGCAAGACTTGAACCGTCTTGCGGCGGGCTTCGATCCATTCGCGCATCGCCTTTTCCATGTCGCCCTTCTCGGAGGCGAACACCTTGGCCAGGACCTCGCGGGTTTGTTCCGTGGATTCGGGACGCATACGCACGATCTCGCGCGTGAAGGTGCGCTGGCCGCCGCCGAAACCGAAGCCGAACCGGTTGGTCACCTGCGAGAATACGAAGCCCGCGAAGGCCGCGTTCACCAAGAGGGAGCACACAAGTATCCACTTGATCGTCGTGAGCGATTTTTCAGCAGGAGATTTTTCCATATGATTCACCACAGAATTTCAGCGAGTTCGGTGCCGTCTTCGGCGGCGGCTTCGGGCGCGGAGACGAAGGCGCCCACGCTCCAGCCGACGATCACGGCCATGGTCAGCGCGGCAATACGTACTTTCAGCGGGCCCGGAAACAACGACCACGCCGGCGCACGAGAAGCGTTCACCTTGGCGGCGATCTTGCCGGCGAGCCAGGGCGAGGCCGGTGGCGCCTGCCATCCGCGCAATACCGCATTCAGCGGGTCATCATCCTGATGGGTCGTCATGCGATGGTCCTCAGTTTCGGTGATACGGATGCCCGGGGTTGCCCCTTGGCATCGGGTTCGAGCAAGCCTTCTCGTAACGTGGCCTTGGCACGGTGAAGCAATGACTCTACCGCCCCGACGCTGGTCTTCAGAACCTCGGCCGCTTCGGCGAGGCCCATGTTTTCGTAAAAGCACAACGTGATCGCCGCACGCTGGCGATCGGGCAGCGCCAGCACGCTGGCGGCGACGCGGCGTT
The DNA here is from genome assembly GCA_947470105.1 of Fidelibacterota bacterium. Taxonomy (GTDB): domain Bacteria; phylum Pseudomonadota; class Alphaproteobacteria; order Rhodospirillales; family Rhodospirillaceae; genus SHVO01. Next base: position 10,321 of record CANISR010000118.1, on the reverse strand, counting down.
CGGATTCCGAAGCGAGCATGGTCTGCTCCTGATCCGCGTCGCCGCTGGACAGTTCGCCGGCGTCGTCGAGGGTGGTGGACGGTCGGCGCTTGCGAAACTCGTCGATACCGCGGTTGATCACCGCCCGCCGCAGCCAGGTGTGGAAACTCGCGGTCGAGAACCAGCCTTGTTTGTAGGACAGCATCCGCATCAGCACGTCCTGGGCGATGTCTTCGGCCTGGGCGCGGTGGCCGGTCATGCGATAGGCGATGCGATACGCCTGGTCCATGTGGCGGGCGACCAGGGTGCGCACGGCGCCCTCGTCTCCGTCACGGGAGCGCGTGATCAGCGTTTCATCGTCCAGTTCAGCCAAGCCAGACATTCAGGATCTTCCGGTTCTTCCTGACAATAGAACGGAAAATCCGGGGATTTCCTGCGTTTATGACTTTCTTGAGAGCTGTTCTGAAATGCGGATGGTGCGCCGCAGGAACTGTCGCGGCGCGGCGTCTGTTCAGGAGAGCCGGCGGCAAGGCGCGCTGATGGGCGCTAAGCCGCTGAAAGAAAATAGAAATCAATGCGAGGCCCCCCCTCGCGTTGTGTCCGGGGCCCTTCCCCCCTCCTCCCCCTCGAGCGGGCCCCCACGACGAGGCCATCGGCACAAGACCCCGTGCCGGTGGCCTCACCCTTTTCGGGCGGCCCTAGAGAACGCTTAGAACCAGACCATCCGGCCAGTGAGGGCGAGGTGATCCAGGCTGGAGCGGGTGCTGAGCGCCCCGAAGGCGCCCATGGCGATGGCCGACACCGCCAGCGCCCAGATCGGCACGAAGGCGCCCTTGGTGCCCACGTGCAAGCCGATGATCCCCACGAAGGGCATCGCGGCGAAGGAATAGGCGCGGCATTTCCATTTCAAGGCTTCCGCCTTAAGGCCGGCGATGGTGTCTCTGTGGTGCATTATAGTCCCCCGTTGCTGCACCGATGTAGCCGGAAGCACCGGCAACAGCCATCCCAAATGCACAGCCCGCTTCGCTCCCTCACTATGTATTGAGGATGGGTTGTGCGTCTGGATTCTTGAAGGCCCAGAATTGGTACATGGTGATGAAGACCGCTGGGTTGGCCCGTTCGAAAGCGTCCCAGTTGGCCAGCGACATCATGCCGGGGTCGTCGGGGTAGGCCGCCAGATAACCGAGCTGCGTCTGGCGGGGCAGGTTATCGAAACCGGCGAAGACCAGACCGCGGTCAGCGAGCAACCGCTGCACTCCGGGAATGTCGAAACAGATTTCCTGCACGTGGAATAGCAGGTCGCGGCATTCCGATGCGGCGAACATATCTGGCGTGTTGGCCGCACCGGCGGCCGGATGGTCGGCAGGCAACGCGAACACCTGCTGCCTGAAGCGGCGGATCCCATCGAGATCGCCGGGGATACCCTGGCTTGCGCGCAGCTCCTGGGCGGCGATGATCGCGCGCCGGGCGATCTTGCTATAGAGCGCGAGGCGCATCATGCCGTTGGGCTTGAGCAATCCGGCCAGCACCGCGAGACCGGCGGCGGGATTTTCCAGGTGGTGCAGTACGCCGCCGCTTTCGATGCAGTCGAAGGCCATGTTCAATTGGCCGAGGTTCAGGATATCAGCCTGGAAATAGGCGATGCGCCCCACACCGCGTTCCTCGGTCTTGCGCAACGCGTAGGCGAGGCCGGCCCGACTCAGATCCACCGCCAGAATGCGCGCGCCGGGAAATTGGCCCGCGACCTGGATCGCCTGAAGGCCGGTGCCGCAGCCCGCCACCAGCACGTCCATACGCGCGCCGGGCGGCAACGGCGCGATCCCAGACGGCTGCGGCAGATGGGTCGGCTCCGCGGGAGCGGCTGTGATCCAGCGCGGGTACGGATGCTCCTGATACTGGTCGCGCACGGCCAGCGAGATTGGGTTGGTGATCTTGCCAAGGGCGGTGATGCCGGCGGCCAGTGTGCGCTCGCGCAACGGCTCCTTCACCTGCCGGCGCAGCAGCCCGTCCCACCCGTCGTCACCGCTCGGCGGAGCGGCGGCGAGCACCTCGGCGCACGTAAGATCGGTGAGCGGGCGAAAACAGGCAACCGCCGCCACAGCGTCATGGAGATCGGCCAGGCCGTTCTCATTCTTCGCGATCAGCGCTTCCAGCCGCGCGCACCGGGCGCGGTCGTCGCCGGTTTCCTCCCAGATGTACTCATTGGTGAAGCATTGCTGCGCCAGTGCCGCCAGCAGGCGCCTCAGGCGACTGCAAGCGTCCGGAAGCTTGCCGTATGCATCGATCTCCCCCACCAGGGTCGCGCGAACACCCACAAGCACGCGTTCCAGCGCGATATCCGTCACCGTGAACTGGGTAAGGCCGCGCAGGAACAGGTCGTCGCACAAAGTCGGCGCCGCCATGAGAGCGTCGATGGTGCGGCGGGCGGCAAGGGGCGCCAGGTCGGTACGGTCGCGGTAAATGGCCGAGAACAAGCCTCCGTGGATCGCGCTGACCTGGCCGTGTTCGACGCACAGCGCCAAGGCCGCGGCGGCGACGGAAACGCGCGGGTCCAGCCCGATCACCAGCCAACTCAACGCACGGGCGCAGGCGCGCGCGTCGCCCGGCGCCGCGTGGGCCGCGAGCGCCACTACGGCAGCGACGGCGTCGGCTTGCGCGCCCAGGGCCTGCAGTACAAAAGCGATCCGAAGCTGCGCCGTAAGGTTACCGGCACAGCGGCGAAAGCAACTGTGGGCGATCTCTATGGCTTCGTCTCTCCGGCCCGCGCGTGCAGCAACGGCGGCCAACTCCTTCAGCACACCCACTTGGGCCGGATCAGCGGCCAGAGAGTGCGCGAACAATTCCAGCGCTTTGGCCGGGCGTCCCGCGCCGGCGGCGGCACGGGCCGCGCCGTTTAGGGCCACGCTGCTCAAGGTATCCGGGGCCGTAGTGGCGGTGTCGGTCGGCGGGGTCATGGACAGTTACAGACCCCAGCCCGTCTTGTCCGTCAAGCTTGGGCGACGCCGGAAATAGCAGAAGCCCGCCTCCATTCAGGAGACGGGCTTCTTGGCGACCGGATCACGGACGGGGATTGCCAGGGAACGATCCGGTCGGGGTCTCCATGTGGGTTTATTGCTGGATGGAGTGTCCTTTCTGTTGCGACGCGAGGGTTGTGTTACGACGCAGAGTTACGAGCGGAACTATCAAGGGTTCGAACGGGTATCTTTGGGCTGCTCGCCGCGGCTTGAAGATCGCCGGCGGCGCCGCCGCGAAACTGGGCCAGCGACCGGCGCACCATGAAACGGTGAGCCAGGGCCGTACTCCGGACTGTGCTTTCGTACGGGGTGAACTTTTGCAGGCTCTCGGGGGAAAGTTGGACGCCCATTTTTTCCTCATCCTCGCGAACGCTCTTGATGCTTGTGCGTTCCTGGATGGCCTCAACCTTCCTTTCGCGCCTCAAGCCAGCGAACGGTAGGCCGCACCGGTGGGGCTGACAATATTCAGCCGGTTTTTGTCACGGTCCGCGCGAGAATCGCTGAATTGGACTTAAAAAGGTCACAGGCAGGGACGACAAGTTTCCGCGACAACTTTGAGATGGCCTTTGCATGACGATCACCACAGGACGCATAGATCATGGCGCACACCGCGCGCGTGTGCGGTTGTGGACGGCTGTGGCATTTGCACTCGGCGGAAGCCTAAGCGCCTGTCAGCGACCACAGCCGCAACGCGTGCTGTTACCCGTGGAGATCGCGCCGCCTGCGCCGCCGGTCATCGCGCCCGTCCCCCCGCCGCAGCCGGAAAAACCCAAACCGCGCCCGCGGCCGGCCGCCAAGGCGCCCTTACAGCCCGTGACGCCCGCGCCGGACGCGACCCCCGCCGTGATCATCCAGGTTATTGGAATGTCACAGGATGACCTGCGCACCGCTCTGGGCGAGCCAACGGAGCGAATCGATCAGGGCCCCGGCCAGGCCTGGATCTACAAGGCCCCCCAATGCACCGTGGAAGTGCTGTTCTTCCTCGATGTCACGCGCAACGGCTACTACGCCCTGGACCGCAAGATATCGGTCAGCGGCGACCCAGCCGAACGCGCCTGCTACGCGGAGATTCAAAATGCTCGACGTCACTAATGGCAATCAGCCCGCCGTCATCCTGGTGGATGATGACGCCCTGTTCCTGAAGACCTTCGGCGCCAACCTTGAGCGCGCAGGATATAAGGTCAATGCGTTCAACGATCCTGCCACGGTCCTGCAATCCGACAAGACCGGCGACGCTTATATCCTCGACTGGCACATGCCGCGCATGGACGGGCTGGAGCTGTTGAACCGCTTGCGCGGCGCTGGCGTCACAGCGCCGATCATGTTCCTCACGTCCCTCAACCAGCCCCTGTTCGAGGAAATGGCCCTGGAGCACGGCGCGGTGGAATTCGTGGAGAAGACCCGCAGCCCCGCGGTCATCATCAAGCGGCTGGAGTTGGTGATCACCGGCGCCCGCCACAAAGAACGCCCGGCGCCCATCACCGACACCATCGATGTGGGCCGCCTTTCCCTCAAAACCGCGGCCAAGCGCGCCCACTGGCAAGGCCGTGAGGTTGGCTTGAGCCTGGGCGAATTCGAAGTCGTTGCGCTGCTCGCCGCCAAAGCCGGCGTCGATGTGTCCTACCGCGAGATCTACAACACCGTGCAGGCAGAAGGATTCATCGCCGGCCAGGGCGCCGAAGGCTACCGCACCAATGTGCGCGCGCTGATCAAACGCATCCGCCGCAAATTCACCGAGGTCGATCCGGAGTTCGCCGCGCTCGAGAATTATCCCGGCTTCGGCTACCGCTGGCGCATTAATGCCTGACGCGAGCGCCAATTCGGAAGCTGACGTCGTACCCGGACGGTTCTCGCCGTCCCTGCGGGTGCAGCTCACCGCACTGGTGGTGGTGTTCCTGGCGCTGCCCATCCTGCTGTATTCGGTGTTCGCCTCCGCCGACCGCGATCGCCAGCAACTGCTCCTAGACGCGGTGCAGAACAGCGGCTCCATGGTGGGGCGCGCCTTGTCCCCCGTATTGCTGGACCTCAAACCCGGCGATTTCGGCAAGCTGCCGTCCGAGCTCGCGCGCTTCGCGGCGCCCCGTCAGAGCATCAAACTCCTCTTCAAGCCGAACGGCATTGGCGAGGCCGCCGGTTTCTTCTATGTAGCCAGCGCGCCCGAAGTGCCGACAACAGACATGCAGGACGAACGCGCTTTTCTGGCCCGCATCGGCGTCCTCGATAAGCTGGCGCAGAGCTGCACTGGGGACATCCCCATGAGCGAACAGGTCCCGCGCGCGGGTGGCCAAGGTGCGATCCTCACCTCGGTTACGCCCGTACAAAGTGCTTCGGGCTGCTGGGGCGTGGTGGTGGCATTGGATCCCGGCGCTCTCGGCCAGTCGACGGACAAGCCCTACTGGATGCGCGCCGAAACCCGTCTCGCGGGGATCGTCTACGCCGGCATGGCGATCCTCGCCTTCATCATCATGGCGGCGGTCTGGTCCAACCTGCGCCGCTTCAAGAGCCTGGCGGGCGCCATGGAGCGGGGCGTGAGCTTTGAGCAGTCCACCACCGTCCCCGAACTAGCGGCCATCGGGCGCGAGTTTGACGCCATGGTCAGCCGTCTTACCCGGGTGGCCGACATCATCCGCGATGCCGCCGAGGACAACGCCCACGCGTTCAAGGGACCCATCGCCGTCATCCGCCAAGCGGTAGAGCTGGTGCGCCCCGCGGCCAATACCGGCGACGCCGAGACCGGGATCGCCGCCATTTCCACATCCCTCGACCGCCTCGAAGGCCTCGTGCAATCGGCGCGGCGCATCGACAGCGCCACCGCCGAGCTGCTGGACGTGGGCCATGCGCGCATCGACCTGTCGTCGCTGGTGCGCGCCTTCGCCACCGACTACAGCACCATGATTGGTGGCCTCACGGGCGTAAAAGGCGGCGCCCGCAACCACCTCACGGTCGATGCCGCAGCCGGCGTGACGGTGGAGGGCCGCGCCGACCTGATCGAGACCATCCTCGAAAACCTCGTGGAAAACGCACTGTCGTTCTCGCCCCCCGGCGGGCAGGTTCTCGTGCAATTGAAGGTCGAGACTCTGGGCGCACTCCGCACGGCGGCGTTGACGGTGGCCGACGAAGGCCCCGGCGTGCACCCCGATCAGCTCGAGGCGATTTTCGAACGCTATTATTCCTCGCGCCCTGGCGCTGAGAAAAACGCAACCGACAGCCACTTCGGCATTGGCCTTTGGCTGGTGAAACAGCACGCCATCGCCCTCAACGGATCGGTGGTGGCCGAAGACCGGCCCGACGGCGGCCTCGCGGTCACGGTGCGGCTGCCGATTCCGCGGTAGCCCGGAACCATTCCCCTTTTCCGGCATTATGAAAAACGGAACACGGGGCCGTAGCTCAATATGGAGAGCGCCGGATCTAGGTTCGGAGGTTGTAGGTGCAACCCCTGCCGGCTCCACCATTGCCTCGCGAAAGCGAGACAATCCCCCGGAGGGGCGCTTAAAGCCTACTCCCGGATTCGCTATCTGGCCGTCCGGCCAGTTTCCTGGGCAATCCCGGGCATTTGAAGTTGAGAAGTCTTCGCAAGAAAAGCCGCTTTCGGTGTCGGTCCGGAGCGGCTTTTCGCTTTTTACCCCCTCACGCGTGCAGGGGGGGGGCCCGCTATAGCTGCGGTTGCCGACTAAACCGCACCAATACCTTGTTTTTTTCACCTTTTTTGCAACCTTCCTGGAATAATAGGCGTAGGTGGGATGCCCATGCGGATTCAGGGGTTTAGAGAATCCGCGGACGGCGCCTACCAGAACATAAGGCCCCGGAAAAAGGGGCCATGCTCAGAAGGTTTGCGGGCAGCTACCGAAAGTGGCTGTAGGGAGATGTCAACGCGGGGCCGGCGCTTGGGGGTGCCGGAGACAAGGGGCGACGAATGCTTCCGAATTCACCAAGTTTCGAGCGCAGAGCGCTCAATCGCGTCACCTTCGGTGCCCGCGATCTCGACGAAAAATATGTGCAGATGATCGGCTGGCCGGCGTGGGTCAACGAGCAGCTCGCGGCCACGCCCGGCGACGACGCGGATCTGGCGGCGTTCATCGCCACCCAGACGATGCATATCGAATACACTGCGGCGCCCGACACATCGAACGGCAATTGGCCGGCGGTGAAGGAAGAGCGCCCCCTGGTCACCCTGGCCGCGACGACGGCCGAGCTGTGGTCGCTGTACGCCGGCAACGGCACGGCCGTGCCGCAGGCGGAGATCACCCGCGTGCGCCAGGAACTGGCCGCCGCCACCTGGATCCGCAATACCCATGCGAAATTCCAGTTGCGCGAGTTCATGACCGATTTCTGGCACAACCATTTCAACATCGGCAAAGGCGCCCGCGAGACCGCGACGGTGGAGCTGCCGGTGTACGACCGCGACGTCATCCGCCCCAATGCGTTCGGCAACTTCCGCGACCTGCTGCACGCCACCGCGCGCTCGACCTCCATGCAGATCTACCTCGACAACTGGCTGTCGCGCGCCACCATGCCGAACGAGAACTACAGCCGCGAAGTTCTGGAACTGCACACCCTCGGCGCCGACGTCTATCTCGGCATCATCAACTCCGATCCGCCGAGCGTGTCGGCGGGCCCCTATCTCGTCACCGCGGGCTTCACCGACGCCGACGTGACCCAGGCTTCGCGCGCGCTGTCCGGCTGGACTGTGGCCAACGGCCAGTATGTGCGCGCGGGCAAGGTTCTGCCCATGACCGGCGAATTCGCTTACGACGCCGCCATGCACAATACCAACGCCGGGATGTTCATGGGCGTCGACCTGTCGAAGCTCACAGGCGACATGGCCCAGGGCAACCGCGTGCTGGATATCGCCGCCTATCACCCGGCCACGGCCAAGTTTATCTGCGGCAAGCTCTGCACGCGGATCTTTGGTGAAGGCTATTCCCAGTCGGCGTTTATCCGCGCCTATAACGCCTGGATGAACAACCAGGACATGCCCAACCAGATCGCCGCCGTGCTGCGCGCCATCCTGCTGGAAGGCAACGAGATCGGCGTGCTGCCCGCCGCCAAGCTGCGTCGCCCCTACGAGCATCTGATCGCCATGTTCCGCGCCGCCGATATCGTGGTGAATGCGGGTACGACCATGACTGCCGCCTTCGATCCGGTAACCGACTTCCTGTTTGCCTGGACGCCGCCCAACGGCCGGCCCGACAACAACGCCTACTGGCTCACGACGGGCTCGCTGCTGACGGTGTGGAACAACGCCATGACCTGGCCGGCCAACACCGCCGTCAAAACCACCCTGTCGGCGCAGACCCCGACCGCAGCCAAGGCCAATGTCGCCGCCCTGGTGGAATACTGGGTGGGCCGCATGATCGGCTTCGCCCTGCCCACCGCGGCCATGGCCGCGCTGACCACGGACTCGGCCATCGCCAATATTCCGAACCTCGCCCGGAATTCGACCACCAACCCGACCACCCTCGAGAACGCGTACCGACGCCTCATAGGCCTGATCGCCCAGGCGCCTGAATTCATGTACCGGTAAGGGGGAACGCGCAAATGAACGATATGAATGTCTCACGGCGCAACCTTCTCGGCGGCGCTTCCGCGTTCCTGACCCTCGGCGGCGGTTTGCAGGTGGCCTTCGGCGCCGGCCTGCCCGAAGCCCTCGGCGGCGCCGGCGTCACCAACTCCGAAGCGCCGGCAGCAGTGACTGATCCGATCCTGGTGGTGGTTTTCTGCCGCTTCGGCCAGGACGGCCTGCAACTGGTGGCGCCCTCGGGCGACCCCAACTACATAGCTGCAAGGCCCACCATCCGTATCGCCGCCAGCACCAGCTATGGCCTGGGCACGCTCGATGGCGTGGATATGTTTTTCAATCCCAACATGCCCGAGCTGAAGGCGCTCTACGACGCTAAGCAATTGGCGCCGATCGTCGCGGCTGGCGTACCTACCAATATCCGCAGCCACTTCGAAGCCCAGGACATGATGGAACGCGGCGGCGCCGACGGCACCGCTCAGCCCCTCAACGGCTGGCTCGCCCGGCACATGAATGCGCAGACCATCACGGCGCCCTTGGGCACGGTCGCGGTCTCCACCAGCATGCCGACCTCGCTGATGGGCGACAACCAGGCGCTGGCGATCCCGAACCCGGCCAACTTCAACGTCTCTGGCGGCACCGCTACCTCCAACGTCAGCCGCGGCCTCATGCGCGGGACCACGGAATACGAAAAGAAGTCGCTCGAGACCCTGGACGCCATCAGCAACGTCCAGACCGCGTTCCGGAACCTCACCAACAACACCCAGACCGGCTATACCAACGGCGACTTGTCGACGCCGCTGCGCTCCCTGGCGACCCTCATCAAAATGAACGTCGGCATCAGCGTCGCTACCATCGACATGGGCGGCTGGGACCACCACCAGAATCTGACCGGAGCGTTCACGCCCCGCGCGGTCGAACTTTCGCGGTCGCTCAATGCATTCTGGAACGACATCAGTGCATTCCAGTCCAAGGTCACTGTCGTCACGATGACCGAGTTCGGCCGGCGTTTCCAAGAAAACGCCAACCGCGGCCTCGATCACGGCTCCGCCTCGACGATGATGGTGCTCAGCAAGGACATGAACGGCGGCAAGGTTTTCGGTCTGTGGCCCGGCACCGCACCCAACCAGCTCTATGGCGGCGACCTGGCGGTCACCACCGACTACCGCACAGTGCTGGCCGAAATTCTGGTGAAGCGCCACAACGAGGCCAAGATCGCCAACGTCTTCCCGAACGTGCCGTACAATCCGCTGGGCCTATTCGCCTAAGCGAAGCGAGACACACACTATTCAACCAGGCCCTTCGCAGAAATGCGGAGGGCCTTTTGATTTCTGCCGCCCATTTGATGGACGTCAAAGCCGCGCCCGCAGCGCCGCGCTATAAGCTTTTCAACGAACACGCCGGGGGGGGGGGGTTGTGTGAGTTGAGATGAGCCAAGGGGACACCGGAATAGAGCCGTGAACGTAAAACGTTCACGTGTCTCGGGGAGAAACAGGGCCGGATCAATCTGAAGATTGGTCCGGCCCTGTTTCTATTTTGAAGCGAAGCCAACTATGGATTCTTAAATGTTTCTTCGTTATTTCAGCCTACGTATTTTCCCCAATAGCCGCGCGCGGCGGCACTCAGTACAAACCGTGCATCAGACAACGCCGGGGGGTGTTGTGGCTAAAAGTGGGACGCAGGACTAAGAACTAACCCGGCGGGTGACACACCACCCGCCGGCGAATTTCGGGGAAAACGGGCCGGATCATGCCAGGGGTGGTTGATCCGGCCCGTTGCTTTTTGGGGCCCTTCCGGCGCGGGTCTTGTC
>CANISR010000117.1 GCA_947470105.1 Fidelibacterota bacterium | reverse complement strand
CAACTACGACGCGGATTTCACCAGCGCCTCGTTGGTGCCGGTGAACCAGAACAACCAGCGCATCGACACCCGCACGGAGGAACTGCGCCTGGCCTATGACGATGGCGAGAAACTGCAGGCCCTGCTCGGCGGCTATTACTTCAACGAGCGGGTGAAGTACGACAACAACATCCAATTCGGCTCCATGTTCCGCAACTACGCCACCGGCCTGGTGCAGGGCGCGGGCGGCGCGGCGTCGACCTTCGTCCAGTTGGAAGGGGCCCTCGGCCTGCCCACCGGCACGCTGTTCGCCAACGGCTCGGCCAGCTCGATCTTCACCAAGCAGACCAATGACGCCTATACGATATTTGGTCAGTTCGACTATGAGGTCATCGACCGCCTGACGGTGACCGGTGGTTTGGCCTACACCAACACCAAGAAGGACATCCGCTACCAGCAGCGCAGCACGGACGTGTTTTCGGGCCTGAACCTGGTGCAGATCGGTTTCGCGCAGATCTTCCAGCGGGCTTCGGGTGGTCTCGCGCCGACGCCGGCCAACTTCGCCCGGGCTCCGGCGGCGGCGGCCGCGGCCGATCAGCTCAGCGTGACGCCGTGCACGGCGGCGACGGGCGCCAATTGCAACTCGCTGCTGGCGCTCTATCCGTTCCAGTTCCTGTCGCCGGTGGTGCCGTTCAACGGCAGCTCGAACGATTCCAAGGCCACCTACACCGCGCGCGTGTCCTATGACATCGACGACGACATCAAGGCCTACGGCGGCGTGTCGACGGGCTTCAAGGCCACGTCGTGGAACCTGTCGCGCGACAGCCGGCCGGTGGCGCCCGCCACCCCGGACCGCTCGCCGTTGGGGGGTGCTGTGAATCCGTACTACGGCCTTTACGGCAGCCGCCTGGCGGGGCCGGAAGAGTCCATCGTCTATGAAGCCGGCATGAAGGCGCGCTGGTCGCAGGTGGCGGTCAACGTTGCGGTGTTCAACCAGGTCATCAAGAACTTCCAGTCCAACATCTTCGTCGGTACCGGCTTCGTCCTCGGCAACGCCGGCAAGCAGTCCACCAAGGGGGTCGAAATCGAGACCCAGTTCAAGCTGGACAGCCACTGGAAGTTCGACGTGGCCGCAACGTTCCTGGATCCCAAGTACGACTCATACCCCGGCGCCCAAGGGCCCTCGGGTCCCGTGGACCTGTCGGGCAAGAAGCCGGCGGGCATTCCGGGCACCACTTTGTCATTGGGCGGGACCTACAACTGGAGCATGGGTGATTTCGGCGGCTACGTGCGCGCCGACTATCACTATGAGAGCTCGGCCCAGGCGGTGGACAACGTCTCGGCCGCCATCGCCTCGCGCAAGGTCAGCATGATCAACGCCAGCACCGGTGTCAGCTATGAGACCTGGGACCTGTCCATCTGGGCGCGCAACCTCAACAACGACAATTACCTGTTGAGCGCGTTCCCGTCGGTGGCGCAGACCGGCAGCTTCTCCGGCTATCCCAACGCGCCGCGCATGTTCGGGGCGACGCTGCGAAAGTCGTTCTAAGCTGCGGCGAGTAAAGCAACGTCCCGCGGTGGAAACCTCGCGGGCCGTTTGTGTAAATAAAGGACCGGTTCTCCTTGCGGAGAACCGGTCCTTTCGTCCGGCATTGCGACTAGATGGACGCAGCGCCGAGACGTTTACGGTTCATGACGGCGATGCCCGCGAGCCCAAGGCCCAGCAGAGCGATAGAGAACGGCTCCGGGACGTTGTTCGACGCTTCGACCGCGAAGGAGATGGGCCACCGCTTGGGGAGGGCTCCTTACAGGTCGTTGCCGGCGGCATGAGCGGGGCGGCACTGTCCATTTTGAACGTGCCTGGCGGGCGGCTGGATCTGTGAATACCCAGAGGGGGGAGGCAAAGTGCTTTGCTACCGGAACTGGTAATACGAGTATACAACGCAACCCGGCCGTAGTTGTTCCCGGCTTTGGGCCGATTACGGACCGCTGGGCTTTGATTGCGCAGCCTTTCCGCGGCACACATTGGAGCGAAAGGGTTATTTGCGGTGTTACGCCGGAATCTTTCTCATTGAACCTGGTACAATCAGGTCCGCGTTTTGCTACAGTGGGAGCCAGGCAACGGGCTGAGGAGAGTGGAGATGGGCCGGATAGTATTTGTGCTGCTCCTTGTGCAGGCTCTGGGAGGCTCCGCCTTCGCGGCCCCGGAGAAGTCGAACTCTCATGAATTTGTGACGGTCTTCATTCGCCATATCGGCGAGGCCGAGAGTTTGCGGGCGCAGGCTGAGAAGGATCTAGCCGCCGCGGGTAAAGATAAGGGAACCGCCATCCTCACCAGCAGCACCAGACTTGCTGCCGCGCTCCATGCGCAGGCCGATTCCCTCGACAGTTTCCATCTTCCGCCGCCGATGGACGGCGCCCCCCAAAAGTTCGCAGTCCTGCTGCATCAGAAGGCCGGGCTGTACGAGACCTACGTCGCGGTCGCCGAAGCGCTGAACGGCACGCCGAACCCGGGCACGCTCTACAAGGAACTTGGCGATAAATCGCCTGACCTGCGCGGGATGATGGAGGACGCGGACGAGACCTTGATGAAGGCGACACCGCTGGTGTTCGCCACGCTCGTCAGCACGACCCCGGACTCCGAGGGGTACGTAAGCCGCCTGACCATCACACGGGCCCAGCGCGCGAGCCTGATTCACGACCTCGATGCTGCGTTTGGGGAAAAGCTGGTGGCTAAGAACCAGAACCACATCGTCTCGGCCGCGGCGATGCTGCGGGGCCACCTGAATCGGCCCTTCAAGTGTTCGGACGAACCGTAGCAGGACGGCGACGCCGGCGCTATTTCGCCTTGCGGCGCGCCTTGGGTTTCCGGCCGGACCTCGCCTTGCTGGACGCAGCGGAGTGTTCCGCCACGGCATACCGTACGCCGCCGATGATCTGGTAGGCCTCCGCGATCAGGTCCGCCGCGCGCCGGATTTTCGCCGCGGCTTCGGGAACGCCTTCGACGCTCTCATGCTCCGCGAGGTAGGATTCCACCATGTGCTGAAGCACAGCCGTGCGGTCCATGGCTTCGTGCAAATGCCATTCGTCGACGCGGGATGGTTTCTTTTTCGCCTTGGGCATCGGGGTCTATGTCCTCTGAATCCTTTGACGGCCGCGCGTCGCGGGTAACTCATTATACCTGGACCAATTGATTCCGAGCATGGCCATTGGCGAAATCGGCGCTGCACTTGATTGGGATCAACGCCGGCGCGGACAATAGGGATACGCAGGGAGGATAATCCTGTGAGTCCCTGAATGACCGACGGTGCCAAAACCGCGCATCTTTACCTCCCTAAGCTCCTCACGGCCATGCGTGAGGGCTACACCATGGCCGCGTTTCGCGCCGATGCGGTTGCCGCGCTTACGGTGGCTATCGTCGCGCTGCCGTTGTCCATGGCCATCGCGGTCGCCTCGGGTGTTTCGCCGGAGCGCGGGCTTTACGCCGCGATCATCGGCGGCGCACTGGTTTCAGCCCTGGGCGGCAGCCGCTTTCAGATCGGCGGTCCCGCCGGCGCCTTCATCGTCCTGGTGGCGGCCACCGCCGCGCGCTTTGGGCTGGACGGGCTCCTGCTCACGGTTCTCATATCGGGCCTGTTGCTTGTGATCCTCGGCCTCCTGCGGCTAGGGTCGTTGATCCGCTACGTTCCTCACGCCGTAACGGTCGGCTTCACCGCCGGCATCGCCGTCATCATCTTCGCCAGCCAGATCAAAGATCTCACCGGGTTGCACCTGAACGTGCCCGAGCCTGGGCCGTTGCTTGCGAAGGTAGCGGTGCTTGCCGCGGCGGCGCCGACCCTGACGCCGTTTGCGGCCGGCATCGGCGTTTTCACGGTGGCGGTCATTGTGCTGTTGCGGCGCTTCCGGCCTGCATGGCCAGGCATGCTGATCGCTGTGGTGGGGGCCGCGGCGGCGGCGGCCTTCCTGGATTTGCCGGTGGAAACCGTCGGCAGCCGCTTTGGTGCCTTGCCGCGCGGCCTGCCAGCGCCGCACTTGCCGGCGATGTCCTACGATCTGCTGCTGCAACTCCTGCCCGCGATCATCTCGTTTACACTGCTCGGCGGCATCGAAAGCCTCCTGTCGGCGAAAGTGGCGGACAGCATGACGGGGCGGAAGCACCGGTCGAATATGGAACTCGTGGCCCAGGGCATCGCCAACATCGGCTCCGCCCTCTGCGGCGGTATCAGCGTCACCGGCACCATCGCCCGCACCGCCACCAATATACGCGCCGGCGCCCGCAGTCCGTTGGCGGGCATCATGCATTCGGCTTTCCTGCTGGTCTTCCTGCTGGTGGCCGCGCCGCTGGCCGGCTTCATTCCGCTGGCGGCCCTGGCGGGAATCCTCACGGCGGTCTGCTGGAATATGCCGGAGAAAGCCGAGTTCCTGCGCCTGCTGCGGGAATGGCGCACGGCGTCCGTGCTGCTGGCGACGTTCGTCGTGACGCTGGCCGAAGACCTCACCAGCGGGATCATCGCCGGTTGTTTGGTGGCGGCTGCGCTCGGCATAGCGGCCAGAATCCGCACATCCAGCACGCCCAAACCTGGTTGAGCCGGATCAACGCCGTCCGTCTCTAATCCGGCCATTCTGCGCCTACCTCAAACAGGAGATTTGCCATGGTGTTGCGTACTTCGAATATCGTAATGGCCTTCGCCGCCGCCGCCCTGTTGGCGGGTTGCGCCAGCCCGGCAATGCACGGTCGTTCCATGATGGGTGCGCAGACCGCGGACGCCATGGAGCATTGCGGCGGCATGGATCACGGCAAGATGCACGGCAAGATGAATCCGGGTGCGAAAGACTCGCCCGAAGAGCACCGCCGCATGATGGGCGCCATGAAGGGCTGCGAGGGCATGGCGAAAGGATCTCCCGCGAAGGAGTCCGATGCTCACGCCGATCATCATCCTTAGCCGCGCTCGTCCTTAGAGCCGGACGCGCCGCAGGCGTAGGGCGTTGAGGATGACGCTGACCGATGACAGGGCCATGGCGGCCGCGGCGATGGTCGGGGTCAGCACCCAGCCGAGCAGGGGGTAGAACGCCCCCGCGGCCAGCGGGACGCCGGCCATATTATAAGCAAAGGCGAAAAACAGGTTCTGGCGGATATTGCCCATGGTTGCGCGCGACAGGGCGCGGGCGCGCACCAGGCCGTGAAGATCGCCCTTTAGCAGCGTGATGCCGGCACTCTCCATGGCAACGTCGGCGCCGGTGCCCATGGCGATGCCGATGTCGGCCGCCGCCAGGGCCGGGGAGTCGTTGATGCCGTCGCCGGCCATGGCGACGATGTGCCCCTCGGCCTGGAGAGCGGCGACGGCGGCCGCTTTATCCTGCGGCATGACCTCGGCTTTGAAATCGTCCAAGCATAAGGTGCGGGCAATGGCGGCGGCGGTGCGGCTGTTGTCCCCGGTCAGCATCACCACCCGCAGGCCGTCGGCCTTCAGGGCTTTCAGAGCGTCGGGTGTGGTGGCCTTGATCCGGTCGGCGATGCCGAAAACCCCGGCAAGGCGGCCATCGATGGCGACAAAGGTGGCCGTGGCGCCGGTTTCGCGCACGCCATCGGCGGCGGGCGCGAGCGGCGCGGTATCCACGCCATTGCCGGCGAGAAATCCGCTGCTGCCGATGAGAATGCGTTGTCCCGAGACAGCGCCGGAGACGCCGCGGCCCGCGGGCGATGTGAAATCCGTGACGGATGGGATCACCAGGCCCTTGGCCGTGGCGGCCTGCACCACCGCCGCCGCCAGGGGATGTTCGCTGGCGCGCTCGACGCCGGCGGCCAGGCGCAGCACCGTATCCGCATCGAACCCCGGCGCGGCATGAACCGCCGTCACCGCGGGCTTTCCTTCGGTAAGCGTGCCGGTCTTGTCCACGACCAGAGTGTCGGCTTTCTCCAGCCGCTCCAGCGCCGCGGCATTCTTGACCAGCACTCCGGCCTGGGCGGCGCGGCCCATGGCGACCATGATCGAGATGGGCGTGGCGAGTCCGAGGGCGCAGGGGCAGGCGATGATCAGGACCGACACCGCCGAGACGAGGGCGTGAGCGAGGCGCGGTTCGGGGCCGAACACCGCCCAGCCGAAGAACGCCAGGACGGCGGCGGCCATCACGGCGGGCACAAACCATCCGGCGACGCGGTCGGCGATGCGCTGGATAGGTGCCTGGCTGCGCTGTGCCTGCGCCACCAGGTTGACGATCTGCGCCAACAGCGTATCGGCGCCGATTTTCTCGGCGCGCATGATGAAGGAGCCGGTGGTGTTGAGCGTGGCGGCCAGCACCTTGTCGCCCGGACCTTTGACCACGGGGATCGACTCCCCGGTCACCATGGATTGATCGACGGTGCCGTGGCCTTCGCTGACGGCGCCGTCGCCGGCGATCTTTTCTCCGGGGCGGACGCGCAGCATGTCACCGATGCGGATCGCGGCGGCCTCGATGTCTTCCTCTGTGCCGTCGGCGCGGACGCGGCGGGCGGTTTTCGGCTGCAGTCCGATCAAGGCCCGGATTGCGCCGGAGGTGCGCTCACGCGCCCGCAGTTCCAGGATCTGGCCCAGCAGCACGAGGACGGTAATCATCGCCGCCGCCTCGAAGTAGACCGGGACCGCGCCGTTCGTGCGGAAGGAGTCCGGAATGAGCGACGGCACAAGCAGTGCTGCCGTGCTGTAGACCCAGGCGGCGCCGGTGCCCATGGCAATGAGCGTGAACATATTGAGATGGCGGGACTTCAGCGATGCCAGCCCACGGGCGAAGAACGGCAGGCCCGCCCACAGCACCACCGGTGTGGCCAGCGCGAACTGGCTCCAGTGCGATGTGGAATCGTCGAGCGGTATATGAATGCCGAGGAGATGACCCCCCATTTCGATAAGGAACAGCGGCGCGGTCAGCACGGCCGCGACCCAGAACCGCCGCGTGAAGTCCGTCAGCTCGTGATTTTCCGCTGGCGCCGCGGATATTGTCTCGGGTTCGAGGGCCATGCCGCAGATGGGGCAACTGCCCGGCCCCGCCTGCCGCACGGCGGGATGCATGGGGCATGTATAGGTCGCGTTCGAGGGCGGCGGTGGGGGAGCCTTGGGCTTGAGGTCGGCTCCGGGCAAATAGGCTTCCGGCCGCGCCTGGAACTTGGTGCGGCATCCGCCGGAGCAAAAGTGATAGGTCGTGCCGCCGTGATCCGCGTGATGCGGGGTCTTGTGCGGGTCCACGGTCATCCCGCAGACGGGATCGCGCGTGGCAGCCGGCGTTGCGTTCGGTAATGGATTCATTCCGGAATTGTCGCACGGTTCGCCGCCGTCATGGCACATCGTATCGCAGGTGCGGGAATATGTGGGTGCATGGACGTCTCCGGGGTAGGCCCTGAGAGGCGGGAAGCCTCGCATTTTTCATCTTTGACCGCGCATTTCGCGTTGACTGTGATCAACGTTGTTGGACGTGGGGCAGGGTATTGGCCATTGTCCATACTTCGGGAGTCCTCCCCTCTCTCCCCGCGCCATCAGGTCAGGTTGAAATGCCCGAAACCCCTCCTATGACGGGCTTGAGTTCCGCGGAAGCGGCGCGGCTGCTGGCGGAGTTCGGGCCCAACGCCCTGCCCGATGAAAATCACCATAGCCTCTGGCACCTGACCCTCGGCGTCTTACGCGAGCCTATGTTCCTGCTGCTGGTGCTGGCGGCGGGGCTTTATCTGATCCTCGGAGATTTTGCCGAAGGCGCGTTCCTGTCGGGCTTCGCGTTCTTCAATATCGCCCTGGTAGTGTTCCAGGAGCGGCGCGCCGAACGCGCCCTGGAAGCGCTGCGCAATCTCAGCGCGCCCCATGCGATCGTCATTCGCGATGGCCGCGACCAGAAAGTCCCGGGCCGGAATCTCGTGCCGGGTGACCTGTTCCGCCTGGTGGAGGGCGACCGGGTGCCCGCCGACGCCCTGGTGGTGTCGTGCGGCGGCCTCCAGGCCGATGAGTCCCTGCTCACCGGTGAGTCGGTTCCGGTGCGAAAGGCCGCGGCGGAGACGCGGCCGGCGGTGTCCCATCCCGGCGGCGACGATCTGCCGCTGGTCTATTCGGGCACACTGGTGGTGAGCGGCCAGGGCTTGGCGCGGGTGCTCGACACCGGCGCGCAGACGCAGATCGGACGCATCGGTGCGTCACTCTCGGCCATCACGCCCGATCTCTCGCCGCTGCAACGGTCCACCGGACGCCTGGTGCGGAAACTCGGCGCGGCGGGGTTGGCCGTCAGCCTCATTGTCGTGGTGCTCTATGGCCTGACGCGGGGTGATTGGATGGAAGGCGTGCTCGCGGGCATCAGCCTCGCCATGTCGGCGCTGCCGCAAGAATTTCCCATGGTGCTGATTGTGTTCCTGTCACTGGGGGCGCTGCGGCTCTCGCGCCATAGGGTGCTGACCCGCCGGCCCGCCGCCATCGAAACCCTCGGCGCCGCCGGGGTCTTGTGCGTCGACAAGACCGGGACGCTCACCCAAAATTCCATGCGGGTGGCGGCGCTCTATGCTGGCGGCCAGTTCCGCGATGTGGACGGCGATCTCGAACGCCTGGAGGAGCCGTTTCACGAAGTGGTGGAATTCGGTGTGCTCGCCAGCAAGCCGGTGACCTTCGATCCCATGGACCTGGCGGTCAAGGCGCTGGGCGAGAAAGCCCTGGCCGGAACCGAGCATCTCCACGAGACGTGGCGGGTGGCGAAAGAATACGAACTGCGCCCCGGCTTCCTGGCCATGACCCAGGTGTGGACGCCGGAGAAGGGGACGCGGGTGGTGGCGGCCAAGGGCGCGCCGGAGGCCATCATCGATCTGTGCCATCTGGCCGAGGATGCCAGGGCGGCCATTGCCGCCGCGACGCAGGAGCTGGGCAAGCGCGGCTTCCGGGTGCTCGCCGTCGCCCGCGGCCGGGCGCTCGATGGACCGTTGCCGCGGGAGCAGCATGACTTCGACTTTACCTTCGCGGGACTGATCGGCTACAGCGACCCCTTACGCGCGGGCGTGGCGGACTCCATTGCCCAATGCCGGCGCGCCGGCATCGCGGTGGCGATGATCACCGGCGACTATCCCGCCACGGCCCTCGCCATCGGCCGCGACGCCGGCCTGGATGTGGACGCCGGCGTGCTCACCGGCGCCGAGATGGCGTCCATGACCGAGGCCGCGCTGATCGAGCGGGTGCGCCATGTGCGGATTTTCGCGCGCATGATGCCGGCCCAGAAACTCGACCTGGTGCGGGCGTTCAAGGGCGCCGGGCAGGTGGTGGCCATGACCGGCGATGGGGTCAACGACGCGCCAGCGCTGAAGGCCGCGCATATCGGCATCGCCATGGGCGGCCGCGGCACCGACGTCGCGCGCGAAGCCGCCGACCTGGTGCTGCTGGACGACGACTTCAACTCCATTGTCCGCGCGGTGCTGGAAGGCCGGCGCATTTACGCCAACCTGCGCAGCTCCATGCGCTACCTGCTGGCGGTCCACGTGCCCATCGTCGGCCTCGCACTGATCCCGGTGGCCCTGGGCTGGCCGCTGCTGTTCTTCCCCGCCCACATCGTCTTCATGGAAATGATCATCGATCCGGTGTCGTCCATCGTGTTCGAAGCGGAGCCCGCCGGCCCCGAGGCCATCGACCGGCCGCCGCGGCCATTGGATGAGGCGCTGTTCGCCGGCCGTGAACTCCTGCGCGCTTTCCTGCCGGGAATCATCGTCCTGGGCGCGGCGCTGGGCCTCGCCGTGTGGCTGCGGCATCTAGGCCGTGAACCGGACTCCTTGCGCACCGTTGTCTTTGTCGCGGTCGTGTTCGGCAATCTGGCGCTGCTGATCGCCAACCGTTCGACCCTGGCGCCGCTTCACCGCATTCTGGCCCGGCGTAACACCGCGTTCTGGATCATCACCGCCGGCACACTCGTCGGGCTGGCCGCCATCTCGGTCTTTCCCCCGGCAATGCGGCTGTTCAATTTCGGTCCGGTATCGGGTGGAGATGTGGCGCTGGCGGGTGCGGCGGCGGCGCTGGTCCTGGCCGTCACCGAAGCCGTCAAAGCCGTTCGCCGCCGCGGGATCGTTCCGCCGGGCTGAGGTGACGCCGATCAAGGTCCGGGCGCACGCCCTGGCCTATAGCCATGATCCGTCAAACAGGAGAGGACATCATGCACGCCACCACCCCCGACGCTCATGGAATTTTCGCCGCCGCGATGGTCCGCGCGCTGACGCTGGCCTTGATCAGCAAAGGCGTGATCGGCAAGGCCGAGATGCTCGGCATCTGCGCCACAGCGCATAAGAGCCTGGGCGATAGCGGCGTCAGGCATGACTCAGACGCCGAAACCGATGCCGCACTCCTGGCGGCATCGCTTTCGGCTGAGATTGAAAGCCGCTTCTAGTCGGCTGCCGGTTACGCCGCCGGCATGAGGTGGGGCTTGAGGTGCCCGACCAGGTCGGCGGACGACAGGTTGGCCCAGTCGCTGGCGATCTCCAGGATCACCATCTTCTGAACCTCGTGGCTCAGGTCCTGGCGGAGTTCGCCCAGCATGTGGGGCGGGGCCACCACCACCAGGGTCTGGAACAGTTTCTTGGAGGCCGCCGTGGCCACCGCTGCCGCGACCTCGGCGGCGAAGCGGTTCTTTTTCTCCGCCGGCACGGACCCATGACGTTCGCTGGCGTCGTTGCGCAGGCGGGGCAAGGGAACGGGTTCGATATGCAGCGGGCGGTTCTGCAGGACGTGGAAATGCGCGGAGGCGCCGTCGCATACCAGCAGCCAGCAGATTTTGTCGCGGTCGATGATCATGGGAACTCCTTATGTAAGGCTGAGAGAGTGGGCGCTGGGCGAAAGCCTCGCGTTGATCCCGATCAAGGCCGGGATTCTCTGCCGATCCGCTCGTATTCGGCGATGATCTGCGCCCCGACCAGCAGCACGATGGAGCCCAGTTCCGCGCTCATGAGCACCCCGACGGCGGTCGCCAGGGTGCCGTAGACCACCTGGATCTGCGAGGCGGTGGCGTAGTACCAGCCCAGCAGGTGGCGGGTGATCTCCCACAGCACGGTGGCCAGGGCGCCGCCGGCCACGGCGTGCCGCAGCGACAGGCGCCCGACCGGCATGACCAGATAGATCGCCGACAGCAGGATCGCTTCGCCGGCAACTCCCACCAGGTAAAGCGCCTGGGTCGAGATGGGGCTGAGGGAATGGCTGTGGCCGAGGATCGAAACGTCGCGTGCGCCCACGGCCTGGAGCATCCCGGAGATGACGGTGACGACGATCAGCCCGGTGGCCAGGAACAGCATGAAGAGATAGGGCATCAGCGCTGAAATCAGGAAATGGCGGCGCTTGACGGCGACGCGGTGGAAGAAGATCACCGACATGGCGTTCTCCAGCGCGGTGAAAGCGAGCGAGCTGAAAAACAGCATGGTGACGCCCAGCACCAGTCCCACCACGTCGCGGTGAACCAGGAAGGCGCGGGCGCCGTCCACCAGGGCGGCAGCCTGTCCGGGCATGACGAACTCCAGATACTCGCCCATCACCTGCAGCAGGCGGTCTTCCGGGAACAGCAGCGATAGCGCCAGCAGGATCAGGATCACCAGCGGCACCAGCGACAGCAGGGCGTAATAGGCGACGGCGCCCGCCAGCAGCAGGCCCTGGTTGGCGCGGAATTGCCTGGCCGCCCGGAGTGCGAAAGCTCCCGGACGGCGCAGGATCGCGGCGATCGCGCGATGGTCGGCCGACGGGACGGGCGTCATGTGCCTTACATCCTGCCGCGACCCTATGCCGCCTCGACCGGCGCCCGGGTGCGTTGACCGGCGGCCCGCTGGGACGCCTGGCGGGCAAGACGGTTCTTGGGCGCGCGGGCCGTGCGGAACGCGGCGCCTGCGACGTACTTGGTGATTT
>CANISR010000116.1 GCA_947470105.1 Fidelibacterota bacterium | reverse complement strand
GGGCGGCGGCGCAAGGACGCATCACCGGTCATGAAGGATGTGAAGGGATACGCGGCCAGCAGGCCGGCGATGAGGCGGGCGCTGGTGCCGGAGTTGCCGAGGTCGAGCACGTCCGCCGGTTCCGCCAGGCCGCCGATGCCGCGGCCCCAGACGCTGAAGAGATCGCCGGTGCGCTCGACCTTGGCGCCGAGAGCGGCCATGGCGGTGGCGGTGCGCAGCACGTCCTCGCCGGTGAGCAGGCCGGTGATCCGGGTTTCGCCGACCGCGAGCGCCCCCATAATCAGGGCGCGGTGGGAAATGGACTTGTCCCCCGGCGTCCGGGCGGTGCCGGAGAGCGGGCGGGCCTTGGCCGAGCGGCAGGGAGAGGGTGCGGAAGGTCCAGTCATGACGGCCGGCACCGCTTACCACGGCACCGCGTCTTGAGGCTATGCCTGCCGCCCCCACCGGCGCGAATTTGGCGGGTTAAGCCGGTCGACCGGCCGATCGCCATATCCGTGGCCCCACAGGAGGTTAGGCCGGCTTCACTGCCGCGTGACCCGGCCGGCAGGCCCGGCGGGCGGATTCCGGTTTACAGCCCCTCTATAAAGTGGCAAATGCCTACGCCCCGTGGTTAATGCCTTTAATCCGGGGTCACCCAGCAACCGCCGTGTGGGATTTGCGTTAAAAGCGCGTGTCCCCGGTATTGCGGGGCCTGCGAACCGACACAGAGGGGATATTCCGTGGCTAAAGCCGAACTTGGGATGAAACTCACCTGCGAGAGCTGCGGCGCGCGGTTCTACGACCTGAACAAGCAGCCCGGCCATTGCCCGAAGTGCGGCACCGCCAATGCGCGGCCCGTGATCTTCAAGGCCTCCCGTGGCCGCCCGTCGGAAGCCGACAAGGCCGCCGCCAAAGCCGCAGCCGCCAAGCCCGTCGCCGCGGCCGTCGATCCGGCGGAGCCGGAAGCGGACGACGAAGAAGATGAAGCCGTGATCGAAGACACCTCCGACCTCGGTGAGGACGACGAGGACCTGGAAGTTCCGGTCGAGAAAGACGAAGCCTAGTCACGCCGGAGGCGTGCAAACGAAAAGACGACAAGTTTTCTGCTTGAAGGTCTAAAGGGAAGCTCTTAGCTTCCGGCCCTCAAGAAAAAGGCGCCACGCGTTCCAACACATGGCGCCGCCGAGCCGAGACCCGCCAAGGACTATGCCGCGGCGGTTTGATGGGATCGGGGCTGTAGCTCAGTTGGGAGAGCGCTACAATGGCATTGTAGAGGTCAGCGGTTCGATCCCGCTCAGCTCCACCATCACCACACAAAAGGTCCCCTCTTCAGGGGCCTTTTTGTTTGTGCGCGGTGAAGCGCCGCACTTCGGCTCTCTGTCGGAGATGATCGAACCGCTGATTCTTTTTTGGCGCGATGACTGCCTTCGACAGAGCGCAAGCTTTCGTAAGCGCGCGAAGCCGCTCGCTAACGAAAGCCAACCTCCCGCTGAGCTCCACTGTCAAAACAAGGGGGTTTGGCGAAACCCCTATTCCTTCACCCGGCCAAGCAG
This sequence comes from Fidelibacterota bacterium, assembly GCA_947470105.1. Classification (GTDB taxonomy): domain Bacteria; phylum Pseudomonadota; class Alphaproteobacteria; order Rhodospirillales; family Rhodospirillaceae; genus SHVO01. The sequence goes on along the minus strand of CANISR010000116.1, from coordinate 10,425 downwards.
CTGTTTCTGCAGGAAGGCGACGGTCCGGGTGAGGGCGTCGTTCCCGTTCTTGGCGGTGATATTGGATCCGAAGCCATGGGATTCTCCGGGATAGATCACCAGATCGACGTCGGTGCCGACCTCTTCGGCACGGCGCGCCAATTCCTTGCCGGCCTCCGCGGGGATGACAGCATCCGCATCGCCGTGAAGAATCAGCAGCGGCGGATAGTGGTCCACGTGCCTCCGCAGCCAGTACGGCGGCGTGCCGTAATAAATCACCGCGGCGTTGATTTTTGGATCGAGCGCCGCAGCGCCGGTGGCGAGGGTGCCGCCGTTGGAGAAGCCGACCAGGCCGACTTTGCCGTTGGACTGGGGCTGCTGCATCAGGTGGTCGGCGAGGTCACCCACCAGTTTCGCCCATTGCACGTAGCTGGTGGTGAAGTCGTAGGCGGACTGGCCATCGCCGTAATAGTAGACCAGGTAGGCGTCGATGCCGGCGTTGGCGAGGCTCGAGGCGTAACTGGCGTAGTCCTGGAGCCGCCGGTCGAAACTACCGCCGCCGTGCAGCAGGAGGGCGGCGGGGCGTTTGGCCTCGCCGGGGGCATGGAAATATGTGACTCGTACCTGCCGCTCGGCGGTGGGCAGTTTCATTTCCTGGCCGGCGATGTCGGCGGAAAATGCGGCCGTGTTCCACAGCAGCAGTCCCAGGATCGCGAGAGGTTTCATGGCTAATCCGCGGCAATGGGAATGGCGCAGACGCACCCCGAACAAGACCACGAAGGCGTTGGCCGAAACCACTAGCCACGCACCGAGGATTAATCCGGCTGTTTGGATCGAGCGCCACCACATAGCTGGAGCCTAGCGCGCGCGGGTCTCATTGTCCCTTGCAGATCGCTGTGGGGTCCCGTGGAACATGAGGCCCTTGTTTCACGTGAAACCGAATTCACGCTTTCAGCGGAATTGACGCATCACTGCGGACTATCGCGCCCGCGCAGCACGATGTGCACATAGAGCCCCAGCAGGACCGGGATCAGGGCTTCGAAGAACATCGAGCCCCAGTCACCCCAGGACTCGGTGAACAGTATGATGCCCGCCCAGATGGCTAGCCAGACGAGAGCGTTGATGATGCGGCGGGTACGGACGGTGCGGGGATCGGTCATGCGGGTAGTTTAAGGCACCAACACAATTTTCCCAAACACTGCCTACCTTGATGGACGAAACGGAATTTTCGACGAAATAACTTTAGTAAGGCTGGGGTCGTAGTTGAAGGGCGCGGCGGCGGCGCCCAAGCGGCCCACATTGACGATGCGGCCGTGAATGGCTGTGGCGCGCATGCTGTCGTTGACCGTGGGGCCGCTCACCATGTCGGTGACCACGTCCACGCCCATGTTATTGGTGGCGGCCAGCAGTGTGTCGGCCCAGTCGGGTTTGCTGGAATCCAGCACCAGGGTGCAGCCGAACTTCGGGAGTTCCTTCTGCTTCGCGGGGTCGCGGCTGGTGCCGGCGATCATTGCCGCGCCCAGCACCTTGGCCACCTGCATCATCATCAGGCCCACGCCGGAGCTGGCGCCGTTCACCAGCACCGTGCCGCCGGGCTTCAACTGGCCTTGGGTCTTGAGCGCGTCATGGCAGGTGAGCAGCGCCAGCGGCAACGCCGCCGCCTGGTCCACGTCGATTTCCTTGGGATCGAAGGTCCACGCCCGTCCAGCATCGGTGACGGCGTATTCGGCGTAGCCACCGCCCTGGCCGCTGCACATGACCCAGTCGCCGACTTTGAGGGTGGTCACGCGTGCGCCCACCTGCGCCACCTGGCCGGCCCATTCGAGGCCGGGGATGGCGGGGGCCGCGCCGGGTTGGGATTTCGAGGCGGCCAGGTCGGCGCGGTCGACGCCGATGGCGGCGACCTTCACCAGGATCTCGGTCTCCGCGGGCGCCGGGCGGGGCATGTCGTGGAGGGCGATGCCGCCTTCGGTGGCGATGCCGGCGCGCATGTTGGTTGTGGCCATCGGTCGCCCTCCCCTGTCCCGCCCGGGAATTGATCAGGATCAGTGTCGCTAAAATTGCGCCTGTTCACAATCGCCTGGAACGGCCGCGGGGCCACGGGCTATAAGGCGAAGCATGAATTACATCGTTCCGGTTTCCGAAGAAGAACGCACCATCGGCCAGCTGAGCAAAGCCTCGGCCAAGGCCGCCCATAGCGCCCTGAATATGCAGGGCTTCGTCATTCTGCGCGGCGCCTTCGCGACGTCCACCATCGACGAGATGTACGCGGAGTACCAGGCGCAATACGGCGCTTACGATCTGGCCGGCATGCAGGCCCTGGCGAACACGCAGTCGCCGGTGCTGGAAGTGGGCAAGGGCCGTTTCGAGATCGTCATGCGCCTCACCGGCGCCTTCGACATGCGGGCCTACGCCAATCCGCTGCTGCTGCGGTTCCTGATCCCCCTCATGGGCCAGGCCATGCGGCTGTCGAGCGTCACCGCCGTCACATCGTATCCGGGCGCCGAGATGCAGCGCATGCACCGGGATTCGGCGCAGCTGTTTCCGGAGTACAACGTCGGGCCCATGCTGCCTACTTACGCCATCAATATGACCGTGCCGCTGGTGGATGTGGACGCCACCCTGGGCCCCACGGGTGTATGGCCCGCCACCCACCGCTTCACCGACGACAAGCAACCGCCGATGGAAGACATCCAGGTCATCCCGTTCCAGCGCGGAGACGCCATTCTGATCGATTACCGCACCCTGCACGCCGGCCTCGCCAACACCAGCCCGATGGTGCGGCCGATCCTGTACATGGTGTATGCGCGGCAGTGGTTCTTCGACGAGGTCAACCATCCGCAGCGCGTGCCGCTGGACATGCCGCTGGAGAATTTCCTGGCCCTGCCGGACGACATCCGCCCGCTGTTGATGCGCGCCTATTCGCAGATCATGCGCGCCAAGATGCTGAACCGGCGTCAGGCGTAAATCCCTGCGCCAGCCGGCAGCACGCTCAGTGCTTGCGGGCGTCTGCGAGCGCAGCCAATGCGGTATCGCTGTCGCGCTCAAACACGGCGCGGGAATCCTTGAGGGCTTGGCCCATGGCCACCCACGACAATTTGCCCGCGTCCTTCAGGTCCTCGAATTTCTCGCTGTAAGCCGCCGCATCGCGCTCCAGGCGAGCGATGGCCGCTTCGATCCTGGTGCGCTGGCCGCCGGCGGCGGTGAGCGCCTGGGCTTTGTACGCCGCCGCCGCTGCATGCCATACGCCGAGCAACGCCTTGGCGCGAGCGTCAAAGGCGACGTTCTTCTGCTCCGCCGCCAGCGCCCAGTTCTCCATGGCGATCTCGAACTGCGCCCAGGATTCCTGCAGACCCGGGATCGCGTCGCGGAATGCCGCCCCTGAGTCCGCCAGACGAATGCAGGCGGCGAAACGGTCGCGCCACAGGCGCGCGGTATCCATGGCGAGGCGGCTCGCCGTCGCCGGCGGACCTTGCGATACGGCCAGCTCCGCTTCCATGGCGGCCAGGCCTGCATCCAATTCCGCCAGGCGATGCGCCGCCCAGGCGTAGAATTCCGTCCGCGTGGCGAAGGCGGTCATCAAAGGCTCCTCAATACTGTTGGGAACCTAGGCAAGGCGCGCTGGAGGCGCCTTGATTTGCGTCAAGAACGCCGGCAATCGGGGTTTCCCGCGGTAAAAGCCCCGAAAACAGTGGGTTTAGCGCGGTGCAATTCCGGCGGCGCTGAGGGCCGCGGCGACCTCCGACAGAGCTGCCGGATCCTCAATGGTCGCCGGTTGCGCATAGGCCTCGCCGTTGGCGATCTTGGCGATAGTCCCCCGCAGCACCTTGCCCGAGCGGGTTTTGGGCAGGCGCGCCACGACGACTGCGGTCTTGAACGCCACGACCGCGCCCATGCAGGCGCGCACATGCTGCACGACGTCGGCGATCACCTGGGCCTGCGGGTGCGTGACGCCGGCTTTCAGCACCAGAAGACCCAGCGGCACCTGTCCTTTGAGTTCATCGTTCAGGCCCACCACAGCGCACTCGGCGATTGCGGGATAGGCGGCCACCACTTCCTCGATGGCGCCGGTGGCGAGGCGGTGCCCCGCCACATTGATCACGTCGTCGGTGCGGGTCATGACGCTGAGGTAGCCGTCGGCGTCGATGAAGCCGGCGTCACCGGTGAGATAATGCCCGGGGTAGCGCGTGAGATAGGCGTCGGTATAGCGCTGCGGCGCGTTCCACAAGGTGGTGGCCGCGCCCGGCGGCAGCGGAAGCTTGGCGACGATGGCGCCGGTTTCGCCGGCCGCCACTTGATAGCCGTCGCCGTCGAGGGCCTGAATGTCCCAGCCCGGCACCGGCTTAGTCACCGAGCCATGCTTGATGGGAAAGCGTTCGAGGCCCAGCGGATTTGACGCCATGGGCCATCCGGATTCCGTCTGCCACCAGTGGTCGACGATGGGGCAGGGAAACATGGACTCCAGCCACTGGGCGGTGGGCGGATCGCAGCGCTCGCCGGCGACGAAGAACGCCTTGAGATGCGCGAGATCGTGACGCTTGAGCAGAACACCGTCGGGGTCCTCGCGTTTGATAGCGCGCACCGCCGTCGGGGCGACGAAGAACGTGCTGACCTTATATTCCGCGATCATGCGCCAGAATGCGCCGGCGTCGGGCGTGCCGATGGGCTTGCCTTCGAAGAACACCGTGGTGTTGCCGTTGAGCAGTGGACCGTAGACGGCGAAGGAATGGCCCACGGCCCAGCCGATGTCGGAGCAGGCCCAGAATACCTCGCCGGGTTGCGCGTTGTAGACGTTCCGGATCGCCCACAGCAGCGCGACCATGTGACCGCCTGACGGCCGGACGATGCCCTTGGGCGCGCCGGTGGTGCCCGAGGTATAGAGGATATAGAGCGGATCGTTGGAGCCGACAGCAGCGCACGGCGCCGCGACCGCGCGGGCCATACAGTCATTCCAGTCGTGATCGCGGCCCGGTTTCAGCGTGGCTTCCGCCTGGGGGCGCTGAAAGACGATACAGGCCTCGACGATGCCGGGCGCCAAGTCCAGCGCGGCTTCCACTTCGGGCATATAGGGAACCGTCCGCGTCGGTTCGAGGCCGCAGGAGGCCGCCACCAACAGCTTGGGCGTCGCGTCCTTGATGCGCGCGGCCAGCTCCGGGCCGGCGAACCCGCCGAAGACCACCGAATGGATGGCGCCGATGCGGGCGCAGGCCAGCATGCACATGACCGCTTCCGGAATCACCGGCATATAGATCAGCACGCGGTCGCCCTTGGTGACACCGAAGGACGCCAGCATGCCGGCCACGCGCGCCACGTGATCGGTGAGTTCGGCGTAGGTATAGGTACGCTTGGTTCCGGTGATGGGGCTGTCGAAGATCAGCGCAATTTGCGCGCCGCGGCCCGCAGCCACGTGGCGGTCGAGAGCGTTCCAGCAGGTGTTGCCCTCGGCGCCCACAAACCACTGGGCGCCACCGCCATCGTCAGACCCTAGGACTTTGTCCCACGGCTTGCTCCAGTCGATGTGCTGCGCCGCCTCGGCCCAGAACGCTTCGGGGTCGACCAACGACCTTTGGTAGACTTCAGCGTAACCCACCTGCCCCTCCCGAACTGCGGGACAGTCTAACCCTATTTGGCGGCGTCTTTCAGGTAGGCGATGATGTTCGCCCGTACGTCGTCTTTGGGTACGCCGGGAAAGGCCATCTTGTTGCCGGGCACAAAGGCCAGCGGCTTGGTGATATAGGTGCCGATCTTTTCCGCGTCCCAGACGAAGCCGGCCTTCTTCATGGCTGCCGAATAGGCGTAGCCGGGCTTGGTGCCGGCGGTGCGGCCGAAAATCCCGTGCAGATTCGGTCCAATCTTATCGGGTTCACCGGCGCCCACCGTGTGACAGGCGGAACACGGCGCGAACTGGCGCTTGCCCTGGACGGGGTCGCCATCAGCAGCGAGGGCCGGGAAAGATAAGAACAGGGAAATTAGGCAAACAGCTTTACGCACGCGCACGGAACACCCAGAATTTGTTGATGGTAAAATTGAACGACAGCCCGGCAATGGTGCCGGCCGCCACGGCGAGTACCGGATTGGCCTTGGTCACGGCAACGTAAGTGATCAGCGCGGCGTAGGTTGAGTAGCTGACCACGAAGCCGACGCCATTGGCGCCGAGGTATTTGAGCCATTGCTTGAACGGCGCCTCGTCGCGCGCGGCCTTGAACGTAAACCGGCGATTGAGCATCCAGTTGCCGGTGGCCGCCGCCAGATAGGACAGCAAACGGCCGGTGTAGAGATCCATATGCGCGAAGGCCACGAGCAGCTTGAGCGTCGATGCGTCGACGATGAAGCCGACGACCCCGATCACCGCGAAGCGGGCGAATTCCTCAACGGCGCGCCGGGACGAGGATTGCGCCGCCCCTGACGGTTCGGACGCGGGTTCGCTCACGGCCCATCCTTGGAGGGCGCCGGATAGGTGAGGTAGGCCAGACGCTTCATCTCGCGCCGGCCGCGGGTGACGGTTTCCAGGATCAATCCGCAGGTGATCGACAGGAAGGCGAGGATCATGAGCGCCGCCGCCAGAATCGCCGTCGGCAGGCGCGGCACTAATCCGGTTTCATAAAAAGTCACGAACACCGGCACGGCGACGATAAGAGAAATCAGCGCCAGGACGATGCCGGCGATGCCAAAGGATTTCAGGGGCCGCTCCTCCTTCACCAGCTTGCCGATCATGAACAGGATGCGGAAGCCGTCCTTGAAGGTGGACAGCTTGCTGGTGGAGCCGGGCGGGCGTTCCTTATAGGGCGTGCCGATCTCCGTGAAGGGCATGCGCATTTCCAGCGCGTGCACCGTCAGCTCGGTTTCGATCTCGAACCCGCCGGCCAGGGCTGGGAACGATTTCACGAAGCGCCGCGAGAACACGCGGTAGCCCGACAGCATGTCGGACGTGCGCTTACCGAAGACCGTTGCGACCAGAGTGGTGAGCAGCCAGTTGCCGAACACATGGCCGCGGCGATACGCCGCCTCGCCCTGGGAAATGCGCGCGGCATTGACCATGTCGAGCTGCTCGGTGACCAGCTTGTCGATCAGCGCCGGCGCACTGGCGGCGTGATAGGTATCGTCGCCGTCCACCAGCACATACACGTCGGCATCCACGTCGGCGAACATGCGGCGCACCACGTTGCCCTTGCCCTGCAGCGGCTCGCTGCGCACCACGGCGCCGGCCGCGGCGGCAACCTGCATCGTCAGGTCGCGGGAGTTGTTGTCGTAGACAAAGATCTTGGCTTCCGGCAGGGCGGCGCGGAAATCCGCCACCACACGCCCGATGGCGGCTTCTTCGTTGTAGCAAGGGACGAGGACGGCGATGCGCGGAGACATGTTTTTGCCTGCTTGATTTCCGAGGGTTCTTATCACGGATGACCCGGGTCGGCGCCAGCCGGCGTGACCGGACATAGCGAGATTTTCATGGCGTCTTCGGGCGGCGGGCGGACATTGGACGTCACCTCGCCGCAGGCCGAAAAGTCCCCCGACAGGCCGAATTGGGGCAGAACCACATCGACAGTATTGCGGTCCCAGGCGGCAAACAGCAGGTAGAAAGGCCGTTGGTGGGCTTTGATGCGCGCCCGGATGACGCGGTTGACGCCGGTGTCGTCCTTGGGGTCCGTGAAATAGCCCTGCAGGCGCACCACTGGGATGGCCGGCGGCAGGGACGGGATCACATAGGACAGCGGCTCCAGGCCCACCAGCAGCACCATAGTATCGGCGGGGAGCGGCGGCACGCTCACTTCGATCATCTTTTCCGTCCAGGCCGGAAGGCGGATCCAGTTCCCGGGCTGGGCGGTAACGGTGACGAGCACCAGCAGTGCGCCGGCAATCGTGGCGCGCAGGCGCAAACTCATGGGCCACAGGGCGATGGCCGCAACCGCCGCCAAGGGCGCTAGCATTTCCAGGGGAATGATGTAGCGGTAAATGCCGAACAGCGGCACCCATACGACGTAGGACAGCGCCGCCGCCGCAATGACATAGCGGGCGGCGACACCGTCAACCGCCGGGATCACAGCGGCCGCTGCGCGGCGCGAGTAAAAGATAATCGGCGTCGCCAGCAGCACCAGGTAGGCGCCGAGAATCCGCAGGTCGCGAAACTCGATCTCGCCCACCCGCCGGGATTCGAAGCTGAACCGGAGCGGGAAGATCGCCGCGTCGAGCAGTGTCTTCGGCACGTAGGCCATGTCGCGGTTGGCGGCGTTCAGTCCCAGAGGCGACTTGAAGATGTTGTTGAAATACGGAAACAGCGGGTTCTGGTATTCGCGCCACAGATGAAGCATCCAGAAGCCGCAGGAAAGTCCGATGCCTGTGGTGATGCCGATGCCGAACCAGAAGGCCAGGAACATGCGCCGCCAGAACGTGCCGCCGGCCAGCAGGAAGGCGAAACACAGCCCCACCGCAAAGGTGATGGTCGGCTGTTTGAGGCCGACACCGACCCCAAGCAGCAGGCCGGCCAAGCCTACCCGTACATAGGCGCTCCGCGACATGCCGCGAAAAACATCCGCGGGTGCGCTGACCACGATCAGCATGGCGCCGATCACGGCGAGGCTCACCACATTGTCGTGGAAGCTGGTGCCGACCAGCCCGATGTGCCCGCCGCCGACAATGCCGACGATGGCAATGGCCGCCGCCGACCAGGTGCGGCGCGGCTCGGCAAGTGGCGCCAGCACGGCGCGGCTCAGAAGATAAAGCAGGACGTAGTTGAGACCGTGGATGGTGCCGAGGATAAATGAGAACACCTTGGCGGAGAGCAGTGTGGCGCCAAGGTAGAGCGGAACATCCAGCGCCGGGTTATAGGGCGTGGAGGCGGCGAAATCCGTGTGCAGGCGCCCGGTCAGGAAAGCGTAAGGATTGTACCAATGGTAGTTTCTGAGATCCCAATTGGCATCCTGGCCTAAAGCCAGCGCCAGGGCCCCAAATCCGAGCGGAACAGCCAGGCACAACAGGAGAGCCACCCGCGCGAATATGCGGGTGGGCAGGGAGGAAATCGCGAACATGGCGGCACCCTATATCACCCGGACGCCGAAGTTCCCAATTGTGGTAAAACCCTTGGCGAACTCGCGTCCCGCGTACAACCAGGAGGACCGTAAGTGACTGCCCCCCTTCCGACTTTTGCCGACATTGAAGCCGCCGCCCAGCGGATCGCCAGCCACACAATTGTGACACCGCTGCTGCGGTCCCCGGACCTGGACGCCCTGGTCAAGGGCACGGTGCTGCTCAAGGCCGAATCCCTCCAGCGCACCGGCTCGTTCAAATTCAGAGGCGCTTTCAACCGGCTGCTGCAACTGACGCCGGAGCAAAAAGCCGCCGGCGTGGTGGCGTTTTCGTCGGGCAACCATGCCCAGGGCGTGGCGGCTGCCGCCAAGATCCTGGGTCTCAAGGCTACCATCATCATGCCGTCGGACGCGCCGGCCATCAAACTGGCCAACACCAAGGCCTACGGCGCCGAAGTCATCACCTACAACCGCATCACCGAAGACCGCGAGGAGATCGCGCGCCGTGTGAGCGCCGGGCGCGTGATCGTGCCGGCCTACGACGACCCATACATCCTCACCGGCCAGGGCACGCTGGGGCGGGAAGCCATGATGCAAGCCGCGGCCCTAGGGCACCGCGTCGATAGCGCCCTGGCGCCGGCGAGCGGCGGCGGACTGATCGCGGGCGTCGGGCTCGCGGTTCATCACTTCAACCCCGAGGCCAAGGTCTACACCGTCGAACCCGCAGGCTACGACGACCACAAGCGCTCGGTCGCCGCGGGCAAGCGCGAGCGCAACGCATCCCTGGCCGCGGCACTGTGTGATTCGCTGCTGGCGGTGACGCCGGGCGAGATTACCTGGGCGATCAACGGTAAGGCCCTCGCGGGCGGCTATGCCGTCACCGACGACCAGGTGCGCCACGCCATGGGCTACGCCTTCAGGACCTTGAAGCTGGTGGTGGAACCCGGCGGCGCCGTTGGCCTCGCTGCGGTCCTGGCGGGATTGCATGACACCGCCGGCCGGACGACTCTCGTGGTCGTGTCGGGCGGCAACGTGGATCCGGCGATCTTCGCCGATTGCCTGACTCTTTGAAGCACTCACATAACCACTGGTTGTATTCTGCCCACTGGTTTTTGGGTAAGTTAGACTTGAGCCCCCCGGGTGGCTCGGGTAGTTCTCAATCTTTCCAAGAGTTTCCGGGCAGCGGCGCCCGGGGCCAGGCGCCAAGACCAGGCACATATGTCGCTGAATAAAGACAAAGATGACGTCGGTCAGGACCGTATCTCGATCATGGTGGTCGAGGATAACGAGTACATGCTCGATATCCTGGTCAACAGCCTGAAACGCCTGGGTTTCACCCGCGTCCAGAAGTGCAAAAACGGCAAGGAAGCGGTCGAATACCTGAAGCTCACCTCCAAGGGCTTTTCGGCCGCCGTGGAACCCATCG
>CANISR010000115.1 GCA_947470105.1 Fidelibacterota bacterium | reverse complement strand
GGCAGCGAGAAGGCTTTTGCGGCTGGGGCCGACATCAAGGAAATGGTCACCCGCGACCACATCGACACCTACGTGCCCAACTACATTGTCGGCAGCTGGCAGCGCACCGCCAAGGCGCGGAAGCCGGTGATCGCGGCGGTGGCGGGCTATTGCCTGGGCGGGGGCTGCGAACTCGCCATGATGTGCGACTTCATCATCGCCGCCGACACCGCCAAATTCGGCCAGCCCGAAATCACGCTCGGCGTGATCCCCGGTTCCGGCGGCACCCAGCGCCTTACACGCCTCATCGGCAAAGCTAAAGCAATGGATATGGTGCTCACCGGCCGCCAGATGGACGCCGCAGAGGCGGAACGCGCCGGCCTGGTCAGCCGCGTGGTGCCCGCGGATAAATTGATGGAAGAAGCGCTGGCCGCGGCCACCAAGATCGCCAGCATGTCATTGCCCGTGCTGATGATGGCCAAGGAGTGCGTCGGGCGCGCCTATGAAAGCAGCCTGGCCGAAAGCCTGCTGTTCGAAGGCCGTACGTTCCAATCGATCTTCAGCCTGGAAGATAAGAAGGAAGGCATGACGGCGTTTATCGAAAAGCGGGCGCCGATATTTAAGGATAGGTAGAGCGCGGGGCCCGCTAGTCACACTCAGGCTTGAGTGTCAGACGGAGGCCGGTCTCACCCGCGCCGCGATCCACAGCAAGGCATACGTCACGGCCGCATTCACCAGCAGCATCTCCAACCCGATGCGGTAGGTCGTGAAAATCCGCGGCTGCATCGCATCCAGCACAATGCACAGCACGGGTGCGGTCAGCGCAGCTACGGCGATCAGCGGGCCTTGCGCGGGGCGGCGGGAGAGCAGGCCGCAGGCGAACAGGCCGAACAGCGGGCCGTAGGTGTAGGCGGCGATTTTCAGGATTAATCCAATCATGCTGGGATCGTCGATCCAGCGGAACACCACCGTCAGCGCCACGAACAGCGCGGCGAAGCCGAGATGAACGCGCTTCCTGAGGCGCGTGCGCGCCGACTCATCGAGGTCGGTGCGCTGCTCGAACCGCAGCACGTCGTTGCAGCAGGATGAAGTGAGCGCGGTGAGCGCGCCGTCGGCGCTGGGGAACAGCGCGGAGATCAGCGCGATCACGAATACCAACTGCAGCCCCGCCGGCAGGTAACCCATCACCACCGCGGGGAATAGCCGGTCGCCGCGGGCCTCCAGGCCGTTCACTTGGGCGAACAAGGTCATCAGTGCGCCCAGCACCAGGAACGCGGTCACCACCGCCATCATGGCGAAGCCGGTGACCATCATGTTGATCTGGGAATCCTTCAGCGTGCGCACCGAGATGTTCTTCTGCATCTGCTCCTGGTCCATTCCTGTCATCGCCAGACCGATGGCGATGCCCGCCACCACTTGCTTGAGCCAGAAATCCCGGGCCGTTGGTTCCGTGCCCCAGACGCGCATGAGGCCCATGTCGTCGATGCGCGCGAAGGCATCGTGGGTCGCCATGGGCAGAGCCTGGAGCACGAACACAATGCAGGCCGCCAAGCCGAACAGCATGCCCGCGGTTTGCAGGGTATCGGTCCAGACGATGGTCTTCACGCCCCCGCGCCAAGTGTAGAGCATGATCATGCCGATGATGGCGAAGGTGCTGGCGGCGAAGGGCACGCCCAGGCTGTCGAAGCTGATGTCCTGAAGGATGCGAATGACCAGATACAGGCGGGCGGTGGCTCCCAGCGTGCGTGAGATGATGAAAAACACTGCCGCCGTCTGCCAGCCCCAGTCACCTAAACGACGCGCCAGCCAGGCGTAGATGGACACCTGCCCCAGGCGGTAATAGAGCGGCAGCAGGACGAAGGCGACGATGCCGTATCCGATCGTTTGACCGATGACCACCTGGAGGTAGGTGAACCCGTCGTTGCCCACGGACCCGGGCACGCTGATGAAAGTGACCCCCGACAAGGCCGTGCCGATCATGCCGAAGGCCACCAGGGGCCAGGCGCTGGTCCGGTTGCCCACGAAAAAGTCGGCGTTCCTGGCCCCCCGGGAGGTGCGCCAGGCGACGGCGTAGAGCAGGCCGAAGTAGGCCAGCACGCTCAGCAACAGACTTTGAGGCGTCACGGCCCCTCCCCAGGTAACCCCGGGGCAGATTACATGAGCCGGCCAGCGGTGCGACGCCACAGCGCGCTCCCGAGGAACCTTCTTGGGGAGAAAACGAGGAATTACACCCTTAAAAGGTGTAGCGCTGTGGGTGGGAAACCCACCGCGGCCATTATCACGTGCCGGTAGAAAAACCCTTGGAGGGGGCAGGAACCTTGGGCTTCAGGGGGTGGGGTACCCCACAAAATATTGGGGGACCATAATTTTTACCTTGTCAAAGCGGAACAATTTGTAAAAATTACGATTGAATACGGGTATCGGGGGTTGCTACCGAACCATGGCTTCGCCAGGGCGGAGGGCACCGCTGTGACGACGCCAGCAGATAGATCGGTGACGAATGACTTTTGACGTTAGCAGCCCAGGCGCTTATAGCGCGCCCGTCGGTAATGCGACTTCCGTAGACGACCGTAGACCCGTTCTTCAGAAGACCCTCAAGACCTCCATCAGCTGCACCGGCGTCGGCCTTCATACCGGCGTTCGTGTTGCGATGCGATTGCATCCGGCCGGTCCGGATACAGGCATCGTTTTTAAGCGCGTGGATCTGATCGGCGGCGGCACCATGGTGAAGGCCACCTGGGCCAATGTCGCCGACTCACGTATGTGCACAGTTCTCGCAGATGCGAACGGGATCAGCATCGCCACGGTCGAACACCTGATGTCGGCGTTCTATGGCCTCGAGATCGACAACGCCATTGTCGAGCTCAACGGCCCGGAAGTGCCGGCCATGGACGGCAGCGCCGCGCCCTTCGCGTTCCTGATCGAATGCGCAGGTGTGGCCGAACTTGATGCGCCGCGCCGCGCCATGCGCATCCTGAAACAACACAGCCTTATCCAGGGCAACAAAATGGTGGCCCTGGGCCCGTGGCCCGATGGCTTGCGGGTGGATTTCCACATCGACTTCAGGGCGCCCGCCATCGGCCGCCAGACCTGCTCCTTCACCGTCGAGCGCGACACCTTCAAGACCGAGATCAGCCGCGCCCGCACCTTCGGCCTGCTGTCCGACGTCACAGCTCTCCGCGAAGCCGGCCTGGCCCGCGGCGGCAGCCTGTCCAACGCCATCGTCGTCGACGGCGACCGCATCCTCAACGAAGAGGGCCTGCGCCACGACAACGAGTTCGTGCGCCACAAGGCCCTGGACGCCGTGGGTGACCTTTATCTCACCGGCCATCCGATCATCGGCCACTTCATCGGCCGCTGCTCCAGTCACGCCGACACCGCCCGCCTCATGCGCCAGGTCCAGGCCGACCGTTCGTGCTGGGAGATGGTGGATATGTGGCAGGAACCGGCGGCACACGCGCCGTGGTTGGATCAACCCGCTCCCCTCGCCTACGTCGGCGAGGCCCGGTCCAAGGTCCGGCGCGCCGCCACAGCGCGCTAAACCGCAGTTTCTTAAGCCTTTCAAACCCGCCACGTTAATAGCGTGGCGGGTTTTGCTTTAATCCCCGCTTTTGCTTTAATTCCTTCGAGGATGGTATATCTACGCCCCTTGATTTGACCGGTTTGGAGGCCAGTAGGCCCGTGCGTTCGTCCGCCCCGTTTTCCCCTCTGCGTCTCCTCGTCGTGGCCGCCCTCGCGTTGGGGCTGGCCGCCTGTAATTCCGACAAGAAGGAGCTCGAGTACAAGGAGCAGTCGGTCTACGAAATCTACAGCAAAGCGGTGTCCTACGTGGACAACGGCCGCTTCACCGACGCCGGCAAGCACTTCGACGAAGTGGAGCGCCAGCATCCCTATTCGGTGTGGTCGACCAAGGCCATGCTCATGTCGGCCTACGCCTATTACCGCGCCGATCAGTACGACGAAGCCATCACCCGCCTCGACCGCTTCATCCAGGTGCACCCGGGCAACCGCGACATCGCCTATGCCTATTACCTGAAGGGCCTGTGCTCCTACGAACGTATCGCCGATATCCGCCGCGACCAGGACCAGACCGCCAAGGCCCTCGACGCCCTCGAGGACGTGATCTCGCGCTTCCCCGACTCACCCTACGGCCGCGACGCGCGCCTCAAGATCGATCTGGTGCGCGACCACCTCGCCGGCCGCGAGATGAGCATCGGCCGGTTCTATGTGCATAACCGCCAGTACCTGGCCGCCATCAACCGCTTCAAGGTGGTGGTGGATCAGTTCGGCTCCACCAGCCACGTGGCGGAAGCCCTCTATCGCCTCACCGAGGCCTTCACCGCGCTCGGCCTGTCCAGTGAGGCCCACAAGAGCGCGGCTGTGCTCGGCTTCAACTATCCGTCCACCGACTGGTATCGCGACGCCTATGCCCTGGCCGGCGGCGCGCAGACCCCGGCGCTTGCCGACGTGAAGCCCGAGGGCAAGGCGGTGATCACCCGCGAAGCCAACACCGTCAAACAGGAAGCCTCGCGCCCGTAAGGGCAGTTCTCTGGACTCCCTCCTCGGACACACAACATGCTGACCGAGTTGTCCATCCGCGACGTAGTGACCGTGGACCGGCTGGACATCGCCTTCGCCGGCGGCCTGTGCGTGCTGACAGGCGAAACCGGCGCCGGTAAATCCATTGTCCTCGATGCGCTCGGCCTGGCCCTGGGCGGCCGCGCCGATGCAGCCCTGATCCGCAAAGGCGCCGACAAGCTTTCCGTCAGTGCTGCTTTCGCGCTCCCGCGGAAGCACCCGGCCTTCGCGATGCTCGCCGAACAGGACCTCGCCGCCGATGATGATTCCATCGTGCTGCGCCGGACCCTGAGCGCCGACGGCCGCAGCAAGGCCTTCGTCAACGACCAGCCCGTAACCGTCAGCCTGCTGCGCAATCTCGGCGCACAGTTGGTGGAGGTGCACGGCCAGTTCGAAGCCCATGGCCTGCTGGACCCCTCGACGCATATGGCCGCCCTGGACGCCTACCGCGCCGCCACCGCCAAAGGCGCTGCCCCCGATGTCGCCTGCGCCGCCGCCTGGACAGCGTGGCGCGCGGCCGGGGCGGCCCTGAAGGCCGCGCAGGACCTGCTGGCTGCGGCAGTGGCCGAAGAAGAAACCCTGCGCCACCATGCCAAGGAGCTGGAGCAACTGGCGCCGCAGCCCGGCGAGGAGCAGGAACTGGCCGCCACCCGCGCCGTCATGCGCCACGGCGAGGCTATCACCAAGGCCCTGGCCGAAGCCCGTGCCGCAGTGGCCGACACCACCGACGTGGAGAACGCGCTGCGCACGGGTCTGGTGCGAATCAACCGGGTGGCCGCTCAGGCGGAAGGCCGCCTCGATCCTCTGGTGCAGGCCTTCGAGCGGGCCGCCATCGAAGCCGGCGAGGCCATGCGCGAACTGGACCGGGCCGAAGCGGATATGGACGCCGACCCCGCCGCCCTGGAGCGGGCCGAGGAACGGCTGTTCGCCCTCAAGGCGGCAGCCCGCAAGCACGGCTGCGCGGTCGATGACCTCGCCGCTCTGCGCGATAGCTTCAAGGCCAAGCTCGCCGCACTCGATACCGGCGCGGGAGACATCAAACGTCTCGCCGGCGCCGAGAAGACCGCCCGCTTGGCCTATGAACAAGCCGCCGGCGTGTTGAGCAAGGCGCGCATCGCCGCCGCCACAGCCTTCGACAAGCAGATGGCCAAGGAACTGGCGCCCCTGAAGCTGGACAAAGCCACGTTCCGCACCGTGGTGGCGCCCAAGCCCGAAGCCGCCTGGAACCAGCATGGCCTCGACCGCGTAGCGTTCGAGGTAGCCACCAACCCCGGTACGCCACCGGGGCCCCTGGACAAGATCGCCTCGGGCGGCGAACTGGCGCGCTTCATGCTGGCGCTGAAGGTCGTGCTCGCCGGCACCCAGGACCGCGCGGCGCTGATCTTCGACGAAGTGGACGCGGGCGTCAGCGGCGCCACCGCCAATGCTGTCGGCGAACGTCTCGCCCGCTTAGCGAAAGATGTGCAGGTCCTGGTCGTCACCCACGCACCCCAGGTAGCGGCGCGGGGCGATCATCACTGGCGGGTGAGCAAGGTAAGCAAAGGCGGCACCACGACGACCCGCGTTGACGAACTCGACGCCACCGCGCGGCGGGAAGAGATCGCCCGCATGCTGGCCGGCGAGAAAGTCACCGACGAAGCCAGGGCGGCGGCCACCAAACTGATGAGTGCGGCGTCGTGACCAAGGCCAAGGCATCCAAGACCAAAGCGGATGATGTCGCGGACCTCACGGAGAAGCAGGCCGCGGCCGAGTTGAAGCGCCTGGCGGCCGAGATCAAGGCCCACGACGACGCCTACTATCAGCAGGACGCGCCCGCCGTCACCGACGCGGCCTATGACGCGCTCCGCGCCCGCAACACCGCCATCGAAACGCGCTTTCCGAAGCTGATTCGCGACGACAGCCCGAATCGCAGGGTGGGCGCCGCGGTCTCATCCGGTTTCCGCAAAGTGACGCATGCGGTGCCGATGTTGTCCCTGGGCAACGCTTTCAGCGACGAGGACGTCACCGACTTTATCGACCGCATTCGCCGGTTCCTGACCCTGCCGGACGACGCCGTCGTCGAGGTCACCGCCGAGCCCAAGATCGACGGCCTGTCATTTTCGGCGCGCTATGAGGAAGGATTGCTTACGGTCGCTGCCACCCGTGGTGACGGCGCCGAGGGCGAGGACATTACCGCCAACATCAAGACCATCAGCGCCATGCCGCTGAAGCTCAAAGGCAAGGCCCCGGCCCTGATCGAGATCCGCGGCGAGGTCTACATGACCAAAGGCGATTTTGCAAAACTCAACGCCACTCAGGCGGCCAAGGGCGCCAAGGTCTTCGCCAACCCGCGCAACGCCGCTGCCGGGTCCCTGCGCCAGCTTGATTCCAAAATCACAGCCAGCCGGCCCCTGAAGATATTCGCCTACACCTGGGGCGCCCTTGAGGGCCCGCTTGAAGGCAAGTCTTGGGACACCAAGATGGAGTTCCTGGAACAGCTCAAAGCCTGGGGCTTCCCGGTCAATGACCGCACCAAAGTCTGCGAATCGGTGCCCGAGATGATCGCCGCCTATACCAAGCTCGGCGAAGACCGCGCAGGCCTGCCTTATGACATCGATGGCATGGTCTACGCCGTCAACAGCCTCGCCTGGCAGCGGCGCCTGGGCTTCGTCAGCCGCGCGCCGCGCTGGGCCATCGCCCACAAGTTCTCCGCCGAGCAGGCCGAGACGAAGTTGGAGCGCATCGAGATTCAAGTAGGCCGCACCGGCGCATTGACGCCGGTGGCTCATCTCACGCCGGTCAACGTAGGCGGCGTGATGGTGGGGCGCGCCACGCTGCACAACGAAGACGAAATCGCCCGCAAGGACATCCGCGAAGGCGACACCGTCATCATCCAGCGCGCCGGCGACGTCATTCCGCAGGTGGTGGAGGTACGCACCGACAAACGGCCCAAGGGCAGCCACGCCTTCGTCTTCCCCGATAAATGCCCGGTATGCAAAAGCCAGGCGGTGCGCGAACCGGACGAGGTAGTACGCCGCTGCACCGGCGGGCTTACGTGCGCGGCCCAGGCCGTGGAGCGTATCCGGCATTTTGTGTCCCGCGACGCCTTTGATATTGAAGGCCTGGGCGAAAAACATATCGAAGCCTTTTTCTCGGACGGCTTGGTGAAGAACCCCGCCGAACTGTTCACCCTTCAGAAACGCGACGGCAAAACCAAGTTGATGGAACGGGAGGGCTGGGGCGAGAAGTCTGTCGACAACTTGTTTCTGGCCATCGAACACCGCCGCACTGTGCCGCTGGAGCGGTTCATCTTCGCCCTCGGCATTCGCCAGGTGGGCCAGGCCACCGCCCGCCTGCTCGCCCATGCCTATGGAACTTACGACGCCTGGCGCGACGCTATGATCGCAGCCAAGGATGAAGCGTCCGACGCCTACCGCGATCTCACCAATATCGAGCAGATCGGACCTTCGGTGGCGACGGACGTGGTTGCCTTCTTCGCCGAAAAGCACAATCGCGACATTCTCACGGCCCTCGACAAGGAACTGACCATCGAGCCCTTCGTGGCGCCCGCCCTGGGCGACTCGCCCATCGCCGGCAAGATCGTGGTGTTCACCGGCACCCTTGTCGCCACCAGCCGCAGTGAAGCCAAAGCCAAGGCCCAGTCCCTGGGCGCCAAAGTGGCGGGCTCGGTGTCCAAGAAGACCGACCTGGTGGTGGCAGGCCCCGGCGCCGGTTCGAAGCTCAAGGAAGCCGAGGCCCTGGGCGTGAAGGTCGTCACGGAAGAAGAATATTTGGCCCTCATCGGCGGCTAGGCGAGTCTTTTGGCCGGGATTAGGATAGCGCTTTTTTCAGGGGAGACGTCCCATGGCCGCCAAGCGCAAAACTAAAGCCAAGCCGAAAGCCAAAGCCAAGAAGACCAAAGTGCCGCCGGTACCGAAAGGCAGTCACACGGTCACGGCCTATATCGTCGTCGATAGATGCACTGCCGCGTTGGCCTTCTACGTCAGGGCTTTCGGCGCCAAGGAATCATTCCGCCTCACCGACCCGAAAGGTCGCATCGGTCATGCGGAAATCAAGATCGGCGATTCATCGGTCATGATGTCTGATCCCTACCCGGAGTGGGGCACGGCAGCGCCGAGCGGCCTGATGTCTTCGCGTCTGTCCCTCGGCGTCAAGAACGCCGACGCTTTCGTCGCCAAGGCGGTGGCCGCCGGAGCCAAGGTCGTCCGGCCGGTGGAGGACCAGTTCTACGGCTTCCGCGCCGGCGCGATCATCGACCCCTTCGGGCACACTTGGCATGTGATGCACCAGATCGAGAAACTCTCGCCCAAACAATTGCAGAAGCGCTGGGATGCGATGATGAAGGGCGTGAAAACCGCTTGAGCTGACGCCTGAACCCTAGGATTGCCGCCCGTGACCACTGAAGACGCGCGCCCCGACCATGCACGTGGGCTCCTGAACCAAGCTATGTCCCACCACTTGGGCGGCGATTTCGCGCAAGCGCAGGATTTCTACCGCCAAGCGCTCGCCCTCGACCCGCGCAATTTCGACGCCCTGCACCTACTGGGCGTCGTCGCGCTCCAGTGCGGCCACCCCCAGCACGCCGCGGCGCTGATCAGTCAGGCCCTGGCAATCCACGCCGGCAGCGCGCAGGCCCTTGCCAACCACGGCAGCGCACTCAAAGCGCTGGGGGAGTTCGACGCGGCCGTCGCCAGCTATGATCGCTCCATCGCCCTCGATCCTGCGCTAGCACCCACCCATCATAGCCGCGGCGCTACACTGCTGGCGCTGATGCGCCTGGACGACGCGATCGCGGCCTATGACAATGCCATCGCTATCAATCCGAATTACGCCGAAGCCCATGCCGACCGCGGCACCGCGCTGCTCATGCAGAAACGCCCGCAGGCAGCCATTGCCAGCTTCGATACAGCCATCGCCCTCAAGCCGGACTTCGCCGGCGCCTATGCAAACCGCGGCAACGCCTTCCAGGAACTGCGGCAATTCGACGACGCGGTGGCCAGCTACGATCGCGCCATCGCCATCGATGCCCGCTACGCCGAAGCCTTGTTCAACCGCGGCAATGCGCTCCTGGCGGCGAAACGCGTGGCCGAAGCCGTCGACAGCTACACCAGCGCCGTAGCTGTTAACCCGCGCTACGCCGCGGCTTACTCCAACCGCGGCTACGCGTTCGACGCCCTCGGTCAGTTCGAAGATGCAATCGCGAGCTACGACCAGGCCATCGCCATCGACCCGGCCTACGCCGAGGCGCACGCCAATCGAGGCGGAGCGCTGCTCAGGCTCGCGCGGTTCGACGAGGCCATCGCCGCTTGCAACGCTGCCATTGCCCAAAACCCTGACCACGCCCAGGCCCATGCCAATATGGGCGCGGCGCTACAGATGCAGCGGCAGCCGGAAGCCGCGCTCGCGAGTTATACCAAGGCTGTCACCCTGGACCCGGACCACGCCGAGGCGCTCGCCAACAGCGGCAACGTGCTGTGGGAAATGTTCCAGTTCGACGCCGCCATCGCCAGCGACAGCCAAGCCATCGCCGCTAGGCCAGAGTGGGCGCCGGCTTACGCAAGCCGTGCTCATGTCCACCTCGCGCGCAAGCAGTACCAGGCTGCCATCGCGGACTATGAGAAGGCGCTGGCCCTCGCACCGACCTACACTGTCCTGCTGGGCATCGCGATGCACGCCAAGCACTGGATTTGCGACTGGAGCACCTACGACGCCGACATCACGGCCCTCGAAGACACGCTCCGGCGCGGGGCCAGGGCATCAACCCCCTTCCCGGCCTTGGCGCTCCTCGATTCTCCTGCTTTACAGGCGGCGGTCGCCGCGACAGCCATCAATTCTGCGCGCGGCATCCTCGGCCCCCTGACGCGGCGCGCGTACAAGGATAAGATCCGGCTCGGCTATTACTCACCGGACTTCCGCGTGCACCCGGTGTCGCACCTGGGGGTCGGGCTGTTCGAGAGCCACGACCGCGACAAATTCGAGGTGATCGGATTCTCCTTCGGCCCCGACACCGGCGACGCAATGCGCGCCCGCGTCGCGGCGGCATTCGACGAGTTCATCGATGTCCGACCTATGAGTGATCTGGACGTCACCCGACTGTCGCGAGAGCTCGAAATCGACATTGCGATCGACCTCGTCGGCCTGACACAGGACGGGCGGCCGGACATTTTCGCCGAACGCGCCGCGCCTCTACAGATCGGTTATCTCGGCTATCCGGCCAGCATGAGCACGGACTACTTCGACTACATCATCGCCGACGCCATCACAATCCCGGCGGAGGCGAGGCCGCACTACCGCGAGAAGGTCGTGATCCTGCCGCACAGTTACCAGGTCAACGACTCCAAGCGCGCCATAGCCGACAAGACCTTCACCCGGGTCGAGTTGGGGCTGCCGGAGTGCGGCTTCGTGTTCTGCTGCTTCAATAACGCCTACAAGATTGCGCCCGAAACGTTCGGCGGCTGGATGCGGATACTTCGGCAGGTCGAGGGGAGCGTGCTGTGGCTGATCGAGGAGAACTCGCTTGCCACCGCCAACCTGCGCAACGAGGCCGAAAAGCGCGGCGTTGACGCGAGCCGACTGATTTTCGCGAGCCGCATGCCCACGCACGCCGATTACTTGGCACGCTACCGCACAGCGGACCTTTTCCTCGACACGCTGCCTCTCAATGCCCATACGCTGTCGAGCGACGCCCTGTGGGCGGGATTGCCGGTCCTCACGCGCATGGGTCAATCCTTCTGCGGCCGCGTCGCGGGCAGCCTGCTCCACGCTATCGGCCTGCCGGAGCTCGCGACCACCACGCAAGAAGACTACGAAGCGCTCGCCGTCGACCTTGCGACGCACCCCGCAAAATTCGCCGCCCTACGCGCCCGGTTGGAGCGGAATCGCCTCACCACGCCGCTGTTTGACACCCTACTGTCCACCCGCCACCTCGAGGCCGCCTATGCCGCTATCTACGATCGCTATCACGCCGGCCTGCCTCCGGATCACATCGAGATACCGGCTTGAGCGGCTATAGCTACGGGGCACCACACTTATCTCCCGGTCCCGGACTCCGGATAAAAATATGGCCGCGTCAAACCCTCGGAGACCTTCCAGAGCCGGTCCGCGAGCGCGTCGTTTTCCACGTTGGGATGCGGCACAGCCGGATTGCAGTCTTTGAAATAGACTGCGGCGACTCCTTCGAGCGCCGGCGCAGTTGCGACGTAGCAGGTCGTCGCAGCACCGGCCGCCACGCTTTTCATGATCAACCGCCCGAACAGCGCAACCATCCCGCCGATCAGCGGCGGCAATGTGCTGAAGATGTTTGTGGCGATAACACCGGGATGCAGGGAATTGGCGGATATCCCTTTGCGCGCCAGCGAACGGGCGTACAGGCCGTTGGCGAGTTTGGACTGGCCGTAGGATTCCATGGCGCG